>NZ_CP017689.1:2765417-3130835 GCF_001831495.1 Thalassotalea crassostreae
CGAGCCTACGCCCATTATTGCAGGTATTCCTAGTGCACGAGCCAAAATTACTGCATGTGAATTATTTGATCCTGATAACGATACAATAGCCGTTAAACCTTTGTGTTGGTATTCAGCTAGTAACGATGCAGTAACATCTTCTGCCACTAAAATCATATTCCCAGGAACATCAGTTTTTAAAGTATTTTGTTGCTGTAAATGAAACAGCACTCGATTACCTAAGTCTTTAATATCAGTGGCACGTTCTCGTATATAAACATCGTCAACTGATTCAAACTGTATCACGTATTGATCAATGACTAATTTTAATGCGCTTTCCGCATTCCAGCCCTGATTTATTTTCTCAACGATCTCATTTCCTAAACTGGCGGTATCTAGCATATGTCGGTACATTTCAAAAATGTCGAGTGCATCTTCAGGAATAGTACCTTGCATACGTTCACTCATTTGAGTTAAATCGCGTTTCGTTTTTAAAACTGCTTGTTGAAATATTCGATTTTGGCTATCCGGTTCATTTACCTTTGCCACGCTAACGCTAGTTAATTGCGCTTTGGGGTAGCTTACATAAAAATTACCGATGGCTAATCCAGGAGAAGCTGGTATGCCCTTAATTTGCTGATGATTATTTTGACGTTGACTTCTACTTAGTACACCTTTGGTTTCGGTTGAGGCGAAAGCAATCGCAAGTTGCGCAGCTAAAGTTACCAGAAACGCTTCTTCTGTTTCATCAAATTGTCGGGCCTGTTTTTGCTGAACAGAAATAATACCTAACACTTTACGTTGATGAATGATTGGTGTGCCCAAGAATGCTTCGAATTCTTCTTCTTGCACTTCAGGTGCATGTTTAAACCTTGGGTGATTATGGGCATCGGCAATATTAATTGGTTCTTCGCGTTGACCAACTAAACCAACTAAGCCTTCTGAGAAACCAATAGCTACTCGACCAAATGAAGCTTTAGCTAGGCCATCAGAAGCCATAAGTAAAAAATGTTGTTGTTCATAATCTGCTAAATACACCGAGCAACAATCCGTAGTCATAGCCTGTTTGACCTGACTCGCCAAGGTTTGCAAAGCTTTATCAAGCTCTACTTCTTGGTTGAATTTTAAAACGATGCTACGTAACGTAGTTAGCATAAACTCCACTTATTTGAATTGGTTTCTTCCCGTATATCCACGTCATAAGAAAAGCTAAAATATGGCGTAGGTAACATACAATTGAAATTACAGTATACCCTAAAAATCGTTTAGAAAAACAGCGCTAACATTTTGCTTTGCTTAAAATTTACTTCGATGGTCATAGAGTTGAAGGTTTGCTTAATTGAATGAAATTGAATTCGAATTAAACAAAAAAATAAAGCTGTACAACCTTCGCTGTACAGCTTTATTAATTGTTTACATAATGATCACTAGCCGCGGCGGCGACGATTATCCCTACGTTGAGGGTGACCACGTCGATTCTTTGAATGTCGACGTTCGTTCGTTTCCGCTTTTTGGTATGGTAAAGCAACTGCCGCAAATTCTTTCATTACTCGGCGATACACATCACGTTTGAATGAAACAACCTGTCTAACCGGATACCAGTAACTTACCCATCGCCAATCATCAAATTCAGGGTGACCTGAATGTAATAGATCAACTTCATCTTCAGCGCAGGTGAGTTTTAATAAAAACCACTTTTGCTTTTGTCCGATACAGACAGGTTTACTTTCATGTCTGATCAAACGTTTTGGTAGTCGATACCTTAACCAATGCTTAGTAACAGCAATTATTTCTACCTGGTGTGGTTTTAAACCAACTTCTTCATGAAGCTCTCGATACATCGTTTGTTCAACGGACTCACCTTCATCAACTCCGCCTTGCGGATATTGCCATGAGTGCTGACCAAACCGTCTAGCCCAAAATACCTGGCCTTTGCCGTTTGTAATCACTATGCCGACGTTGGCTCTATAGCCTTCGGCATCAATCACATGAACTCCCGTTCAAATTTAGTTTGATTTAAAATGATTGTTCCACAAACTTTCAGTTTGAGCAAATTAAACATTGAAAATAATTCAAATAACCAAAAAATTTGCGCATAATAACGACAAACTAATTACAAATTAACAAACAGTGAATTTAATTAAACCGGCAAGTGAAAAGCAGTTAATGGCTCATGCGCAAAGCATCGCAGGGCTAACACTTGGTGAACTTGCAGAACAAGCTAACGTATGTGTACCAGAGAATTTAAACCGGGAAAAAGGCTGGATAGGTCTATTATTGGAAAAAATACTCGGGGCTAGCGCCGGTTCTTTGCCACTTCCAGATTTTCCTGAACTCGGTATTGAGCTAAAGACACTACCAATAAACCGCCAAGGTAAGCCGCTTGAAACAACGTTTGTTTGTGTTGCGCCACTAACCGGAATCACCGGCATGACTTGGGAGCAATCTCACCTTAAAAACAAACTGTCAAAAGTTCTCTGGGTACCGGTCATTTCTGAACGAGAAATCCCAATTCATCAACGTATCGTTTGTACACCATTTTTATGGCAACCTGACCAAGAAGAAGAAGAATTATTACGTCAAGATTGGCAGGAACTGACCGATATGATTGCTCTAGGACATGTGGAAGAGATCAACGCTAAATACGGACAAGTGATGCAACTTCGACCAAAAGCGGCGAACTCAAAAGTAAAAACCCAAGCCTATGATTTTGAAGGAAAACCATTTATGACCTTACCAAGAGGTTTTTATTTAAAAATAGCCTTTACGCAAATGCTACTTAACCGTCATTTACGTGTAGGCTAGAGTATTAATGTAAGCTGTTAAATTAGAGGCTTAAATTGTTAGGTTAAGCGTTATAATTTGTAGACTTTAATTTCTTGTGAAAGGTTCACTATTTGGCCCGCTGCAACTTGCAAAAAGTGAGTGTTGGCCGCCTCCAAACAAACAAACTCTTGTTCACCATTTTGATGAATGTCATTAAATGACTTAGCCCCTTCCTCGCCAGGATTCCATAATACCCATTGCGCTGAATTCGCTTTATTTATCTCTATTGCTCGTTTCCATTTTTTATCAAATAAAGTGAGCGATTTATCACTATGATAAATGTTGTCAATTGGTCCAACACAATCCAATACATCAGCCGGTGGGCGGTTAATTAATTGAGTAATTTTATTATCATAATTTGCTGAACTAAGATCAGGAATTTTCACATCGTTAGGAGAGCTTACCGAAAAGTAGCTGTGAAGTGCATAGCTAAAATCAAATGTTTGATCGCTAGTATTTTCAACAATCAATTGTTGTTTAAGTGTCGATGAGAATTCCAATACTTGAATGAGTGAGAAAGAATATGGCCACTGAGAGCATTGATTATCTACGGTTAATTCAAGCTCTAATAAAATGCCATCTTTTGAAATCTTGGAACTTTTCAAGTGCCAATAGTTTGTTCGAGCAAAACCATGATTGCCAGCATCTTTATATGAACCAAACCATGGCCAACACAATGGTATGCCGCCTCGAATTGGTTTATCTCCATTTAATATTGCGTTTTTAGACACCCAAAAAACCTCACTTTGGCCTTTAGGTTGCCAACTTAAAACCTGGCCACCAAACAATGAAACTTTAGCAGAGAATAAGGTATGATTAAGTACTAATTCAGCATGCTCGGCATTGACCTGAACTTCGGTGATACTTCCTGAGTCATGGCTTTCGATTGCCATCTGATTAGTACTGGTGATTTTCAAATTACTTTCCATAAATAATGCTTAGACCCTGATTTGTTTAAGTTGATTCACTCACTTACAGAATTCTTTATTAATCTACAAACCATTAAAATCCTACATTAATTCATCAATAATTTTAAGCAAAAATATTATTTAGGGACTTTTTTTCTTTCACCAATTCAGTGTCGACACCTTGGCTGTCGCCTTCCTCATTCTCTGGTTGTAGTAAAAATTCTGCCCTTATTGCTCCTGAGTTAACATATTTTTTATTGGCATAACCTATTGAGTTATTGGTGTTATCTCTCTTAGCTTGCTGCGCAACTTCAGAAACACTACTATCTGAAATGGCATCACTCTCAATATTTTCGCTAGTGTTTTTTGGTATAGCACTTTCTGTATTTTTGTTTGCAGATCCTTGTATACCTTTTTCATCAAAGCTTGCATTATTTGCACTGTCATTCTCTTTAGTTTCATTTTGACTATTTTCATTACTAATGACTTCGTCACTAGTGCCATTTAGTTCTTGTTGCTTCAACCAAATATCGCGCTTTTTCATTTGCACCGTTTCGAGATTGGCATAGGCTTTTTTAAAGTATTTTGGTGATATATCTATGGCTTTTTGAAAAAATAGTTCTGCCTCGTCTAAACGCCCTTCAAGCATAACAAAATAGCCAAGGTCGTTATAAGCATCAGGCTCAGTCATCACTTGTTTAAAGGTTTTTATCGCTTTATTGTATTGCCCTTTGCGCGCATAAACTAAACCTAAGTTATTCCAAGCTCGCTTAGATTGGTTATTTACATTAATTGCTCTGCGAAAATATCGTTCTGCTAGCGTTAAATCGCCGGTAAGGTAATGGGAATATCCAATATTAGTTAAAATATTCGCCGAATCTGGATTAGCGTTTAAAGCGAGATTATAATACACCCGCGCTAATTCATAATTCTTATGCATATCTTCAATGATACCCGAAACGTTATATGAGTTTATCGGCGAATCGGTGTCTAATACATAATAGCCACCATCTTTTTCAGTACCTAATTCTCGCAGTCGTTGTTGATCTAAATGAATTGCTTTTTGAAGATGGCCTTGTGCTTGCTTATATTGACGCTTTTTCATTTCAATAACACCGAGAGATTGATGAGCAAGAATTAAACTAGGATCATTATCGAGAGCCTCTTCGTATGCTCGAATCGCGATCTGATTATTACCTTGTTTGTCATGAATTCGAGCAATACGAAATAGCACTTTGGCATTATTAGGTTCAAATTCAAGACATTGAATATAATAATAAAGTGCTTTTTCATCTTCGCCGCGCTGTTCAGACTCAACAGCCTTTGCGAATGCATCATCAAATGTTTCTTGGTTTATACCATTAGTTTGACCATTATCCCCAAACAAATCATCTCGAGCATAATTTTTTAGATTGTCTTCACTTTCAGGTGTTGAGCTACAAGCAGAGGCTAGCAATGCACTCAAAACTAGTAGAATTTTTATTATTCTGAACATTTAATTTTTTCTCCTAGAAGGCGGTATCCCAGACACTCATCACCCTGATTACTGCTGGTCCTACAGCGACAATAAAAAATGACGGCCATATACAACAAATCATAGGAAAGATCATTTTAACTCCTACTTTTGCTGCTTTTTCTTCTGCTTCTTGTAATCTTTTATCTCTATATTCTTCTGAGTAAACTCTTAGTGTTTCCGCAATCCCTGTACCTAAACGTAAACTTTGTACAATTACTGAATTTAGACCTCTGATGTCTTCTAAACCTGTTCGTTCAGAAAACTCGTGTAAGGCCTCTTGCATTGAAAACCCTACTCTTACTTTTGAACATACTAAGGTCATCTCATGAGACAAAGCTGGTTGGGCAAATTCCATTTCTTTAGCTACCCGCTGAAAAGACTCCAATAGACCTAGTCCTGACTCACAACATACAACTAATAAATCTAGAGCATCGGGGAAGTATTTACGTAATGAAAGCATACGTTTATTGGCAATATAAGTTAATACGATGCCAGGTAGAACATAACTTCCACCAATAGCTAATACCACCAAATAAATTGACATTATGGTGGATAGGTTGACCATCATTGTCACGATGCTCAACCCAATTGCACAGCCCAATAATATTAATAACAATTTGATCGCATTATATAGTTTTAATGCATGCTCTGAATGAAATCCTGCATGAATTAATAATCGTTTGGTTTTTTCATCTCCAGAGTAGGTTTTTTGGAGAAATGATATTTTGTCTAGAGAATGTTCTAACGAATGTGTGAGATTTTCTTTAACATCATTTGTTCCGGTTGGTGCGTGTTGCAGCTTTTGTAACTGTACTCGAATTGGAGAGTAAGCACCTGTAAATAATAACCCTAAGGCTATAGATAAGGTAATTCCTGAAACTGCAGCCACTATATAGACAACCATGCGAACCGTGTCGGGGTTATCAGAAAAACTATTAATGAGGCCTAGTAAATAATCCATAGTTAGTACTCTATTTGTATAATATTTTTAATCCAAACCGTACCAAGTATCATTCCAACTCCGCCCCACTTTAACAAATTAATGCCTTCCGGGGTTGAAATTAACTCAGTAACATAGCTAGGCGAAGTTAAATAAAGAACAGCAAACAAAACAAAAGGAGTTAACACTAACACCCACGCAGATAAACGCCCTTCGGCAGATAATGTTTTAACACGGCGTTTAAATTTAAAGCGTTGGCGAATAACTCGAGACAATGTTTCAATTTTTTCAGCTAAATTTCCGCCGGTTTCTTTTTGAATACTTACTGCACTAACAAAAGCCATTGCTGACGTTGTTGGTACTCGGTGAACAAACGTATAAAGAGCTGTTTTTACATCGTTACCATAGTTTATTTGCTTAAACATTAAATCAAACTCGACAGCCAAATCACCTTTAGTTTCTTCACAAACTAATTTTAAAGCTTCTGAAAAAGCATAACCTGCTTGCAGTCCCCTTTTTAAAACATCCAAAGTCTCAGGGAACTGCTTTTCAATTTCTTCGAGGCGTTTAGCAATATTACTTTTGAGTTTAAACATAAATGCTGCAATGATAAAAGAAGCAATAAGTAGTGTTATAAATGGATCAAGAATAAAGCTATAAACAAGCGGGCAAATAAAAATAACCACTAATAAAATAATTAAAATATATTGGTGACCAAATAATTTACTACCTCCCATCTCGAGTTTATAGGTTATATTTTCAACAAATTTAATTTTTTCAATCGACTTAAATATTGGGTGCAACTGATTTAACCTTTGCGTCAAAATCAGATCGATTTGCTGAATATCAGCTTGCGCCAATTTATCAAGATGTTGTTTTAGTTGTTTAGTTTTTGTTCTTTGAGGATTATAAACGGAGACGAATAACGTTTGTGTCATAAACAATACTGCACCAAAAACTAACAAAAGAAAAATTAATTCATTACTCATACTCGCTCCTAAAACTGCATCGTGTCAGAACTTAAGCCAAATATTTCGTTGGGCAGGTTAATCCCTTTAGCTTTAAGGTTATTATTAAAGTTAGGCACCACTCCAGTCGCTTTATATGTTCCTTTAATATCCCCTGCGTCATCTTTACCTTGTCGCTCAAAAGTATATACTTCCGACATGGTAATAATTTCTCCTTCCATACCATTAACCTCTTGAACACTAGTAATCCTGCGATGTCCATCCTCGTGACGTTGCAACTGTATGACCAAATCAATTGCTGAAGCAATTTGAGCTCTAATGTTTTTAACCGGAATATCAAACCCCGCCATACAGACCATATTTTCTAATCGCCCTAATGCATCTCTAGGGCTATTGGCATGCAAAGTCGTAAGAGATCCTTCATGACCAGTATTCATTGCTGACAACATGTCAACCGCTTCTTCGCCCCTAACTTCACCTATAACGATCCGATCAGGTCGCATTCGGAGGCAATTTCGTACTAAGTCACGTTGGGTAACCTCTCCTCTTCCTTCTATATTGGCTATTCGAGTTTCAAGCCGCACGGTGTGTGGCTGTTGTAATTGCAACTCAGCTGAATCTTCTATAGTAATAATTCTTTCATATTCAGGGATATAACCTGATAAAATATTTAATAACGTCGTCTTACCGCTACCCGTACCTCCTGAAATTAAAACATTCAATTTCCCATGGACACATGCTTCAATCAATTGACCAATCTCTTCACTCATTGAGCCAAATTCTATCAATTGTTCTGCTCTCAACTTTTCCACTGTAAATCTACGAATTGATAATGTTGGTCCATCTAATGCTAGAGGCGGGATAATGGCGTTAACACGCGAACCATCTTTCAATCGAGCATCAACCATAGGTGAAGACTCATCAATTCGTCGGCCAACACTCGATACAATTCGATCAATGATATTTAATAAATGTGCATTATCATAAAATTGAACAGGGACCTTTTCCAATTTACCAAAACGTTCAACATAGATACTGTCAAAACGATTAACCAATATGTCTGAAATAGAATTATCAGCAAACAATGTCTCTAATGGTCCAAGTCCTAATATTTCATCAATAATCAACTTTATAATTTTTTGCCTTGCCATTAAGTTTAAAGGCCTAGAAACATCATTAAGTAATTGATTACAGATATCGCTAATTTGTTCGTGCGCTTCACCAGATTCCATTGTTTCTAAAATGGATAGATCTAGCATTTTCAACAATTTGGAAAATAGCTCTTGTTTAATTTCTAATTCCGGTGCTGACAAGAAGTCATAACGGTCTTCGTTTGTTTTTTTCATTAATTCCATTAGCTTTTACCCGTAATTTTTGCCCATAAACTCTTTGGTTTATTGCTCAATTGCAAGTCGATCGACATAATTGAATTGATCACTGTAATCAATTCTTTTTCAATTTCTTTACTCTCCGGCAAATCATTTATCGTTTTTGCCAAATCAGTACAAGCGCTAGCTACCTGATAATCATTGGTTACCTTAAAAGCTGATTTAACTCCTAATGTATTCGTGACATCCGCTAAGCTAATCGTGCTGTGTTTTGATGAAAACCGATTTACCAATATATGGATCTTATTAGGATCCGTTCCCATATTAAGCTTAAGTTGTTCGATTAATGCTTTTGCTTCTCTGATGCTGACTATATTTTGCTGTATCACAATAAATATTTGCTCCGACATTTCTACTAATGGAATAGAAAAACTGTCCAATCCGGTAGATAAGTCGGCTATACATAAATCAAAATTAGCCCTAACTTTTGACATAAGTTGACTTACACTTGAATTATCGAGGTTTGATAGATGGTTTAATTTTGAATAGGGCTTTACAGGGAGTAAACTGACACTTCCACGACAACTCATCATGGACTTAATCGCGGTTGCATCTAATTCTTTTACATCGTTTATTGCGTCATCAAGGTAATAATCCGGCTCGCAGGCCATACTGTCAGCAAGTGTTCCATGTTGTAAATCACCGTCTATAACAACAACTTGTTTAGCGCTATGTTTACTTATTACTTGCCCTAACAGGTTAGTGATAAAACTCGCTCCAGACCCTCCTTTTCCATTAATAACAGTAATTACCGGCGCTAAATCAATATTTACACTCAGAGTCGAAACTAGTGTTTCAATTGTAGGTAACAATTCTTCTTCTACAGTTTTTAAAGGAATAAAATCCTTAATTGCATGTTTTAAAGATTTTCGCAGTAATTGCGGAGGTAGATTATCTCCAACTAATAAAATGTTAGCCGAGGTATTAGCTATTTTCTCTATATCATTATGGCTTTGCTGCTCATCGCCACTATAAACTATGATAGCAAGTTGATATTCATGGGTAACAAATGTGACCTTTTTCTCACATGTTAACTCTAAATTTTTGATATTGCTTAATAACTCTTTGATACCTTGTTCTACTTGCAGATCGTTACAGACTAATAACGAATCGACAAGAAATGGTAATGCGATCATTTTATTATTCTCTGATGAGACCATAGATTCAGCGCCTGATGAGTTTATTAAATTAACTAATTTACGTTCCATTTAAAGAGTCTCCATTAATTACACACCGAATCATCCCAACGAGTTTCACCAAGACTTTCTCGTGGTATTGTCGTTGCAAAGCTAGGTGAATTGAGAGTGATATCTAAACCTGGGATAATTAAACTATGCTCAAAGTTTCTAATTTCAACTCTCACTAATCTGATTTGTGAAAAGGAGGTTGCTGGTACGCCATCAAATGTTAGATATTTCACTAAAATATTGTCAGATGTGAGTTGTGATATTAACTTTCCTTCATCAAAAGAGGCTAGCTTAGCCACATCGTTAGCCGCCTCATCTACATTAACCAAAGGACATACCGCCAATAATCTTGCTCCTCGGCGAGATGCTTCCGTTAACACATTTAAAGTAAACATTAACCGAGCAATTTCAAATGCTGCAAAAAACAGTAAAAAGAACAAACTGCCAACAATTGCAAATTCAACTGTATATAGGCCAGCTTGCTTGCTCTTAGCACTAGTTTTGTTGCTGTTTAATTGTTTCTTCATAGTGCTCTCATTGTATAGTGAACAACTAAGTCATATGACAAATCGAATGAGCCTTGAGAAGAAAACGTTGGTAATAAATCTGCAAAAACTGGTTGCCAGTCATAAATGACGGTTAAGGTAATAAAGTCATCGACAACTGTAATTCTTAATTCATAACCAGTTTCATTAATAACATAATTATTAGTCACACTATCTGCTGGCATTGATGCGGTTGCCCCAAGGTTTGGCAGTAATGTATTCGAGCTTTGATGTTCACCGGAGCTAATTAAATAACTGGCATTTTTTGCCAGTTCAGGGGTAATATCTATGACATTGGTTGACCCAGGTGTACCATAATCAATCAAATATCGAGCAGCATCTCTTACTGTCGAATTTAGTGCATTGTATTGATATAGCAGTCGCGAATACTCGGCTACAATAAAAACAAGAAATAGTAATATAGGTAAAATTAAGGTCAGTTCAATTGCAGCTAGCCCTTTGATTTTTAATTTTCTGTTATTGAGGTTTGTCATTGTTACGAATCCTTACTAAAAGGAACGTGGTATAAAACTATGGTATATGGACCTGGGTTGTCTTCATTAATATCTGAAGCCACCCCTTCAACTGTACAATCTTCAATAAACTCACCAACGACAAAGCTATCTTGTCCGCCATTTTCAATATCTTGCGTTAAGAAAAAACAGCCTGAACCTTCATAAAAAGGCGGTTTTGAACCATTAGTACCACCATCGCACTGGGCAATAATGACATTAATAACTCTTCGTTCGTCAACACCAGCTACAGGGTTGTCACCTTTAACACATTCTCCGCTAGGTAAAGGCGGAATCGTTATTCCATCTCTTACGTAAATCGAAGGGTCATAATGAGAATGACGATACAAATTAGCGATTCTTGAGGGGATTATGTCTCCTTCAGGGATCAAGATTCCATCATCAATTACTGTTCCGTCGCTATAGATAGGAAGATCATCTTCATTGATAATTGTTCCTGTATGCTTTTCAATGTCTAAACGGCCATGCTGGCAAGTATCTGTATCTGATTCATAACCATCTAACTTAGATGTTCCTAATCTCGTATTTAGGCCCTGTAAAGAGGGACCTACTTTATTGCCAGGTGCGGTAGTTAACGAGTCGTCTTCACTTGTCGTAAAACAAGCTTCAACACCATCAAAGGTAGCCCCGGCCATAGCATTTCGAATATCATTACCACCTTGATTTCCTGGTAAATTAAGTAATTGAAAATTACCACTGCCAACTTCACTGGGTACTGTAGAGCCTATTTTCATTACGGTTATTTCGCCAATATCATAGCCAAAAAAACCATCATCTTCCGGCCCTCTAGCACAAACCATCATAGGGACTAAGTCACTATAACAGCTTGCGATAACTGTACTTGGCCCAGCAAGTGCTGTAGCACTAACCTTTTTATTAAAACCAAGAACTTGAGCTAAGAAGTTAACTAGGGGTAAATTGGAGATTGTAACCTTTATATATCGATTATTTTCTTCGTCTATACCGGGGGTTAATATTGGATTAAAAGGTTGTGGCCTTGGACCAAATTGGATGGTTAAGTGCGAGTCAAGATCAATAACTGAATCCAACTCACCATACCCGCTATGACTTAAATTTAGGGTGATCATTTCTTTCACAGCGGTAATTGCTTCAAAATGATCGTTACCTAAATCCAGTTCCTTAGCGCCGCTAAGAGCTGCAGCATCAACAATATTTTGTAATCGATTTTTATTTAGTAAAAGGTGACCGCCATCTAACGCTAAAGCCGCCATACCAAAAAGCGCAAACAAAGCTAAAGTAAACATCACTAAGATGTTTCCTTTTTGCTTGGTTAGTGCCTTTTTCAACATATAACAAATCCTTTAAAAATTTATCTATTACCTGATGAATTTGAAGACTTAATTAAACTTTCCGCATTTTCTGAAGTTCGGCCTTCTGTAGGTGCAGTAGACGCCTTCTTATAACTTGCAACTACTCCTTCTCCATAACTACCATCCAAATTATTAACAATACCTTCATTATTTTCTGGCGCCATTGGATCAAGTATTTGTTTTTCGTTTATTTTTGCGTAACTTCCAGAAATAGGATATTCATTTACTGAGGTGCAGCTAACAGTAAAAAGTAAAGCTAATGATAAAAATCCAAGTCTTTTATTCATAATTACTCTCCAGCTTCTTCAGCATTTAATTCATGACCGTATTTTTCTTGGGTGCCACCATCATCGGGCAATATCTGTTCATTGGTATCTTCTATTTGATTAGGAGATTTCTTATCTTCATCATCCGGTTTTTCGCGTGGTGTCATTTTTCCCATCAAATAAAACTCCATATCTGATACAGGAACAAAATAGTCCGTAGGCAACTCCATCCCCTTTTTATTGAATGGTCGAACTAACCTTGGCGTTACCATAATCACTAGCTCTGTTTGTCCTTTAATAAATTCTTGAGAGCGAAACAACTGACCCAGAATAGGGATATCACCAAGACCAGGGATTTTATCAACGCTCTCACGCAGACGTTCGCTAATTAAACCGCCGATAGCAATAGTTTGACCATCGCCAAGCTCTACGGTTGTGGCTGTAGTACGTTTAATAATCGATGGGATAGACATCCGAGCATTGGAATCTTCAGGAGAAAGTGATAATGCTGCTGTAGGGCTCAGCTCACTGACTAGCACATTAAGATTTAAGTTAATTTTACCAGAATCTAAAATCGTAGGAACAAAGCTAACACCAACACCAAAATCTCTATATTCAATCGTGATCCCCTCACGATTAGGTACTGGTATTGGGTACTCCCCGCCAGATAAAAATTCTGCTTTTTGGCCGCTCAATGCTGTTATGTTAGGTTCAGCCAATATTTTTGCTAAGCCGTGTTGTTTGGCAACATCAAAAGCAAATTTAAATAACATATCTCCATCTAAATAGGTGCCAAAGAACCCCTTAGAAATTGTTGGGCTTACGCCTATCGCGTCAAATATATCACCACCAGAAACAATTCCTCCAGAGCCATCACTACCATCAAAATTTAATAACATTTTTGAATCGAGTCGACGTGCAACTTCTGTTTGAACCTCGGCAACTGTAACTTCTAACATCACTTGGTGACCACCACCAACGCTTAGCATATTTAAAACTTTGCTTTCGCCATTATTTGTTGTTGCCGCATCTGCATACGATTGCGCTAACTCTACTGCCATATTCATTTTAGCTAATGACGAAGATTGGCCACTGAGAACTAATTGCCCTTGAGAACTCTCAATCCCTATATTTTCTTTCGGTAAATAATGGAATAATCTCTCTCTTAAGGCGTTTAAATCATGAGAAACTTCTAGATCAAAAACATCGACAACTTTATCATTTTCATCCCAAATCATTACATTGGTATGACCTAAAGTTTTGCCGACAACATATAATTCATCTTCTCGTAACACTAGAATATCGGCGATGTCAGGATTACCAACGGAAACACGATGTACTAAAGTTTTCATTTTTAAATTTCTTGATTTAAAAATAGGTACTTTTATCGCATTGTCTTCCTTAATAGCTGGTCCTCCAGCGTTTACTGATTTAGTGTTTAGCACTGTTAAAAGCGATAAAAAAATTATTATAGGTACTACTTTATAAAATTTATCCATTAGTGTAGTCCTTAAGGGTTATTAGAAACCTGTACAGTTTCTTTCTCGATTCCGCGAATAATCTCTACTTTATTACGACCATCAAAGCGCTTTTTAGCTATTTGAAAAGCGCTATCATTCGTTTCTGGCAAGATAGATGAATGTGCATCGTTGGAAGATTCACTTAGTGCAGGAGTAGGAGAACTAGAAGTTGAAGTTGAAACTATAGCCTCGTCATTTGGGTTTCTTAAAGCTAGCTGCAAACCACCTTTTCTTTGAGAATTCATTAATGTTTCAGCTTGTTCTATATTTACTTCTAAAGTCACGGCGCGAACAATGGTAGGCTTGTTCTCGTCATTAGAGGCCTTTTGATCCACTGCTAATATTTTAATGTTTGACAAAACGACTTCCGTATAGACGTTATCATTTTTATTAAACGTAGTGAGAATATCGACTTTGTTTCCGGGAAGAATAAAACCAGAAACCCCAACAACATCGTTAACTCTTATTGAAACAGCCCTCATATTTGAAGATATTAAACTTGCAAGAGAACTACCCTCTCCTTTTTTGTTTACTCGTTCCGATCTCACAATATCGCCAGGATAAAGCTTTTGATTCACTACCATACCGACAACATCTTCAATTTTATTGTAACTGTTTTCGGGCACTGCAGACTCGGGGACTTTGTTCAAACTAAGATGCTTTGCTTCTATAATACTACCAGTCAATAGTGGCGCATTGACCACAACAACCATTGCCTGTCCTGCTTGTAAGTCTTTGGGTTGGTTTTTATCCAACCAATTATTTGCTAGATATACGGCGCCTAATCCAAACGCCACAGATAGCAATATAAATAACGCAACATTTTTATTCACAAATACTCCTTATTTACTGAACATAACTAGTACGTACGACTTACTTCACGAAATAACTGTGCCAAGCAAAATCTAACAATTCTTTGGTTACTTCCGAATCTAGCTGTTTAAACTTTATTTGATCGCTGATGATGGAAGTTAAATCTCTCGGGTAACACGGTAAGAACTTCTTACCGTGCATTTTATGTAAATGATCAACTAGATATTCAAATAGCGATAATTCACACTTTAAATTTGTTGTAATACACTCGTTAAACCAGACAGATTGATAAAGCTCTTTTGACAATGGTGTAAAGTTTATTTTGTAACCTAGACGCCTTAAAAAGGCGTCATCCACCAAATCAGTGGGTGAAAGGTTAGTCGAAAATAACATGACAAGTTCAAATGGTATTTCAAAATGCTGACCCGATTGTAAAGCTAGATAATCAACTCTTTCTTCCAGTGGAATAATCCAGCGATTAAACAATGCTTTTGGACTAATTTTTTGTCGCCCCAAATCATCTAACAATAAAATCCCATTATTTGCTTTTAGCTGAAGTGGAGCTTGATAGGTTTTAGAGTCTGAATCAAAACGTACTTCAAGCATCTGTTCAGTTAATTCACCGCCACTGACTACTAGAGGTCGCGTACATTTAATCCAGCGTTGATCAAAGCTTTCTGCAATTTTCAATATTTTATGGTTACTTGCATCCTCAATTTTATGATGTATTTCCGGATCAAAGACCTGTATTACTTCAGAATTGACTTCTAGTGCATAAGGAATTAATACTTCGTCGCCAAATACCATATTTAAATGCCGGCAAAAATAGCTTTTGCCAGTGCCTGCTTCACCATAAATTAGTATTGGTTTATTCGAGTTTAATGATGGCCCGACTTTCTCAAGCAAATCTTGCGAGAAATTAATATCAGCAAACACATTATTTAGCTCCGCTAAAGTCACCACATGCTTGCGACTGCTTTGTTGCAAACAAATATTTGTATATTGAGCAATGGGTACAGGTGCAGGACCTATGTAACCATTTTTTAGTAATTCTTTTTCAGCCATTAATTGACCAATAGAACTTAAGGCATAACGCATTTGTTGACGTTCATTTGAAGCCATATTTTCAACGTATGTTTGATGCTTTGCTTTATCGATAAGGGTTTGGACAATAACACCGGGCAAACATAGCTTTTGTGATAACTGCCTTATTGTTAAAACACCCGATAGGTTTAAATGCTTTAACAATAAGGAAACTAATAAGTTCTCACTAAGACCTGTAGATTTAACATCAATTGGTTGTGGTGCAATAGAGTTGCTATTAAGAGGTACATCGATACTGGAATTATGTTCATGAGTGGGATGATTATTAGTAGCGGAATTATTTGAAATTAAATCACCTTTAACATAAGTGTCACGTAATGATTTAGCCTTAGGAGGAGCCATATCTAATGATTTATCACCATCAACAGCAGCTTGTTGTTTTACATCAGAGTCACTCGCGCTATTGCTTTCTTTGCCATCTTTATTTACGAAACTAAATAAGCTCATAACTTTACCTATATCGATAACGCATAACGGAGGTTTGAAATCGTCATCATCACGTCATCATTAAGATAACATGCCCAAAGCCAACCTAGAGCGAGAGCTGGGGCATAAGGAACGCGTAATGCGGCAGCTTCACCATCTTCGGGTTTAAAATATGTGTGACAAAACAATATTTGGTAGTATCGATGGAATGTACTTAAAATCCCCTTTATCCCAACCTGTCTAATTGTTAAAAATATACTTGTGAAAATTCCGCATATAATGCCCAAAACAATTGACCATAAAGTAAGCTCTGCGCCAAACATAGTTCCCAAAGCCATCATTAATTTTACATCTCCGCCACCAAGGGCTTTTATTAAAAACAAAGGAAAAAGACATGAAAATGCAACAGTTAATCCTATTGTAAAATTTAGAAGACCATTCCAAATACCGTGATAGAATAGCTGTAATCCAAGACCGGTAAATAAAATTACAATGCAAAGCTTATTGGGGATCTTATGGAATTTTAAATCCCAAATAAGAGCCACCAAAAAAAATATAAACGTTACTGGTAGCATGATCATTTGAAAATTTGTAGATTCCATAGTCCCCCCTTTTTCCAATCTTAATAACACCAAATGAGTATTAGTGGTTAACTTGATGCCTGCTTTAACATGCGTTATTTCTTACCGCACGATCTAAACAAGTTATCTTGTCTTCCGCACGGTCACCTAACGCTACGAAGGTTCCTGCCATACCAGCAACAACTAAACCACCAGCAATCGCATATTCAACAGCAGTCAAGCCACTCTCATCTTCTAATAATTCTTTTAATTTATCTTTTATCAAGCTCATTTTATTCTCCAATTAACAAGTTGTATTTACTGTATTTGCTGTGACTCCGCCATCAAGTTCGCCACATAGGCCATCCATTTGACCTTCAGCACCTTGACCTAATAAAGTAAATGCTCCAGCCATCCCGCCGACCACAACTCCTCCGGCTATCGCATATTCGACCGCAGTCAAGCCGCTTTCGTCTTCAATGAATTCCTTCATCAAATTTTTTAACTTAATCATTTAGATTTCTCCTGAAATTAATTCAACAAAGAAAATGTTATTCACTTTTCTTTGCATATTATTAGACCGATATTTCTATCAGTGACAGGGGTTAAGGTTAGAGCGTATTTTGTGAAAGGGTTATCACAGGATTGCTAACTGTTGCACGAAGTTGCGCGATGCTCTGTTTTTTATGATCTAGATTATAAATATCCGGTGAAAGTCGCAATTTTCCGTACTTATCTATCCATGCTGTTTGGTAGGTGATAAATACTGGCAAAGCCTTATTTAGAGGGAAGTTAGTGGTTTTTCCCGATTGCAGTGCGCTTTGAGCCGTCTGCAAAGTAACTGAGTTTTCCGATTTTATCAGGTACTCAGCAAGTCCTTTGGCATCTTCAAGACGGATACAGCCGTGACTTAACGCTCTCTGCTCTCTGCCAAAAAGTGACTTTACAGGTGTATCGTGAAGGTAGACTGAATAATTGTTAGGAATATTAAAACGGTAATAACCTAGCGCATTATTTTCACCGGGCGCTTGAACTAAACGGTAAGAACGAAGTAATTCATTAAAATTAAGCCCCGGATCATCAATTTCGCGAGTAACAATGTTTTTCCAGTAACCTTTTACTAATTGGAAGTTTTTGCGTTTTAGCGACAGAAAATCTTGCTTATATTCTGGGATCAATTCATTTTTAATAATATTAGATGTTGGCGTCCACGTTGGGTTGACGGTGATTCGGTTTATCTCAGTGATCATTGTCGGTGTTTGGTTCTCGATATCACCAACTATCACTTTCATATCAAAATTAATACTACCTTGCTCAAATACAGTGAGTTGATAGCCTGGAATATTTACCATAAGGTAATTTTCTGGCGGTTTGGACGGTAAAGCAAACCAGCGCCAAAGGTTCACTTGCAATTGCTTTACTCTTTGCTGTGGTGACACTTGCAATGCCGCATAAGTTTTTGGCCCCAATTTTCCGTCTGATTCCAAACCGTGTCTACGCTGAAACGATTTTAATGATGCAACAACAACCGAATCAAATACATCTAATCGAGTTTTAGTTTGTGCCGATTCCGGCATATCTCCAAGTATTGTTAATATTTCACGAATACCTTTTACATACTTATGGCTTTGTCCTAGTTTAGGTTTAAACGAACTATTCAGTTTAGGCCATGGGTGCTTAGCCAAATAACGATACTCAGATATCGCCTTGCGAAGCTGACTAATTTGGTCATATTCAGGAATCAATGACAGTAAAAGCTCATCAGTGTTGTCTTGGCTGATCGCATCAAGCAATACGTTGGCTAAATACAAAGCGTTTGAGGTTTCATTTGTTTGAGTTTCATCAATATTAGCAATCGACATCAACTTAACGAACCCATTGGTTAATTGGCGGTCCAATTTAATTATTTGCTGTTCTCTAGCTCCATCCATAGAAGAAACCAAGCTTTTAGGTTGATACCAACCTAAATCAGCCAATAGACGAGCTAACGACATTCCAGATAACGATAAGTTGTCTCGCTCAAACCATAATCGCGACTTTCCACTTTCAGTGATTAAATACTGATATGTACTGGTTGTATGTATTGCCTGATCGTTTGCAACGTTCCTTGTACCTGCAGTACTTATATCGACAGGAACATTGGTTAATAATTGTGGGTCATTAACCAATTGCGCACTAGAAAATGCAATTGGTGAAACTAATAAAATTAGCATTGATGACACTAACGGTATACTTCTGCAAAAAGAATACCGGCGATTACTACGCACTACTAGCAACCTTATTTCGCATTGAATTGGCAATATGATGATGCGCTAGATTAGGCAATAATTCAGATCTCAAGCGTTGATATCTTATATATGTCGCGCTTTGCGTAACATCTCTACCACCTTGGGCATAAGCATTTGGTGTTAAATTAAAGTGCTCTTTAAAGCTACGACTAAAATGTGAAGGGTTTGAAAAACCAAGTTGATAGGCAATAGTCGTAATAGAGTTTTTATTTTCACTCAATAATCGTTCGCCCTCTTCGAGTTTTCGACAAATTAAATAATGACTATAAGTTATCCCACAAATATCTTTAAACATATGGCATAGGCGACTTGGGCTCAGATGAATATCATGAGATAAATCCTGCAATGAAGGACCTTTAGCATAGTCTTTTTCAATAATATCTAGCAAAGTAGACATAGGGTTATCTCGGGTAACTTCGCTACAACAAGCTTGATGGTGAGCCTCTAACTCATCACTATGACATTTGATGCTGGTGCCTTTTTGTATTTTACAAATAAACGAAACTTTATCTTCCTCTGAAAAAGGAAATAAAAACACATCATTCACACCTAAGTGAATTGCTGAATGTAATAGAGGAATAGAAACAGCAGTGGCTGCAACAAATAAAAGTGATTGGGGAAATTTTTCTCGAATAAACTCTATATTATGTAAATGAGTGGCACAGGTATAATCCATTACATAAATAATAGCCTCAGCATTGCTTGCAGAACATTCTAATTCCGCCATGTCATAAACATTTTCAAGCTCACAATATGGTAGCAATTCGTCCCTACAGTGTTTTGCTAAAACCTGATCAAACGCGACCACTTGCAAATAGTGTTTTCTATTATTAAGCACGATAAATTCCCTTCGTCTTCCTTTTTACATTTTATTTCTATCTATGAAACAAAATGCTTGAGTCATATCAAAATCTAGGTTTGAATAGCGGTTATGTCAAATTTCTACATTAGTAGAAAAGCTGATTACGACTTAAATTTAGTTGTACAAACATACAAAGTTCTATAGCAAGCAATTGAAAAGGAATTAGTATTTACTCCTTTAAATCTAGAATAAGCCCTGAAAATTAAATGAATAATATTTTAAGAAAAATTGTCAATCGTAACGCATTCTTGTGGATCTTGTTCGCATTCAGTGGGCTAATTTTTTCTATAGGTTTAAGTTGGAAAGTAAATAGTGAACTCAATTTCACTTACTCATTTTGGTATGAAACGCTAGAGATTGAATCTCATATTGACCGGTATGCGCCACAAAACCGTTTTGGTAAAGGTAGCTTCGTAAATACGGATAAAAGACAGCATGTCGAGCTATTTCAACAAGTAGTTGATTCAATTAATAATCATGGCGCAGGTCTAGATAAAATATCTTTCAAAACCAATGGGGGCAGTGCATTGTTGTTCACTGAAGCTGAGGTTATTCACCTACAAGATGTGGCCAATTTAATTGATAAATTATTTATTGTGTGGATCATCGCAGGACTAGTATTTCTGATTTTGACCATCTTTTATATAAAAACTAAATCACCAACGCCAAATTTTAAGGCTAAAGCGGCAGCAATATTAACTTTGTTAGTCTCTGTGGTATTGGTGTTTATCACGTTTGGCTTTACAAAAGTATTTTACTACTTACACACAGTCGTTTTTCCCGACAATCATCAATGGTTTTTCTATTATCAAGAATCCTTGATGAGTACTTTTATGAAAGCGCCTGACTTGTTTGCCGCGATGTCGCTAAATCTAATTTTAGTGGTGTTTTTAATCTATATTTTTGCGTATAACGTGTTTTCGAAAACGTTAACTAAGCTCGCATTGAATAACTAATTTCGCTCTACTCAAGATCAATTGTTCGAATCGCTAACTTCAAAAACTCGATTCGATCGCCAAGCAGTTGTTGTGATTGGCTACCGGTATAAGCACTTTGATCGGCTTGCAATTGCAAGACTAACCAACCACGTATCATCACGTAATACCTTTGGTCCCAACCTAATGCGGTTATTTTATGAATTGATGCAGGGTCATTAGGAAGGTTTATCGCCTGCATTGCCTGTTGAAGTTTCTGACCTAATTTTAGTGCGTCCACATCTTGTTGTGTTAACTGAACATTCACCAGCTTATCTTCGCTGCTAGCTGAATCGACTCCGTTCACTTCATTTGCATAGGCATTGCCGATTATTGCATTACACAACACACATAGAAACAATAGTGATATTTTAGTAGCAGCTTGTAATCGATGAGTCCTGAATAACATAAACGCTCCGTAATTTGAGTTAGATAGAGTAAATATCTGCAGTTATTGCATATAAGTTACTTAGTTCTTTATAGCCAGGTAGAAATATTTGAGTTTTAAACTTGAAGCCTAGTTTTTCCAGCAGCGCTATTGATGCCGCATTATCGAGTGAAGTTACCGCGAGAATTTGCAAGTCAAGGTTATTGTCTATTTGAGTCAAGGCGCCATCAATAACATGAGAAAAATGATCATTGATAATTGCCTGAGCTGATTCAAAACCAAAACCTTGTTGATAGTACTTCTGTAGAAAAGCGAATCCTAAATCAGCACTATCAAGACCTTCACGCTGCAATAAGCCGCATATGCCAATTGCTGTGTTTGAATCTTTTAATTCAACCAAATGTAGAGCAAAGCCATGTTCGCGAAACATTTGATGTGGGCCATTTTTTATATAATTGATGGCCGATTCACGGTCAACTACCTGCTTATCACCAATATATTTATGAAAATCAGGCTCATTCAACAATTGTAAAATAAAGTCGGCGTCTGAGAGCGTAAGCTTTCTAATCAGTAATCTTTCAGTCTCAATACTAAATTCAGTCAACGCCTTAACCTGTTATTTACTGCTCGCATATGGGTCAATAAATTCAACATCGGATACTTCTAAGGTATAACTCGTTGGGATATTTTTACTGCCATCAACTAAGTTTAGTTCAGGTGCCGTTGATTTATTCTTCATCAAACCTTTGATATTTACACCGGTAAACGTAGTTAAATTTTCAACTTCAATTGGTGATTGCAGTTTGGCATAAACAATTTGATTCGGCGCCGGTGCTGGTTCATGAATACAAGCACCAACATAAGGGACTAATAAAAACTCTTTTAGCTTTTTACCTTCAAATTCGATAGGTAATAAAAAACCACGCATGGCGACATTCTGATTATCAAGAGCAGGGTTAGTTGATTCGAACTCTTGTGTACGTTGAGTAATGATCGCTTCTCGTTGGGCAAATAATTTTTCAATATCAATACCGGCGTCTGCTAATGTTTTACGAGCCGTATTGGCAATTTTCATTGACTCTTCATCAACTTCATCACCGTTGGCTAAGTAATCATCCACAATAGCAATTTGCTGCATCATACGAATATGTTCAATAGACATATCTTCGAAAGGATTTTCAACTTCTTTCTTTACCACATGCTCGTTTAACGTCGACCAGTTAATCTCTTTAATTTCTTTACCTTCGTTAGCATGTACTTGCGTCACTAAGACAGTTGCTGATAAAGCAATCATTGCGATAAATTTTTTCATATGTACTACCTTAATTTTAACTTTTAACTGACATGCCATCGGATAATGCATATCGATATATTTGAATACTTGGAAATAGGCTAATTAACATACCCGCAATGCCGACTAATGCCATTAAGAACAGCTCTTGCGACGATGGTGCATTTACACTTAAGTAAACACCAAAATGTTCAAGGATAAAAGGTTTAACAGCGAATAAAATTCCATAAAGAAAACCAACACCACAAATTAAACCGGTGCTAATAATTACAAACGCTTCTCCCATCATTAATGAAAAGATATGACTTGGTCTTGCTCCTATCGCTCTTAGTATAGACATTTCACGGCGACGTTGATTCAAGCTGTTTAGCAAAATAATTAGCATACTCGCTAAACTAATAATGACCACAAGCATTGAAATAGCAAAGAGTGTTTGTTCAACAACGGACAACATTGACCACAATTCAAGTAGCGCCACACCTGGCATCACAGCCATTAACGCTTCGCCTTCATATTTATTGACCACTGGCAACATCGACAACGCTTGTGGGCGTTGCTTTAAACCTAAATAGAAGCCAGTGATAACATCAGCACTGTGTACATGATTAGCGTGGTCGTGAGAGTCATAGCCGTGAGAGTCATAGCCGTGAGAGTCATAGCCGTGAGAATCATTGCCATGAGAATCATGCTCATGACCATGCGCCTCTACACCGTGGCCTTCATTTACATGCTCATGACCATGCGCCTCTACACCGTGTTCTTCATTTACATGCTCGTGTTCATGCGTGTCAGCATCGTGTTCCTCATGCTCATGTGATTCATGTTCATGTGAGTCGTGCTCTTCGTGCAGCTTCACCTGGCCTTTAGGCTGTTGAGGTCTTGCTTCACTTTCTACGTTAATTGATAAAAATGGATCGTAGCCTTGAGCCATGATTTTTTGTTCAACATGCAAATCTTCGACACCTTCTAAACTCATAAATAAGCTTCTGTCTATTGGCGTTGATGTTGGGCTTAAAATCCCCGAAATGGTTAACGGATGCTCATCGTGATCAATATAACTATCACCTGCTCCATGAGAGATAATGATATTATCGCCAACTTCATAACCTAACTTTCTAGCAACTTCATTACCGATTACTACGTCAGTGTTGTTTTTAAACCAATGGCCTTTCGACGTTTCTAAACTTTGTTTAATACCGTATTTATAATGTTTAAAATAATCTTCGGATGTGCCAATCACTCGGTAACTTTTATGGGTATCACCTAAAGAAAAAGGGATCGACCAGGCAACCATATCGTTATCTATAATTTCCTCATAGGATTCATACTTAATGCCATTGGTTGCACTGCCCATTTGAAAAACTGATGACAACAATAAGTTGACTGAGCTTGTGCGCGCACCAACAATAAGATCTGTGCCGGAGATAGTATTAGTAAAACTGTCTTTGGCTTGTACCCTTACTTTTTCTATGGCGATCAGTAGCGCGACACTTAAAGCAATAGAAAATACAGTCAATAAAACCGTAAGTTTACGGTTACGAAAACTCTTAATCGCTAAATTTGCAATTGCCATTAGGCCACCTCATCTTTAACAATACTAACGGTATCAATTGACGTTGCTGACTTTTGCCTAAATAGTGCAACGCTGCGATCAAAGTCACTCTTTAATCTTAAATCATGGCTAACAAAAACTAAGGTAGAGCCTGCGGCTTCACATTCTTTAAACAGTAACTCTAAAAACGAATGACAACGATCTGCATCAAGAGATGAGGTTGGCTCGTCTGCAATAATTAACTCCGGAGCCCCCATTAAAGCGCGAGCTGCCGCGACACGTTGTTGCTGACCAATACTTAACTCATTTACTGGTTTATGCAGCAGATGCTCGTCTCCCATATCAAGATGGGATAACAAACGAATCGCTTCTTGATCTAAGCTGTCCGAATTTTGCAATGCTCGCTTCTTTCTAAGAGGTGAGAAATGACATGAAAGCAGCACGTTTTCTATCGTAGTTAAATAAGGGATCAGGTTAAACATTTGAAATATGACGCCGATATGATCAGCGCGAAATTGGTCTCGTTGGCTTGACGTCATTTTTGATAAATCGTTATCAAGAATTCTCAAATGACCTTGCTGTCCTGCGGTAACGCCGCTTAAAAGACTTAACAAGGTTGTTTTACCACTGCCACTTGGACCTCGTAAAAACAGTTTTTCGCCTTGGACAACGGAAAAATCATCAATCTGAAATTGAAAATCGGCTTTGCTATCCCAAGCAAAAGTTAACTGTGATATATCGATGATGTTACTCATGAACTTACTTACCTTATTGACGATATCGTAAAGCAATACGTTAAAAATTTACCCATAATGAAAAGTAGATAAATGTCTCTTCATTCTTACATTTCAACAACCATTGAACAACATTATTTAACCATTAGAAATCAATTAATTAATGTTTTTAAAACAAGCAGCTAGATGTTATTCATTATAGTCAAAAATACGCTTAAATCAGTTATCTTTTGCGGCAAAAAAAGACAACTCTTTAGCGCTGAGTTCTCGGCTTTGACCAGGCTTTAATGTTTCATCGAGTGTTAACCGTCCGATGGCATCTCGATGCAGCGCTACAACTTGGTTTCGAAAGCGACCGAACATACGCTTAATCTGATGATAACGCCCTTCAGTTAATGTGACTTGAGCAACATGTTCAGAGATTATTTCTAACTTAGCGGGCTGAGTTGTAATATCCTCAAACTCAAAATACATGCCCCTTGCAAACGCTTCTATCATATCTTCCGTTAGTGGCTTGTCTAAAGTCACTTGATAAGTTTTACTTACTTTTGCTTGCGGGTGCATTAACCGTTGTGAAAACCGGCTATCGTTGGTAAGCAACAATAAACCACTAGAATTTAGATCAAGTCGCCCTAGAATATGCAGTTGATCTTTAAATGGGTAATCGAGCAGGTCAATAACGGTCTGATGAATGTCATCAGTTGTTGCACTGACGACACCTATCGGTTTGTTGAGAATGATATAATGGGCAGGATTGTCTTGAACGACCATTTCATCGACGGTGATGAATGAAAATTTATCGACAATTAAATCGACATCTTTGGCTCTACGGCCATCAACATTCACTTGTTGCTTGGCGAGCAACAAGCGAACATCTTTACGTTTAATCTTTAACTTTTCTGCCAGTAAAGTATCAAGACGAGATCGACCTAAACTCATAAAGTTATACGGATACTCTAGTTAAGTTAATCTATTTACCACTGCGGTAAATATCATTAATTTCATCGGCTCCGTCGACTGTTTGAGAGTTGTCCTCTACTTCTGTTGACTCTTCGGGCGTTTCATTAGCTTTGACCGCTAGTGTTTTTTTCCCCTGCTTACGCTTCTTTTTTTCTTCTTTTTCAGCAATTGCATCTTCTTCAAGTGCGACTTCAAAATCAAATTTAGGCTTATCTGATAATTCATCATCTTCATCATCTTGCATTAATGCTGCGATCTCGGCTTGCTCTGCCGCTGCCAGTAATTGTTCAGGCGTTGCATCTTTATCTAATTCCGCTTCAGCCGCTTGTTTCGCAAGTTGTTGGGCTTTGGCTTCTTTTTCAGCTTTTTTAAGAGCCTTTTGCTCTGCTTTTTTTGCCGCTAACTCGGGATTATCTAGTAAACGTTTAGCTCTTTGCTCGGCATTACGTTTGTTTTTCTCAACATGATTAGCAAGAATTTCTGCTAATTGTTTTTCTGCCCATGCGCCACCTTCTGCTTCAGTAGCAAAGCCAGTTTCACGTTTTGATACGACTTTTTTCTTTGCCGTCGCTTGACGTTGAATTTCAGCAGTCCAAGTACCATTGCGTTTTTCAACAACACGAAAACTGTATTTTGGGGATTTAGTCATTTACGGGCCTACAAATATTAAAAACAAAGTTGCCATTATTATACAGTAGTAAATTGTAAAAGCTGATAAAATATCGCCTTGTTTTTAATTACAGTACTTAAACTACATTAGCCTGATTCAATTATTTACGTATCATAGGTAACCTTTATGTCGATAAACCTAAAATATATTTCAAGTTACCCTGAAGATATTCAGGGGCAAGTAGAAAAGCTGATAAAACAAGAAAAACTGAAAGACTTTCTTCTCAATAAATATCCAATGCCACACCATATCGGCAATGATAACCAGTTGCGAGAATTTACCATAGCCATAAAAAATCAGTTCCTAAAAAAGTCTCAACCTCTGAGTAAGGTATGTTTCGACGGTAAAATTCATGTCATTAACAATGCTTTAGGGCTTCATAGTTATGTTACTCGGGCACATGGCGGTAAGTTAAAGTCGAAAAATGAAATACGTGTCGCATCAATGTTTAAGAATACGCCACTGGAATTTTTACAAATGATCGTCGTTCATGAACTTGCACATATTAAAGAGCGCGAGCATAACAAAGCATTTTATAAATTATGCGAACATATGTTGCCAAACTATCATCAATTAGAATTTGATTTAAGATTGTATTTAACCCAAGTCGAACATGATGGTCCGCTGTATAAAATCAGCGCAAACTAAGGCAAACACAGGCGCAATCAAAATCAAAATCAATATCAAAAACAGCAATAAATAGTTAAATAAGCGAAAATAATATGCGACTTTTACGAAGTACCAGACACCCGAATATTACCAACCAATGCGATACTAGCTTTCATCGTCAGGCGGCGCGAGGCATTATTTTAAATGGTGAAGATATATTGTTACTTTATACCGAATGCTACCATGATTACTCTTTGCCTGGTGGCGGTGTCGATGAAAGTGAAAATTTTCAGCAAGGGTTAGTCAGAGAGCTAATTGAAGAGACTGGCGCAAAAAATATTCGCAACATTAAACCTTTCGGTCGCTATGAAGAGTTTCGTCCTTGGTATAAAGATGACTTCGATATTATGCACATGGAATCGTTTTGCTATACCTGTGAGATTGATGATGATTTAGGTCCAAACAAACTTGAACCTCACGAATTAGAAAACGGCATGACGCCTATGTGGGTCAATATTTATCAGGCAATTCGCCACAATGAAAATACTATCGCTAACAGCGACAAAAAAGGTATGTCGATTGAACGAGAGACGTTTCTATTGAAACTTATTGCCAAAGAGTTAATTGCTTAGCGCTTTCGTTTGCGTTTGCGTTTGCGTTTTAAAGCCTATAGTTTTTTTGCCCTCTCTAGCGCACTGTATGGACAACTTCGTGGTTATTGCCCACAACACTTTTTAAACTTTTTGCCACTTCCACAACTGCATGGGTCATTACGCTTAGGTGTTTTTTCAAATACTTGAGTTTTGGGCTTATTCATTACTGCATCTAGCTCAAGCAGGTTTTCCTCTGCATCTTCATCTATTGTGATATTCGCAATAAAATCATGCTCTTCAATAATCGCTAATACTTCGGCATAACGTTGTTCGTTAACCACAGTTAGATTCAACGGCTGCGCTGCACTACCAAGCTTGGTTGCCGGTTTAGGCGCATAGCCAGCTTTACCATAATTCCCCATGATATCAGGGCGACCTTTAAAGAAAAATTTAGACATTAGTAATTCTCATTTTTATCATTTCTGTCATTTCTGTCATTTCTATCATTTTTTGAGCATCGATTTTAGATCGGCAAAAGGGTTGTAGGTTGCACTATCTTGATTGTGATCGCCGGCAGTAACTTCCCGAGTGTATTGTTCTTGATCAGTATATTTTGCATGTTCATTGTCATGACAATAAATACACAATAACTCCCAATTGCTGCCATCATTGGGATTATTAGTATGATCATGATCTAAGTGGTGTACAGTTAACTCGCGAATATTTGAATATTCAAACTCACGTGCACAACGACCACAAACCCAAGGGAATAATTTTAATGCCTGATCTCTGTAACCGGCTTCTTTGCGTTTATAATTGGCACTCGTACCAAACTTATCTGATGACATAACTCTCTCCAACATTGACCTTGATGATCATAACAATTCCGAAAGGCCTTGTGTACGAATATATCCAGCTCACCAGGATAATTTATCAATGATTATACAAGCGAAGATGGAAAACTATTGATATAATCTGTTGATACTTAAAATACAGAGACTACACATTTTCATGAGTTATATTGCTATCGATGATCTTAAACACGGTTGGGCTTTTCGTTTTAAAGCTCTGCCTATCAGTGAACTAGATCTAAAAGCTATAAAACCTATGTCCACAGATCGCTCGACAGGGTTGTGGTCACAATTCATCTCTAGGCAAGTAGATCACCCTGACTTTTTCAAAAAAGGAGATTGGCCTTTTGATGAGAATAATTGGACAGAAACTGGCGAGTGGCAAACCCGCTGGGAAAGTGATGACGACAGTCTTCCTGAAGAAATAATGCAAGCCATCGACTGGCAAGATAATACCACGGTTTATTACTGCAATAGTCGCAAGCAAGTTATCGAATGCAATTGGGGTGCCTTTAAGCGTTGTTGGAAGAACTTTTTAATGATGGATGACGGCCCAATTCTAATCGGCAAGAAACGACCTGAAGCGATACAGTTTTTGCAAAGCGGTCAATTTAAAATTGGCCGAAAGTCTTAATTTCTAAACAATAATATGCATCCTCGCAATCGTTATAAAAAAGACTACAACTTTGACGTTTTAGCTGCTGCTAATCCAAACTTAAAGCCTTTTGTCAAAGTCAGTCGAGAAAAACACACCATTGATTTTTCTGATGCTAAAGCCGTTATTGAACTTAACAAAGCAATGCTTTATTGCGATTATCAGTTAAAACATTGGAGCTTGCCTGCAGGTTATTTATGTCCGCCAATCCCTGGTCGACTAGATTATATTCATCACCTTGCTGATTTATTATTTAATACCAACAATAATAGAAAACCAAAAGCAGGCTCGGTTAAAGCTCTCGATTTAGGCACTGGAGCAAGTCTTGTGTATCCAATATTGGGCAATCGAGAATATGATTGGCACTTTATCAGTAGCGATATTGACCCTGTATCGATTAAAAACTGCCAAGCGATAATTGACGGTAATAGACTAGAGAATATAGAGACTCGCCAGCAAGATAACGCTAAGAATTATTTTAATAACATCATCCAAAAACATGAGCTTATTGATATCACTTTGTGCAACCCGCCGTTTCATTCATCGCAGCAAGATGCGGATAAAGGTACGAGTCGAAAATGGCAAAATCTAAATAAAAGCGCTACTAGAAGCGCCGATGAAAAACTAGCTAAAGATAGTAATAACAGGCAAAGAAGCTCTGCCGTTAAACTTAATTTTGGCGGCCAAAATGCAGAACTATTTTGCGATGGTGGAGAGGTGACCTTCGTTCGTAGAATGATTAATGAAAGTAAATATTTTCAGCAACAAGTTTTATGGTTTAGCTGTTTGATCTCAAAAAAAGAAAATTTAAAACCATTAAAGCAAACGCTTAAAAAGGCAGGTGTTACTATCAGCAAAACAGTGACAATGGCCCAAGGAAATAAAACTAGCCGCTTTATCGCCTGGACATTTAAAACCCCAGAGCAACAGCGCGACTGGTCAAAGCAACGCTTTAGTTGAATACAGCTAACCTACCCCACGAGGAATAAACAACAGCTAAACAGCGGCTGACCATTGACATTGTCGGAGCCTAAAAAACCGTACTAATCGAGCATATTCATCGCACGTAATTCTCTTTCCGTTTGACCTATCAATTGCTCTGTTGTTTTACCATGAGCAACGGGAGCTCTGGTTTTTGGATCAACCTGAACGAAAACAATATCATCGGCAAAACAGATAGTTTTTTTTGTCGCTTTATTTCTTACTAAACAGCTAACTGTGATTGATGTTCGACCTACTGCTTTTGTCACTAATCCAAATTCAACGATATCGCCTTGTAACGCCGGTGATTCAAAATTTATTTCACCAATATGTTTAGTGACCAAAACATTGGTTTCTAATTTACAAATTGCGTATATTGCGGCCTCTTCATCAATCCATTCTAAGGCCCTGCCACCAAAAAGTGAGTTAGCGTAATTTAAGTCATTTGGCATCACCAATCGGCGGGATAAAAAGCGCATATTGAATCCTTAGTCTTTAATTGGTCGTTGCTCTTAACGACGGTATTTATATGTTTATTTTGTGATTGTAATTTTTAGTATAGCAATCAAATATTTAATTCAAAGGTTTATCTAAAACCGAGACCATCATTTGCGCGGACTAGTTAAAGCGAATTAAGCCAGTGAATAATTTTAGGGAAGTGGTCTTCATGGGCGCGAGGGTGAGTTAAAATATTATTGTGGTCATAATCGACTAAGTTTCCATTTTGCTTGCTTAGCAAAGTAAACTTGGCACTTTTATCATTACACTCTTTAATAAAGTGCTTAACATCTATCTGATTACCCAATATCGTATCTCTGATACCCGTTAAGTGCCACGTTGGTGGCCAGCTAAATTCCTGTGCAGCACTAAAGTAATCAAAGCCATCAAACGGATCATGCCAGTCGCTAATATTGACCCAAGCAACACAATGGGCAAGCGAGCCAAGCGTTTCATTATCGGCCCCAAATTTAAGCGCTTTGGCATCTAAATAACCTTTACGTTTAGCAATTTTAGGGGCTAGCCAATTCCAGAAAAAATCGAGTTTTAATCGTTTCTCAAAGCTTTTATGAATAATAGATCGTTTGCTGGCAAAACAAAGATTAGAACGAACTTTGTCGGTTAATTCAGGATGTCGAACTAAAACACTTGCGACAAGTACCCCACCCCAAGAGTGGCTTACTAAATGTAATGATTGTTTTGTTTTGGCGGCAATATAATCTATCGCTTTTGGGATATCTTCAGTAATACTCTCGTATTGACCATGATCAGCTTCAACGTTAATCAGCGGTATACTCTTACCACGGCCGCGAAGGTCTAATACATAAACATCAAATCCTTGTTCAGCCAAATAGCAACCAAAGCCTTTGCCACTTTCAGAGTAAAATATTCGGCCGTTTTCGATCATGCCGTGAACCATCAATACCGGGACACCACCTTGGCATTTATAAATATGACGAAGATGCAACTTATAATCACTTTGCTCTATGAAAATAGATTTTTGTTCAACGATATCTTTAGTTTTTGTCGCTGAAATATTATTGCTCACGTGAACAGGACTCTACAAATGGAATGATTTATTAACTAAACATAACGCAAACCAACAGGTATGACCAGATTTCATTAAAAGATAATTATATAGAGCTTTTAATAATCGGCGACTTATATAACTAAGTTAATTAATCCTTTTATCACTTTGCATTAGTGTCCACTTAAAGCCAAGAATTGCAGCATAGGTAAAATCATCTTGATATAAAGGACTATCTTCGTTTTCAGCGCCTTGCCATAAACCGAATTGCACACCAAACATGATTAAAAACTTAGGGCTTATATTTACTCGATTAGCAATTGAAAACTTACTACCAAGATAACCTGCGGAGCTTTCATAAAAGCCGCGCTGCTCTGTAACATATTGCTGCTCGACATCATAAAAGTACTGATGTGTTTCCTTTGTTGCCCAAATCGACGAGAAACTTAAAAAGAAACGGGAGTTATCGAAAAACACGTTATCTCTTCTAAAAGCGATTTCAGGTTGAAACAAATAACCACGATGCTCTACAGACTCAAAGTCAGTAGAAAATACCGAACGAAATTGCAAATTAAGCCAGGTTTCATCAGCAGCGCCTGAGTCTAATAAAAAACTAGCTTTAGGGCCTACTTCCATCATCACATCTAAATCAGGCATCCCTTCTCTAATTTTTGATTTATCTGAATCGGCGTTAAAGGCTCCGCCTAATGAAACATCGAGTTTAAACCTTTCTTTCTCAACCGCAATAGCTTTGACGATAGACTCGTCACCAAGGCGAATTTTTTCACCACGATAGATAGCAAACGGTATCGGCAAAAATTTATTTTGATAATCTTTAGCGGCAGGGTAAATAGGGCCACGAAAAGCTGCGGTAAAAACTCCAGCTTCCCAACGTGGTTTACCAGCAGATGTATCAACCGACATAAGGGTACCATCATTTGCCCAGGCAAACTGAATACAGCTTAGTAATAAACAGCTTATGACAAATTGTCGAGTTAGCGCAGTAAAATATTCCATTAATTCTTATTTTAAATAGTTGTTAGCGTAAGTTGTTAACATTAGTTATGAGACCCTAAAAAGCTCCATATACTTTACGTTATCATCTAAATATTAGATCAGTATCAATAAGCTAATTAAGCTCTAATGCAACACCATCAAACTTAATGCCCTGCCAACCTGTTTTGATAAAGTTTCGAATATTGCCATGATCATCACCGTTTGGGTGCTCTAGCACATCAACACGATAATAGTCACCAAAGCAATGTAGGGTCTGTTGCTCGGTTAAGTTGTTTAATTGAGCAAATGCAAAAATCTTACACGACCCTTCATTAGTGCCACTTGCATTGTCTAATTCACCGTTAACAAACTGACTTGCTTGATAGCGATAGTTATCTGCAATCACTTGCATCGTCTGGGCAAAGGAAACGGTCTGCGGGTTACTTTCTAATAATTCAATAAACTGGGTTAATGTCATGTAATTATCTCTTTGATGTTAACTTACAATAGTGAGACGGAAAATAGTTGCGTAAAAGCGCTCAGATCACGCCTTTAGCAATTTTAAAACACACATTAATCTAATATTAACTCAACTTAAAGAGGTAATTTACTAATAGTGAACCGTTACCCTTTATTAATATAAATATCACGTTGTGGGAATGGAATTTTAATATTTTCAGCATCTAACGCTTTGTAGACATGTTCATAAGCAACATATTTAGATGCGTAGTAATTTACAGTTGGCACCCAAAGCCTGATCCCGATGACAATGGCACTATCAGCAAATTCGTCTATGCCTATTAGCGGATTTTTGGTTGAACTAACTTCATCAATTGCTGCGACAACCGGTTTCAACATCTCGATAACTTGTATCGGATCATGCTCGTAGGCAATACCAACTTTTAACTCTAATAACGAATCATGATGAGAATTGTGCAGTATTTCTCCGACAATATGTTTGTTAGGTACGGTAATTTCTACGCCATCTTCATCAATGAGTATTGTATAAGCAAGAAGGACTTCTTGAACCACGCCAGTAACACCATGCACCGTTATGGTATCGCCGACCACAAATGGTCGAATAATAATAATATTAAAGCCAGCGGCATAGTTCGCCAAGAGTCCTTGTAATGCAAGACCTGCTCCTAAGGATAATGCGCCGAGTGTGGCAACAAACGGTGTTACGCTGACGCCTAACTTACCTAATGCAATTATCGCAATAAGAACAACCAATATCATTTTGGTTGCATTGGCTATAAAACGACTTAAGGTAACATCAAGATTGTGCTTTTCACAAAGTCGTAAAACCCAATTTGATACCTTTCCAGCGATAAAGTAACCAATAAGGAAAATAACAAATGCAGCAATCAGCTGCATGGTGTAATTAGCAAAAAATTCGATTGTTAAATCATAGAGGCGATTGACCAAATCAAGCTCATCTTTAATTAGGTCTTTGGCATCAAAGCCTTTAGATGTAGCATTTTCAGCAGCATTGGTTGTATCAGTTGCAGGGTCAGCCATTAAGCTCTCAATTACTAAAATTTATTGTTTGTTAAAATTATAGGCTTAATTTGAATTTTGGCGAGAACGGCCAACAATTTGTATATTAATCGTTGGCCGATAAACAGCTTAAGGCGTTAAGTTTCAGGTAAAGTTTTCAGTTTTTACTATAACGTATTAAATAAAGACCAGGCGATTAGCCACATTATCATCGCCACAACTAAATTTATAATTCTCTGCACTTTCCGTTGTGATAGCCAATTAGACATTCTTGCTGCGGCAAAAGATAGTGAATAAAACCACACTAAAGACGCCAACATAATACCAATTAAAAACGTATATTTTTCGCTCGTTGGATAACTACCACTGATGCTACCAATAATCACCACAGTATCAAGATATACATGTGGATTTAAAAGAGTTACCGCTAACGTGGTGAATATCACCGCTTTACGCGTTTTAGGTGTGATCTCTTTTACCATTGAATCTTTATTCGCCTGATAAAAGCTTTTAAAAAATATAAAGCCATATACCGTTAGAAACGCGATACCAGCCCAATTAATGAGTAGCGCTAAAAAGTCATTACTATTAAGGATTGCACCGCCACCAAACACACCAAATGACATCAGTAAAAAGTCACAAACGATACAGATAGTGGCTGCGACTAAATGATGGTTGCGCTTAATGCTTTGACTAAGCACGTAAGAGTTTTGAGCGCCTATTGGAATGATCAATCCAGCACCAATTACAAATCCTTTGAAAACAGGAAAGATAGAAGCGAACATAATAACCTCACCGAAACTAATAAAAGAACGCGATAAAAATCGCCTAATCAACAAATATGGGGGCAGGATAAGCCCACCAACCAATTAAGTAAAATTAAATAAACTTAACAATTATTAATTTCTCTAATACACTTAATTTAGCTTAGCTTTACTTCAACCACAGTAAATAACTCGAAGAAATTGGACTTAACATGCGCCCATTTGATTACAAACTAATCCATGCTTTAGATACCGTAATTCAGCAGCAAAGTTTTGAAAAAGCGGCAACTGCGCTAAACATCACACAATCGGCTATTTCTCAGCGAATAAAACAATTAGAGCAGCAAGTAGCAAAACCATTGTTGATCAGAGATCAGCCATTAAGAGTTACCGAAACCGGTGAAAAAATGCTGTCGCACTTTCGCAAAATTAGACAATTAGAATACGACTTAGCCAGTGAGATAATGCCGCAAGATAATAATGCCACCCTGCCTATTCATATCGCAGTTAATGCCGACACATTAGCGAGTTGGCTTATTCCGGCAATTAGAGCAGTTTTATCAAAGTTCCCGATAGAGCTAAACCTGCAGGTCGCCAACGAATCGAGCACTCAAGATTTACTGAAAAAAGGACAAGTATTTGCGGCGGTGAGTTCACAAAAGAAAAGTTTCGCTGGGGTTAAGGTGACGCCAATAGGTACGATTGATTATATTTTGTGTGCCAGCCCTAACTTTATCAAACGCTTTTTTGCCAACGGAATAACTAAAGACAGTTTAGCCAAGGCGCCTTCAATCGATTACGATCAAAGAGATACAATGCATAGTGATTATTTAAAAGCCCACTTTAATGTGCGCCGAGGAAGTTATCCTTGCCATCGAATCGGCTCGTCAGAGGTTGTTGTTACTATGGCTCTAGCTGATCTAGCTTATGGGTTGATCCCAACGACTCAGGCAAATGAGCATATTCAAAGTGGAGCGTTAGTCGATTTAAAGCCTAATGATCATCTGCCTATGCCTATGTATTGGCATAGTTGGGCATTAGAGCGTGGTATTCAAAAACAGATGAGTAATGCTATCGTCGAATATGGAAGGAAGAATTTTAAGCCGATTCTGTAATTAAATAAGTAGCTGAAAGTCTAGTCGACTCTAATCGACTAGTTACTCAAGCGAGTTAACGCAATGTCGGTATGGTTTTCCATCACACTATTGCGTTTAAAATGCTCTGGTGCCCAGCCTGCCAAAAAGCGATTAAAGTCAGCCCAACAGTGGTGATATAACTTACGCCACTGCGACTCAACCGCTACATAATCTATACCTTGATGATGTTTATTTAGCGATAACGTCAATTGTTCAAAATAGTAATTTAACAGTGGTTGCTCTAATTCATTTAGTTGCTCTGCGTTTAAGCAGCTAGTGAAAAAATACATCACATCTTTAACGCCGATGCCGCCACCTACATATTGAAAATCAACGGCTGCAACATCACTACCGTCATGATGAAAGCAAAAATTAGCCAGCTTAGCATCGCCATGAATGATGGTTTGATAGCGTGACGCATTTAGCTGTATGTCTATCTCACTGGCGCATTGTTTTAATTTACCTGCTGTCATTTTAGCAAGCTCGTCTTGGCGAGTTGCGAGATGCCAATAGCTACCTATTGGCCAAAGGCTATATTCGCACGGCTCTGATTCATTGCCTGGATTTGCATTAGCCCGCAAGTTTAACCCATGAAAATTAGCCAACCAGCGTAAAACCAATTTAATGCTTTTATTATCGATACTGTCAGGTCGAACAAAGTAACCAGCAGCGTCAAGATCTTCCATAACAATAACAGGCTGGTTTAAATCACCCAGCAGAGTAATTAACTCAGGAACTTTGCAAGCAGTGCTCGTCAGCAACTTTTGATGTTGATAAAACTTAGATTCGACCTGATAGGATTCTATTTTTCTAGCGTTAGATATTTCGCTATGCCAACCTCGAGGGTGACTGACCGTATTGGGTAAACTGATCTGTTTGACGATAAAATCGTAGCCTAACTTAGCACTATGAAAACGAGCAATTTCACCATAACCACTCCAAAGTTGCTGCACCACCTCAACTTTTTCAACATCATCGATTGCAAAATGATGTTGCAACAACTGTTCTATGTTGTTTTTACTTTCGAGAGGATTATTTTCGCACGGATTACTTTTGCTCAACTTATTTACCATTTCGCGTTATTTAGGCTTATAGATTTTCGACATCTATCACATAATCTAAGCCACCAGTGATAACCGCCACTTGCGCTAAGGTGCAATTTTCGTCATCAACTAGCGGGCTATCTGGATATACCTCAGTAGTCGTTACATATTTAGCATTGGTTAATCCGGCACAAAGCCCTAACTCTTTACAGGCATAATTAATCACACCAAATTGTTCCAGAGGTACACCAATCAATTTGCCGTCATCATCTGCAGGAGCGATATGGGTCACTTTCTTAACCGATTCGATGATTGCCTTTTGAAACATAGGTTGTGGTCGTAATGTATCTCCTACACCATAGAACCCATCAGGAATATTCCAAGATTTTTGTTCAATCGCATCACGAGCAGCAAGCGCCGGTCGAAATTCGCTGTTATCGGTATCGGTAGTTTCATGCAGATCAATATGCACCAGCGGCTCTGCGCCTAAACCATAAACATAGGCCATTGCTTGCGCCGACTCTTGAGCTGGGGAATTTTGATAAAAGGAACGGTTTGGATCAATCGCGTCAACATTCCAACGATTGATAGTTTCATAACCCCAAGGGCTCAAACATGGCAATATTACTATGTTAAATCTGTCGGCATATTTACTCGCTTTGGTCAGCGCAAAACGAAGAGCACCTTGCACGCCACTGGTTTCATAGCCATGTACACCACCGGTAATTAAAACCGTCGGTTTGTTGACATCAAATGATTGAGTTTTAACAGCAAACAATGAGTAAGTATTCTCTTTACCATCTGCTAAAGTGTATTGAAGAGAACCATATTGTTCGACCTCAAAATCGTTTTTTAACGTTTCGATTTTAGTAACAACTTCATCGAGATAACTGCGCTTTATGGTTTGTTGTTGAAACCAATGTAGCTTTTCAACATTACCCCATGGCACACCAGGAGTTCCAATAGGGTATGCTTGATTTGAATTTTTTGTCGACACGAAACACCTATAAAATTAGTAATTTAAAAACGCTATATTTGCACTGGTTAAGTACAGATGCAACTAGTTAAAATCAATCAACACCTAAAAATCCACCGGTTTGATGAGCCCACAATTGCGCGTAAATTCCGCCCTGCTCAATAAGCTGTTGATGACTCCCTTGCTCGATGATCTTGCCTTCATCTAAAACGATTAGTCTATCCATTGCAGCGATTGTAGATAATCGATGGGCAATAGCGATAACTGTTTTACCTTCCATCAGCGCATATAAGCTTTCTTGAATGGCGGCTTCCACCTCTGAATCTAGGGCTGATGTTGCCTCATCTAACAGTAATATCGGAGCATTTTTTAATAGTACTCGAGCGATCGCTATACGTTGTCTTTGACCACCCGAAAGCTTAACTCCTCTTTCCCCTACTTGCGCATCTAAGCCTTTATTACCAAATGGATCGGTAAGTGTTTCAATAAACTCTGTGGCCTGTGCATCATTAATCGCTTTTAATAATTCATCTTCACTAGCCTCAGGTTTACCGTACAAGATATTGTCCCTGATCGAACGATGTAATAATGACGTATCTTGAGTAACCATACCAATATGAGCACGAAGTGAGTCTTGCAACACGCTACTTATTTCTTGGTTATCAATAAGGATCTCACCTTTTTCAACGTCGTAGAAACGCATTAATAGATTCACCAGTGTAGATTTACCGGCACCAGAACGTCCTACCAAACCAACTTTTTCGCCAGCCTTAATGTTTAACTGCAATTCATCGATAACGCCAATGTTTTCGCCATAATGAAAACTCACGTCATTAAAATCAATGGCTCCTTTGTTTACCTTAATTTTTGCTGCATTATCTTTGTCGGTTATGGCGATTGGTTTAGATAATGTATTCATACCGTCGGCAACGGTACCAATGTTTTCAAACAATGAGCTGACTTCCCACATGATCCACTGTGACATACTGCTTAAACGCAAGACTAAGGTAACGGCAACGGCAATTGCTCCTGTTGTAATTGCGCTTTGCGTCCATAACCAAATTGCGATGGCTGTTATTGCAAAAATCAGTAAATAGTTTACAAATTGAATACTGACATTGATGCCGGTGACCATACGCATTTGTTTATAAACCGTCTCTAAGAACTCGCGCATACTTTGTTTTGCATATTGCGCTTCTTGATCGGTGTGGGCAAACAGTTTTACCGTTGCGATATTGGTATAACTATCAACGATTCGACCTGTCATTACCGAACGAGCATCGGCCTGTTCGGTCGATACTTTTTTTAGTCTTGGTAAAAACTTCCACTGTAGCAAGGTATAGATAACTAACCATACGAGCATTGGCCATAACAAACGAATATCCGAGTTTGCGATTAGCACTAACATCGATGTGAAATAAACAAATATGTAAACCAAGACATCTAAAAGTTTGGTTACGGTTTCGCGCACAGCGAGAGAAGTTTGCATTACTTTTGTGGCGACCCGTCCGGCAAAGTCATTTTGATAAAATGAGACACTTTGCTTGAGTAAGTATCGGTGTGCCAGCCAGCGTATCGACATCGGATAATTACCCAATAACCCTTGATAAATCACTAACGCATGAAGCAATACCAGCAGCGGAATAACCACTAAGATTAACACCGTCATCATTATCAATTGGTCACCATTATTCTGCCATAATTGCTCAGGAGAGCTTTTTGACAAGATATCGACTAACTCGCCCATAAAACCAAATAGAGACACTTCAAGAATGGCTAAACAGGCTGTTAGTATCGACATTAAAATCAGCGGTACTTCAAAACCTTTAGTGTAATGGCGGCAAAATGCAAAAAGTCCTGATGGCGGCTGACTTACTTCATGGTCGGGTAATGCATTTACCCACGACTCAAAAATTTTGAACATCAAAAAAGGCCCTTTAGAAAATGACAATAATTATCGGTATTTAATAAGCATAGGAAAGGTTTAAAAAAAGAGATCGCTTTTATTAATATTATTTCTTGAAGTTAAGCTGCAAGTTAGAGAATACTCTTCGGTATAATTCGACGCAATTTAACCCGCATTCTTTTCGACATACTCACGGTACTATCTGGATTAAATTGTTCCGTTACATGCCAAGCATTCTCAGGCAACATTTCTTTAAGCATACCTATTTTGACATCTAAAGCGATTTCTTTAGATGGGATAACAGTGATACTTTCAGTGTTTAAGTTAGCGCTGCGAGGATCGACATTGAAAGTACCAATAACGGTAATTTCATCATCGATAACCATGGATTTGGCATGTAAACCAAAGGTCACATCAGGTAATTTATCAACGCTAGTTTGCCAAGCGTCAGCCATGATCAATTGTCTTATTTGTGCATCTGGTTTTAATTCAAATATTTTAACACCTGTTTTGAGCAAATCTTCTCGATCACGCTGATAACCGCTAAACGCCTCTAAGTTATCCGTGGACGCTAAACTATTAGTCAAGATTTGAATCTCTATACCATCTTTTACTAATTTTTTAAGCAATTTCCGAGTTTTACTGGTGGTGATCAAATACGGCGTTTGAATGATCACCGATTTTTTCGCATTAGAAATTAACTCAATCAATTTATCTGTAGAAATGCCGCCTCCAGCGAGGTATTTGCCTTTGCTATTTTTACCCGGCACATCGGTAATAAACTCAACATCTTCAAGCCATTTAATCTGACCGGATTGCTGCATTTGATTATACATGTGTGGCACTTGCTCTATTTGCTGACGCACAATTGGTAAAAAGTTCTTAGGATCGCAAGCATATTTATGTAGGTTTTCTACTTTCAAAGGCGCGACTTTATCGTCAATTAAATCGGCAACAGGAACACTTAACTTATGCTGCCAAAATAGATCAAATGAATTTTGCACTTGCGTAGATGCTTGGCCCAGCAAAAATACATCTCGGTCACGAAAGTTATATTGATGATCATAGCCAAAATATTCATCCGCTATATTTCTACCTCCGGTAATAACCGCTTTACCGTCGACAATAAATGCCTTGTTGTGCATGCGTTGATTAAAGTCATGAAATTTAACCGTTAAGTTAAACACTTTTTGCAATATGTTCTTACCAATATTGGCCAATGGATTATAAATTTTGATGGAAATATTGGGATGGCTATCTAGTTTAAGTAACTCATCACCTTCAGCATCCACCATAATATCATCGACAATGATTCTAACCTTGATTCCGCGCTCTGCCGCTCTAACTAAATAGTCAGTGGCGATCAAACCAATGTTATCGGTAGAGAAAATAAAATACTGAACATCGATTGTACGCTGCGCATTCTTAGTTAACCAAGCACGTGTCACTAATGCCTCGGTTTCACCTTCCAACACATAGACGCCGGTTTGCGTTTTCATTCGCTCTTCAAAAGGCTCTAAACGTTCACTAAAGCTCGTATTTGAGCTGAATTTATTGTCATGACATTGGTGACTTAGCTGGTGAGCATGTTCAGTGTCGTTCCCCGTATTTGCCATCAAAACAGCGCTTGATGAAACAAACAAGATTACACTTAGTGATATTAGAAGGTAATTTTTGTGCATTTGAAAGTACTCATTCCTTTGCCGAGTTTTATTTTATTATTCTTATTCGTGTTAAACATATTCTTATTTTTTCTTACGCTTTTCTTATTCTTGGATTTCGAGCGGTTACTCATTTAATAAACGTAGTAGACGCTTAATATTTCCATTTAATTCCGAAATTAATTTTGAATTAATTGCACTGGCTGAAATACTGCCTTTAAAGTCGGTGTGCATAATGATTGTCAAATGGCTAGTGGTCTCGGTCAACTCTCTGATTTCATACCTAATATTCGCTTCACCACGAACATATTTAGTCTCTGGATACTGTTCTTTATAGGGCTTTAATATAAGCGTTGTTGTCTTTGAGTCCTCATCAAAATTAATGCTTGAATGAAACACAAAATCCCGATCTGATACAGGCCATGGCATATTAATCACGGTATAAACTAAGCGGTCGCTACCTGACAAATCTTTTACTTTTTTCGATTTTTTACAGCGACTTTGCCATTGCCAACATTCACCATTTATTGGGAACTGTTCAAGTAACTTAGTCGCAGAGAAGTTAACCAACACCTCGGCCTTAGTTTGCAGATACTCAGAGCTATTCAGTGCTCGATGGTATAGTTTTATATTGTCCTCAGAGTGTTGCAATTGCCATGGGTTGTCAGCAGCTATAGTACTAGTGCTTGATTGATCATTCGATTGGTTGTTGGCTTGAGCGTTATAGGACAACACAAAAGCGGTGAAGATAATAACAATCTTCACTGCTTTAAATTGCTTTTTGCTCATACTCACGAATGACAAATTAAATAGTTTCATCTACCGCTTTAACCGATTGTGTCTCTTTGCCTAATTGCTGCTTACGCACAGTTTCTAGCTTGGCATATAGATACTCAGTGAAGAAGCCATGCATTAAAAAACGCTGACCGAGGTTCCAAGGACCAACTAAGTACTGTGGATATTTATTGTATGCCAATTCAGCTAAGCTGTTGTCATTAATGATATGGCCGATCCGTATGGCGATTGATTGATCTAAATTAAAGCCATTGATCGCATCTCGATACTCATCTTTTTTAAGTAGGAAACAAAACAGACACATAAACAAGGCATGGGCAGTCTCAAAATCGATAACTTGAGTCGCTTTTCGCTCTAATTGAAACTCATTCATATCAATGCTTTGCCAACTTTGCCATTGATATTGACCATTGCTAGCACTTTCAACAGTGTCTTTGCTCGAGCCCAAATTAATAAAACAATCGAACAGTTCTTGGTCGTGATTAACAAACGTATCACGCAACATATCGTTAATTTGTTTTGGGTACAAATTTACCCGATTTTCATGACCTGTATTTTCAGCAAGAAAATTTAAAATATTAGACTCTGTAGCAAAGTGTCTTAGAATCAATAAATTCGCTTCAGGAGAGACAAAATGACGACAAAACCAACAGATGGTTTTTTGTAAAAACTCATGGGCGCTAAACTGCGGCAAAGGTAAACGTTTGATAAACCATACGATATGCAATAACACCGCAAAAAGCAGTTGCATGATGGGTCTTAGTATCCAACGAAATCCATTGTCTAAATCTCTTAGCCATAAATCTACCGCTTCTTTTTCTAGCGGCAAGGCGTCATCATTAGCGATAGCTTGTATGTAGGCACTGTAATTTTTAGTTGTCATTATCAACCTCTTCTAACTGAACTTGATAAAGTTTTGCAACCACTTTAGCTGTTCTTATAATTGCATTCACATTTTGCTCTGACGTTGCAACCCGATCGATTAATTGATAAAGCTCTAATAAATGGTTTTCATCGTTTTCACCGTGGTACTCCATAAAAGAAGTACAGCTCGTATCAAAACTAAATTGCTCATTGACCAGTTTTGCCCATTTACTTGCCATTTTGTTGCCTAAGCCTTCAATAATCCACATCGCACCTATTAAGTCGACTGGATTTGGCTGACTTGCACGGTACATCAAAAAACCATGTAGTGCTTCCGAGCCGATGTTTTTGCTTGCTTGTTCTATTGATTCACGACAACCACCGGTTGCAACGTAATCATTTTCCAGCATCATATAGTCTTTGTGCTCTTCTTCTGCATGATGAATAACAGTGGAGCGTATATCCGAATATTGACGATCAAAGCTCGATGCACAGCGACTTATCCAACGAGAACCTTCGATCACTTGCTGACGTAAATTTAGCAGTAGTTTTTGATAGTCTTCAATACTTAAGCGACCTTGCTCTAAACGTCGAATAATCGGTACCTTGGTTACTGAAATATCAAAATCCAGCCAAATTTTAAGTAAAGATTGCAAACACTGTTTGCCGGTTTCGGTTAATACTACATGTTCCATTTGTTGTTACCCTTCAACAGTTAAATGCATATATGCGACATTGAAACGTCCACTTTCTGGTACCATGCAGAAAATAGTTTCACCCGGTTTTACATCGTGAGTTTTTAAAAACTCATCTAACATAATGAAAATCGATGCACAGCCGGTATTGCCGCGTTCGTACAGGTTTGTATACCATTTTTCGTCCGGAACGCTCGCTCCTGCGGTTTCCAACATTTCAAAGATTTTGCTTTTAAAATATTTCGATGAGAAGTGACACAGAACATGATCGATGTTGTCGGTCTTTACTCTTCCTTGTGCAATTAACTTTAAGAAGCCTTGAACCCCTACTGAAACAATATTGTCAAGCAAGCGTACGTCCTGTCTAAGTAATAAAGCACCGGCTTTTTCTGCGTCAGCATAAGTCTCATAATCTTGCCAAGTTTTGTCAGCTTGTTCATTTTTTTCCATACCAACCGACATACAAACCGGATAAACATCGGCAAACGAGAAACTTTTGATCCAATCGATACGCAAACTTTTTCCAGTTGGACGAGGTTTATTCTCTAAAAGAACAGCCCCTGCACCATCCGATAACATCCATCGTAAAAATTCGGCATTAAAATCTACCTCATTATTTTCTACTTGTTCATAACGCTTATTTTTAAACAAGCGAGAAGTTAGCTCACTGGCAACAACTAAGGCATTATCAACATCGTCACATTTGATATTGGTATAAGCGGCTTTCAATGCCATCATACTGCTCGAACAAATACCATGGCTGGTATGAAGTTCAATTTCAGATAAATTTAGTTGAGCTTGTACCATTGAGCCAAAGCCAGGTAAAACCAAATCACCTTGACTCGTTGCACAGCTCAGCATTTGAATTTGGTTTGGCGAAACGTAGCTATTTTCAATACAACTTTGACCTGCATTGGCTGCCATTTCACTATTTGAAATCTCAGTTTGCTGATTGTCGTTAATTGCATAGTGACGTTGTTTAATGCCATTAGATTTTAAAATTTTATTTTTAAGGCGGCTTTTTTTACCATCAATTAAACCTAAAACATCTTCCATTTGATCATTACTGACCGGCTCTCCAGGTAAAAAATGACCGGTACTATTTATATATACATCCATTTGAAATCCTTTTAAACTTTTCTTAAATACGCTCTAAAACAACGAATATTTTCTTCAATATATGGAAAGACACAAACGATACACATAAACGTTATATAGTATTTTAAATAGGACGGCGTTCCATGAGGAGTCTCCATCAACTCAAGTGTCATATTGCCTGCCCATTCAAGATTAATAAGCATTTGAAATTGCTCCCAATTAATTAGCACTATCGAAATAAGCATGTAAAGAGGAAGGGAACCAAGGTAGGTATGGGCATGCATCTCCCAAATTGAGATTTCACGTTTAGGCGCAGCGCAGCGAACATCATGATGGGCAACTACCTCGTGACATATCCAGGCGATAATACACAAAATGAGAATCAATACGTTCACTCTAAAAAGCAAACAAAGCAGTATAGGAATGGCAACTTGTATACCCATTACTGAATGCAGCAAGGATTCTTTGATACCTGAAGTGACTTCAATTTTTGTCGCTCGATGGCAACACCAATCAACAAAACCTGCAATCCCCCATAGAGGAAGAAATACATATAACATAGCGTTGATTAATAGCTCAGAGGTTTCCATTTTAAGTTATCCATATCATCATTTACCTTAGCGCTATCTTGATATAATTTTTATTTTTACACTAAGAAATTTAACGTATGTACTAACCTAACATGGTTAAAAAAATGTTGCAGCAGATAGTATCAAAGTATTAAAAAACGAACCCTAAGGTTCGTTATGTAATACTTTAATATTCTGATATTTAATTGATATCGAGCTATTTTTTCTGTCTTAAACTGTTAGGTACGTCTATTTTTAGGGACATAGTTTAAGATTGAAACTGGAACAATCTTTTTAACTGGAAATTCAGCAAACTCTTTACGTTCAATAATATGACCTAATCGACTTTCAATGGCACAAAGCTCTCTAAAGTTATCCTTAGATACCAGTGATATTGCTTCACCACTAGCGCCTGCTCTACCTGTACGGCCGATGCGATGAATATAGTCATCAACTTCGCTCGGCAAGTCATAATTTATCACTCGCTCCAGCTCTCCGATATCAATACCGCGAGCCGCGACTCCAGTTGCAACCAAAAATTTAATCTTTCCCGATTTAAAATCTTTGAGTATTTTTTCGCGATTTGCTTGATTTCTTCCGCCGTGAATTGACTCGGCTATAATGCCACGTTTTTCGAGTTGACTGACAAGCTTTGCTGCGCCGTGCTGGGTTTCGATGAAAATCAACGCTTGTTGCCATTGATTGTCTTTGATTAGATGACTCAGTAATGCTGACTTATTAGTTTTATCTGTGGTCACTAACCATTGGTCAATCTTAGCAACGGTCGCTTGTTTCGGCGATATGGCAATCTCAACAGCTTTATTCACCACGGTGCTAGCTAAACGGCGAACCTCATTGGAAATGGTTGCGGAAAATAATAAATTTTGACGGTCAACAGGCAAGCGCTCAACAATTTTATTGATGTCATCAATGAATCCCATGTCGAGCATTCTATCGGCTTCATCGAGTACTAAGGTTTCAAGTTCATCAAAGTGTAATGCGCGTTGAAATGCTAAGTCTAACAAGCGACCAGGCGTTGCGACAACAATGTCTACGCCCCAAATTAATTTCTGTTTCTGGGCGTTAATATCAACACCACCATACATCGCCATTGAGCTTAAATTTAAATTCTTTGCATATTGGCTAATACTTTCTTCAACTTGAACTGCAAGTTCTCGCGTTGGAGTTAAAATTAATACTCGAATACGTTTGCCACGCAGCTTACGTTCAATATTTAGCCTTTCTAAGATAGGTAATACAAAGCTTGCTGTTTTACCTGTCCCTGTTTGCGCCGCAGCAACCACATCTTTGCCAGCTAGTATTGCTGGAATCGCTTGCTTTTGAATATCCGTTGGCTGGTTATAACCAAGATCGGCAATCGCCTTTAAAATAGGCTGACAAAAACCCAGCGTCATAAATGACATAAAACTACCCTTGTACTCTTAATTTTAAGCCAGATAAAAAGGCAGATAAAATTTCATCACTACAGTCTTTATAATGCTTATGGTTCACATTTCTAAAGAACGCACTCAGTTCATACTTCCCTAGGGTTAAACCTGCCGATTCAATAATGGCAATTACTTCATCAGCTTTTAACGCTAATGCGATTTTAATTTTATTAAAGATCATGTTGTTGCTTAAGGCCAGTTCTGCCTGACGTACTTTGCCGCCTTGGGAACCGCGTTTTTCATCAATTAAACCATTGAGAAAGCTAGCGAATTGCACGTCTGACAACTCTTGATAATCGGCCTCATCCTTTTCTTTAAACAAACACTCAATTTGGGCATTGCTCAACTTACAGTGGTTTGAAGAAAATATTGTTTGCAACTTAGCATTGTCGAAATTGAAAATTTTGCTTAAACGGCGAAGTATATCGTTGTTAATCATTGAAAGGCCTAGTCGTTAATAATTAGTAATAGTGAAAGCTTAGAGACTGAGTATAGTCTAGGTAAGCAAGTTTGAACTTTATGCTTACCTAAGCTCTACAATGGATAGTGATAGTTAAGCGACTCTTTTCGCTAGTGCTTGGCTATCAAGATATTCATCTAGTGAACCTTTAAAGTTAACCAACTGCTTATCTTTAATGTCAATGATACGTGTTGCTAAGCTTGAAACAAACTCTCGGTCATGACTAACAAAAATCAATGTACCTTCAAAGTCTTTTAATGCGTTATTCAACGCATCAATGGCTTCAAGATCCATATGGTTAGTTGGCTCATCCATTATCAAGACATTGATATCTGCCATCATAAGCATGCCAAATAATAATCGGTTTTTCTCACCACCAGAACAGTTTTTGGCTTTCTTATTAGCATCATCATCGGTAAATAATAAACGCCCTAACATGCCGCGAACCATCAAATCGTTATGACATGGTCTGCGCCACTGTGACATCCAATCCATCAACGTTAAGTCGTTATCAAATAAGTGACTGCTATCTTGTGGGCAATAACCCACAGATGCATTTTCCGACCATTTAACTATGCCTTCGTTGTTCTCGAGTTCTTTCATTAAACAGCGCAAAAATGTTGTTTTACCTGCGCCATTCTCGCCTATGACCGCTAGCTTAGCGCCGGCTTCCAATAACAAATCACCGCTTTCAAATAATACTTCGCCGTCAAAACCATGGCCAAGATTTTCTAGTTCAAGTGCTTGACGATGCATCTTTTTGCCAGGTGCAAAAGCAAGTTTTGGGGTAATACGACTCGATGATTTCACTTCATCAAGTTTGATTTTGTCCATTTTTTTAGCACGAGAACTTGCTTGCTTGGCTTTTGACGCATTAGCACCAAAACGGTTTACAAAGTCTTGAAGTTCAGCAATTTCTTCCGCTTTTTTCGCGTTACCCGATAATAACTGTTCACGTAATAAAGCCGACTGCTCTAAAAAGTATTCATAATTACCTGGGTAAATACGCAGCTCACCATAATCGATATCAGCCATATGAGTACAAACAGAGTTTAAAAAATGTCTATCATGGGAAATGATAATCATGGTGCATTTACGTTTGTTCAGTTCATTCTCTAACCAAGAAATGGTATGAATATCCAAGTTGTTGGTTGGTTCGTCGAGCAATAAAATATCTGGATTAGCAAACAATGCTTGAGCAAGTAAAACACGAAGTTTCCAACCTGGCGCAACTTGTTGCATCGAACCATAGTGGAATGATTCTTCAATACCTGCTTCTAACAGAATTTCACCGGCACGACTTTCCGCGGTGTAGCCATCCATTTCAGCAAATTCACTTTCTAAATCGCCAGCGCGCATGCCGTCTGCTTCAGTCATCTCAGCTTTAGCATAAATGGCATCTTTTTCTTGCTTTACATTCCAAAGCGCCATATCACCCATGATCACAGTATCGATAACACTGTATTGCTCAAATGCAAATTGATCTTGACCCAAGGTACTTACTTTGTTGCCACTGGTGACAGAGACATTACCCGAAGTTGCTGTTAAGTCGCCACTTAGGATTTTCATGAACGTTGATTTACCACAACCGTTAGCTCCGATTAAACCGTAGCGATTGCCGTTACCAAATTTGGCTGAGATATTTTCAAACAAAGGCTCTGCGCCAAATTGCATGGTAATGTTAGATGTAGAGATCAAAGGGATATTCCTAGGTTGCTAAGGTTTCGTATGCTGATGTGCTATATGCGACTTTATTTAAGCGCAAAACGACTCATAATAATAAGGTCGCGCAGTATACAGCATTTCGCTCAATTCCCCTATCTAAAACTCGCTTTTATTGGTTGTTTTTTCTACAACCTAAATAATTCAAAATTTTTGCTAGAAGTTAGAGTCAATAAGCTTATGCAAGAAGGCCAAGCGAGCAAGTTATGTTAATGAGCTAATGTGCTCAATCAACATTTCTCTTAATGTCTTAAGTCCTTTGCCTTTGTTAACAAGCTTCCATGACATAAATAAATCAGCTGCTCTAGGCTGTTCATCTAACTCGATCGCCACCAGACTACCGTTTTTTAATTTATCCGCAATCCTGACTTTAGGTAAGAAACCAACGCCTATTCCTGCGGTAATCGCCTCTATCTTATGACTAACCGAGGTCACATAAAAATGTTGGCTCTGTTCAATAATATAACTAGAACGAGCTACCGCAGTTTTTACTGAATCATGAACAACAACGGTTCGATAGGGTGAAATTTCATCTTGACTAATAGGCCCTTTAAGTTGAGTAATGGGATGCCTAGGTGCTGCAACAAGAAGTTGTTGTATTTTGCCAATAGGTTGAGCTCTAAGCCCTTGCTGGTTTGGCACAGGCTCTGGCGCGCCGATAAGTAAATCGACCTTATCATCTATAAGCGACTCCCACGAGCCAGCCATAACCTCTTCACATATATCGATTTCAATATTGGGGTGTAAATCTAAAAACTGCTTCATAGGGGCAAACAACAGATTTACCGGAAATATAGAATCTACTGCAATTCTAATTTTTGGCTCCCAACCATGTGAAATCGTCTGGGTTTGCTCTGACAAGCGATTCACCGCTCTTAGCAATTGCCTGCCTTCATTAAGTAAGTGTCTACCGGCAGGCGTCAATACTGAGCGTCGACCTTGTCTAACAAATAAAGTAACCGCTAATTGCTCTTCTAACTTTTGCACTATGTAAGACAATGCGGACGGCACTTTATTCAGCTGCTCTGCCGCAGCAGCAAAACTGCCACGGCTTTCAATTGCATCCAAAACGTTAAGCGCTTCAATGGTTATCGCAGAGTTATTCATTTTCCCACCTAAGCCAATATTAATTGTTCAAATATATTGAACATATTAAACAAAATTTAATGGTTATTCCATCAGGAAATTATCAATACAATACTCTCAACTTAATCGAAAAGCGATTTAGAAACTAAATTCACTTACTAATTATCAGTTAAATATACTGACAGTTATTTAAAAATTACTAGGAACATACATTATGAACATTGCAACAATCAAAAATATACTTACTTCAGAGCAATCAAACTCTACATTACCGCTGCGTTTAATCGCCGGTATCATTTTCATCGCTCACGGCGCACAGAAATTATTCGCTTGGTTTGGCGGATATGGTTTAGACGGCACGGGTCAGTGGATGGAATCAATTGGTTTAGCCCCTGGCTACCTAATGGCATTAATGGCCGGTAGCGCAGAGTTTTTTGGCGGTATTCTTCTTATTGCAGGACTTTTAACTCGCCCAACAGCGCTAGTTCTAGCAATCACTATGGTAGTTGCCATACTTACTGCCCATATAGACAACGGTTTGTTTATGGCCAATAACGGCTATGAATTTGGATTGGCTTTAGTTGCCATTACCTTAGCGCTAATGTTTCAAGGTGGCGGTCGCTTTTCTGTCGACAACGTTATTGTAAGTAAGATCAAATAATCACTAACCCTTATTAATTGAACTGAAAAATCAGGTTCAAAATAAGATTAAAAGTAACGTTTAAAATTATTAGCGATAAGCGCCGTAATAATGACGGCGCTTAATCAAAATTTAGGAGAATAATCATGGGTTTAATTATTAACGGTGAATGGGTTGATCAATGGTACGACACTAAAACCAGTGACGGTAAATTCGAGCGTCAAGAAAGTCGTTTTCGTCATACAATTTCCGCAGATAGTCAGTGCACGCCAGAAGCAGGTCGTTATCATTTGTATGTATCACTCGCATGTCCTTGGGCGCATCGAACATTAATTTTTCGCCAGCTCAAGCAGTTAGAGGATATCATTACAGTGAGCGTCGTCAGACCGGAAATGAGAGAAAATGGTTGGCAATTCGATAGCGATAACAGCCAATACTCAGATGATTTATTTGATCACGATTACATGTATCAATTGTATTTAAAAGCCGCGCCCGATTACGAAGGTAGAGTAACAGTGCCTGTGCTTTGGGATAAGAAAACGAACACGATTGTAAATAATGAATCGAGTGAAATTATCCGCATATTTAACACAGCGTTTAACGAATTAACGGGTAATAACGACGATTATTATCCAGAGATTCTTCGCAGCGAGATAGATGTGATTAATGAGCGCATTTACAATACGATTAATAATGGCGTTTATCGAGCGGGCTTTGCTACAACTCAACAAGCATACGAACAAGGATTTGACAGCCTTTTTGAAAGCTTAGATTGGTTAGAAGCTCACCTGAGGGAAAATCGCTACTTGCTCGGCAACAAGTTAACCGAAGCAGATTGGCGTTTATTTACCACATTAATTCGTTTTGACGCAGTTTATTTTGGCCATTTTAAATGTAACCGCAATCAACTCAGCGCGTTTCACAATATCAGCAATTACGTTCGTGAGCTGTATCAGTTTAAAAACGTCGCAAATACCGTTGATTTGCAGTATACCAAGATTCATTACTACGCGAGTCATGACACAATCAACCCAACATTAGTTGTGCCAAAAGGTCCTGATTTAAATTTTACAATTGCTCACGATAGAGCAGGAATAGGTCTGAACAACTAGGAGAAAATCATGATCAAGCATTACAAATTCGATAAGTTAGGTAAAGCTAACCATGGTTGGTTAAAAGCGAATCATCACTTTAGTTTTGCTCATTACTATAACCCAGCAAGAATGGGCTTCGGCACACTTAGAGTAATTAATGATGATTGGGTTGAGCCTGGAACAGGTTTCCCTAGACATCCACATAAAAATATGGAAATTATCACCTTTGTTCGCACCGGTTCAATTACTCATAAAGATAGTGCTGGTAATCATGGCGTGACTACTGCTGGAGAAGTGCAAGTAATGAGCGCCGGCACTGGTATTGAGCATTCAGAATACAACTTAAGCAAAGAGCCTTTGAACCTTTATCAAATTTGGATTGAACCAAATAAGCATAATGTTAAACCTCGATGGGACAGTAAAGTGTTTTCTCAAAAACAATGCGGCAATACTTTACCGTTACTGGTTTCAGGGTATGAAGAAGATAAAGGTAACGCTTTATTTATAAATCAGTTCGCTCGTATTTATGGTGGTAAGGTGACAAAAGGAAAAAGTTTTGAAATGGAGATTAACCATCAAGCCTATGTACTGGCATCTGCTGGTAAGTTTAGCCTCATCGATAATCAATCGACTACCCTTATGGAAAAAGGCGATGGCGCAGAAGTGACAAAACAAAAATTTGTTACCTTTACTGCTATAGAAGATAGCGAGATTATTGTTATTGATGCTGCAGTTAACTAGCGAATCCTACCTAGCATAACGCGCGCTAGTAACTACTGAAAAACACAAAAGCGAACCTGTATGTTCGCTTTTGTTTCTGTTTATTTGGACCTAACTTTAACCCTCATTTTTAGCCCTAATTTCGCCCCTAAACTTGAGCCTAATTTTGGGCCTAATTTTGTTTAGACCTCGCTTTGAACCTGATCTATTAGTCTATTAGGTAAATTATTTTTATTACTCTGCTATTAAATACTGCAACATTGACAACGATATCATCCAAATGGTTAAATGAATAATTGTAGTAATCATAAAACTATGAACAATAAAAATACCAATTGGAACTTACACCTAAATGACCACCTATAAAACTTCGTTAAAGTGCTTTATCAACCTATCATTATTTGTTCTTAGTTCACTTTCAATAAGTGCAGCATCAGCTGCAAATAAAGCAAGCGCGGTAACGCAGAAACAACCGAATGTGCTTTTTATTACTGTCGATGATATGAATACAGATCTTGGCAGTTATGGTCATCCTCTTGTTAGCAGTCCAAGTATAGATAAGCTTGCCAGCAAAGGAATTTTATTTACCAATGCATACAGCCAATCACCTGCCTGTACACAAAGTCGCTCAAGTTTTATGACCGGTTTATATCCCGATCAAACTGGCGTCATTGCCCACGCTTCACATACACGGTTAACACCGCACTTTCGAGATACCATCCCGAATGTAACTACCATGCCACAAATGTTTAAACAACAAGGTTACTTTACTGGCAGAGTAGGAAAAATTTATCATCAAGGTGTACCTAATCAAATCGGTACTCCGGGTGCTGACGATTATGATTCTTGGCACCAAGGGGTTAACCCAATTGGTCTCGACAAAGAAGTCGATGATCAAATAATGGCGTTTAATCCTAGAGCTTTAAAGAATAAATCTTATGGTGGTGTGTTGAGCTTTCTTTCCATCGAAAGTGAAGACGAGCAACATACCGATGGTAAAGTTGCGACAGAAGCAATAGAAATGCTCAATAAAAACCATCCCGATATTACCGGCAAACCATTTTTTATTGGTGTTGGTTTTTATCGTCCTCATACTCCATTTGTAGCGCCGAAACGATATTTTGATTTATATCCGCTTGATAAAATCCAGCCCTATATCATGCCGAAGAATGATAGGTACGATATTCCAGCGATTGCGCTTCATGATAGAGATCACCAAGAAAATCTCACCATTGAGCAACGTAAAAAGATTATTCAAGGCTATTATGCGGCAATATCTTTTGTCGATGCTCAAATAGGTCGAGTATTAGATGGTTTAGAGCAATTAGGCTTAGCCGACAATACCATTGTTGTATTCCTTTCAGATCATGGTTATGAACTTGGTCAGCATAACTTATGGCAAAAGGGCAGTTTATTTGAAGGATCAAATCATACCCCGTTGGTCATTTATGCGCCGAATGCAAAAGGCAATAGCAAAGCAATCACTCAACCTACCGAGCTTGTGGATATTTACCCTACTTTGGCGACATTAACGAAGCTAACACCTCCGTCTTATTTGCCTGGTGTCGATTTAACACCGAGTATGAATAACCCTGACGTAGTTACAAGAACCGTTGCCTACTCCAACGTATTAAGCAGAGTTAGAGGCAAACAAAACCAATTCGCATTTAAAAAAATCCGTGGTCATTCAATTAGAACAAGCCGTTATCGTTACACAGAGTGGGGAGATGGACTTTATGGCGCAGAACTTTACGATCATCAAAGTGATCCTGAAGAACTAAAAAATCTTGTCGATAAAGTACCATTAGAAACGGTTCGGATAAAATTAAAATGGCAGCTGGATGATATCATTGAAAAAGCCCAAACTCGCATTCGCTCGATAGAATAGCGTCGAGCAAAGGAAAAAGGCTCTCTGCTAGTTAAAACAGAGAGCCTTTTAGTCATACAAATTTATAACTTATGTTATGGCTGGAAGTATATTGGGGAGCCTGGTCCTACAGGTAAACCAAAAGCAAATACCCACACGTAAAACAGCACAACCCAACCAACAAAGAAAGCAATACTATAAGGTAGCATCGTGGCGATTAGGGTACCTATCCCCATATCTTTCTTATACTTTGTTGCAATAGCCAATATGAGACCAAAATAACTCATCATTGGGGTTATCAAGTTGGTAACTGAATCACCAATACGATACGCTGCTTGAATTGTTTCTGGAGCATAACCGACTAGCATTAACATAGGAACAAATATTGGCGCGGTAGCCGCCCATTGTGCTGAAGATGAACCTAACGTTAAGTTGATTATCGCACACATTAAAATAAACAAGACAAACACTTCCGGGCCAGTCATATTAAGAGCTTGCAACAACTCAGCACCATTAATCGCCAAAATGGTACCCAAGTTAGTCCATTTAAAAAATGCAACAAATTGCGCTGCAAAAAATACTAATACGATGTACATGCTGAGCGATCCCATACTTTTACTCATGGCATTAATCACATCGACATCAGTTTTCATTGTCCCGACAACTCTGCCGTAGACATAACCTGGAATTGCAAAGGTCACAAAGATAAAGGCGACAATGCCTTTTAAAAATGGTGAACCTTTCACTAATCCGGTTTCTGGATTACGTAAAATACCATCTTCCGGCACGATAGTTAGCGCAAGCAAAACACACAAAAACAAAAAGGTTAAGCCCGCATATTTTAAGCCTTTACGTTCAATTTCAGATAGATGTTTGATATTAGATTCAATTTTTTCACTTGCTTCACTGTCATCATATTTACCTAATCTAGGCTCAACGATTTTCTCAGTAATAAAGGTACCTAAGATGGCGATTAAAAACGTTGAAATCATCATAAAATACCAATTGGCCTCAGGCCCTACTTGGTAGTTTGGATCGATCATTTGCGCTGCTGGTGTGGTTATGCCAGCTAATAAAGGATCAATAGTACCTAATAGTAAATTGGCGCTATAACCACCCGATACGCCGGCAAATGCAGCTGCTAAACCAGCTAATGGATGACGGCCTAAGCTGTGGAATATCATCGCAGCAAGTGGAATTAAAACTACATAACCTAACTCAGATGCAGTGTTAGATAAGATAGCTGCGAACACCACCATAAAAGTTACTAACCGTTCAGAGGCGCCCATCACCATGCCACGAAGCGCAGCAGATAATAACCCAGAATGTTCCGCAACACTAACACCAAGCAATGCAACTAAAACGGTACCTAACGGTGCAAAACCGGTAAAGTTAGTCACTAAACCGGTGACGATTTTTTGTAAACCATCAGCACTCAATAAACTCACAACTTCAATAACACCATCCGGATCGCGTCCTGCTGAACCTATCGGTCTAGGGTCTATTGCACTGAGACCAAACAGGTCGGCAATACCACTAAATACCACAATAAATAAACAAAACAATGCAAATAATGTGATGGGATGTGGAAGAAGATTACCCAAGTATTCAACAGTAGCTAAAAAACGATTAAACAAACTGTTTTTTGATTCTTGAGGACTCGTATTTACGGTCATAAATTGCACCTATTTTTTTAATGAACATTTGAACTTTGATACGTTCAAAATGTTTAGAGACTTTTATTCAGCGCGTATACTAATATCTTTAGTAAGTAGAGGGAATAGATTAAATAAATAATCTTATTCATTAAAACTCTATAATGGTACCTAATTCCTTTACGTAAAATGGGTTATACTGCTATTAATCAACATATTGCGACAACTACAGAGTCCACACTATCAATCTTCCCAAGACTATTAAAAAGCAAAATATAGCGCGAACACAATCGTTGAAAGATAATTTTAATGAGCTAGTTAAGGAAAGTTAGCAATGGAAAACTCAAAATTAAAAATTGCTACCTTTAATTTATTTAACTATCTTGAACCCCCCGGTGCATTTTATGACTTCGATCGTATCTACAGTATTGAACAATGGACTAAAAAACAGAAATGGGTCAGTGATTATTTAGCGCAATATCAACCTGATATTATCGGCTTTCAAGAAGTCTTTAGTCCTGATTCTTTAAAGCAGTTAGTCGCCACTCAAGGGTATGCTTATTTTGCTGTAATTGACGCCCCACAAGTCATTGATGACTTTATTTATCGAAGTCCTGTTGTAGCCATTGCATCTCGTTATCCTATTGTCGAAGCAAATGCTGTACAGCCAGATATCACGCTGGCTCAAAGCATTGGCTTATCCGAAGAATTTTCGTTCAGTCGCAAAGTATTACGAGCAACCGTTGATGTACCACATTTAGGTAATTGTGATTGTTATGTTGTGCATTTCAAATCGAAACGTTCGATGATTGATGTAGATGACGTGACTAATAAAGAAGTGCTAGAAAATTCGGCAGAAAAATCAATCATTGAACATCTTAAAGGCAGTATTGCTGGAGGATGGGGCTCGAGCATACAACGAGGCAGTGAAGCTGCCTTATTGTTGGTTGATATGATTCAACGACGTGAACAAACCACAAACCCAATGGTGTTAATGGGGGATTTTAATAACACCCTTAGTGATGGCATATTAAGACACTTGCAAACTGATTCTCTGCGCTTTGTTTCTAAGTTTGATAGTGAGCGTTATTTGCAAAAATATTGTTTAAAAGATTCATGGGATTTATTCGAAGCTGCACAAATTAATGAATCCACAGAGCCAGCTGAACTAAAAGCGGCTAAGCTCAATGTACGTAGCCCAACCCATTATTATGGTGAAACCAGTTCAATTTTAGACTACATACTTTTGTCATGTGAATTTGATGCTAGTTACCAAGACAGTTTGTACCAAGTATCTGAATATCATACCTATGATCGACACTTAATTAATCCAATATTTGAGCGGGATGGCGAAAGCACCGATCATGGGATCGTTTTAATTACTATGGCATTAAGAGAATAATTTATATTGGTAGTCGTGTAATAGATGTATTCGCATACTTTGTGATTTTTTTCTGTAGAGCTATTTTAAAAAAATAGGCGGTTCATATTGCTCCGCCTAACTTTCTATTTGTTGACCTTTAAATTAGAGTATAGTTTTAGTGGTTTGCTTCTTTACACGCTTGCGTAATGGCTTGCCAATTTTTTTGTTCAACCCACTCTTTCTTCGCTACCCAAGTACCACCAACAGCAAAGCAATTAGGAAGAGATAGGTAATCCGCCTTATTCTCTAGCGTCACGCCGCCGGTTGGACAAAATTTAATATCTTGGAATATCGTCGAAACAGCGCCTAAAAACTTAGCACCACCAGATAATGATGCAGGGAATAATTTAAGCTCTTGATAACCAAATTCGCGTGCCATTAAGATCTCGCCAGTATTTGAAACACCAGGTAAAACCGGCAAACCGCACTTTGTTAATTGAGTAAGCAGCTTCTCTGATACTGCAGGAGTGATGATAAAATCTGCACCAGCATCAATTGCTTGTTGCAAGATCACCTCATTCGTCACTGTACCCGCACCAACGATTAAGTTTGGTAATGCCTTTTTAATCGCTGTTAACGCTTCTAGCGAAGCCTCAGTTCTTAATACCACTTCAATTAGAGTAAGACCAGCATCTGCCATTGCAGTTGCAATTTTAACGCCTTGCTCAGCGCTATCGGCTTGAATGATAGGCAACAATGTTTGCCCACCCATTAAAGCGTGAAATGATTTCATTTCTAGTAACCTTAAAGAAAGCGCGCCCATAACTATGAGCGCTAATAGTAAATTAGTTATTCACGTGATAATGAATAAATTCGTTGTAACTTGCTTGATTCACAATTGCACCTTTATGCTGGATCACAAAGCCCGCAGCAATAGAGGCTAATGAAATAGCCTTAGCAATTGAAAAGCCATTTAACCTCGCGCCTAAATAGGTGCCGTTAAATGAGTCACCTGCCGATGTTGTATCAACAACATTTTCAGATGGAATGATGACGTGTTCTTCGATGTTGTCTTGCTCAACACTGATTACAGAGCCAGGACCATTTTTCACGATAACTTCATCGATATTAAATTTGGCTAAGAAGTCATTAACTTGTTCAAAAGTATCCATCGAATATAACGTACTAAAGTCTTCGATTCCCGGTAGTAACACATTAGAGCGAGCAAAAGCATTTTCGAACTGCTCTTTTGCTTCCGCTTCACTTTGCCATAATCGGGCGCGGTAGTTAGGATCGAAAACGATGTCTACTCCAGCCGCTTTAAGCGAATCTACTAGCCCCCAAAAACTATCTCTTGCCTCAGGTTCAACAACAGCAAGTGAAATACCAGAGAAAAAGAACATGTCGCCTTTTGAAAGTTGTGCAATTGCCGCTTCATCTATATGTTGCATTACCTGACGAGCAGCCGAGTTTTCACGCCAATAAGTAAAACTGCGCTCTCCGCTGTCATCAAGTTGAATAGAATACAATCCAGGAATTTTGGTTTCTGATTGGAAAACAAATTCAGTTTCAATATTTTCGCGTTTGAAATATTCGATCATATTAAGGCTAAATTGGTCTTTACCTACGGCTGTTACTAAGTGCACACTCACCTCGGAAAATGCACGTTTTAGATAAACAGCAGAGTTAAAAACATCTCCAGCAAATGATTGTTTCATGGTGTTTTCTGACGTGCCTTTGGCGGTAGTCATCAACTCAATCATGCATTCGCCGAATAAAAACATGTTTTTCATTACACAGCCTTTTTACTTTTATTAAATTAGGTTCGATAACAATTACCGAACAGCTTTACGTTTTATAATTAGTCACCTAGCTAAGCGCTGCTTAGCTAGGTGCTATTGTTCTATCTATCTCGTCTATTTATCTAGACTTTTGAGAGGCTCAACTTTAGGGATAAGTACCCATACCGCTAACATTGCAATTACTGCCAATGAGGCACCAATAACAAATGCAGGAGTATAATTACCGTCCGCAGTTAAAAATGGTACTAGTGCAGTTAATCCTAATGCACCAAGCTTGGCAGCCATACCAGAGAAACCTGCTAATGTACCTACCGCTTTTTTACCATATAAATCACTCGGTAGTGTTTGCACGTTGCCGATTGCCGTTTGGAAACCAAATAAGATCACAGCCATAATAATTACCGCTGTAGTTGGGCCGCCAGGACTTGCCATTGCTAATAATGCCGGTAGCATAATCAAACAACCTAAGCTGATTGTAAGCTTACGAGTTTTATCGGTATTCCAACCCGCCTTGATACGGTTTTGAGCCAGAAGCCCACCAAACCATGCTCCAAACATTGCACCAACATACGGTACCCAACCATAAATACCAATCGACTTAACATCCATTGCATAAACTTCATTCAAGTAAATTGGGATCCAGAATACAAACAACCACCAAATTGGATCGATTGCTGCTGAAGCGATTATTACGCCCCAACTTTGTTTGCGAGTAAGTAATTCTTTTGTCGATGGATTGTATTCATCTTCTTCACAAGTCACTTCACCATCAACATTCTTTTGACCTGTTAAAATGTACTCACGCTCTTCTGCAGTGATCCAAGGGTGAGAACCTGGTGGCGCCTTAACTAAGATGATCCAAGGAATAAGCCATAACAAACCGACTAAACCAATGACGATAAAGACCATCTGCCAACTAAAGTAAACCGTTAATGCGGCGATTAATGGAATCGCAATAATACCACCAATAGCGGCACCAGAGTTGAAGATACCCTGTGCTAATGCACGTTCTTTAGTTGGGAACCAATCAGCATTACTTTTAGCTGCACCAGGCCAGTTACCTGCTTCTGAAACACCTAGAATGGCACGGAAGATACTAAAACTTAATGCACCTTGAGCAAATGCGTGAAGTGCAGTTGCGATAGACCATACACCAATCGATAAAACGAATCCTAAGCGAGTACCAATCCAATCGAATATTTTACCAAATATCGCCTGACCAAAGGCGTAAGATAAAATAAATACGATCGAAATATTGGCGTATATTTGTTTACGCTCTAATGCCGATTCATCTGGAAAAAGCTCTTCTACAATATCAGGCCAAAGTACACTTAGTGCAGAACGGTCGATATAATTAATAACAGTAGCTATCGCAATTAATGCGATTACCCACCAACGTAATCCTTTAACCTGCATTGTTACTTCTCCTCTGGCTTGCTGTTAAGTTTATCTAAATCAAGATTTTCAAATGTGCCTGGAGCTACAAAGTCTTCTCTTGGAGGGCTAAAGGTATCAATCAAAATTCCACCTGTCGGGCTCGTTGCCCCGTGATCTGCATATGGAGGCATCAGACAGCTGTCTCCAGCCTTCATAATAGTTGTCACGCCATCAATATTAAAATGAAATTCACCTTCTACAACGTATGTTACTTGTGAATGACGGTGTGCATGGTTATAACCAATTGCACCTTTCTCAAACCAAATTTTTACTGCCATGAGTTCATGGTTGTATCCCAGCATTTGGCGTTTTAAACCACCGCCTAAGTCTTCAATTTCTGTCTCATTACCTTTCAAAAAGTGAGCACTTTGACTCATAATAATTCCTCTCTTGCTGCTGTGATGTTAGTTCGTAAATGTTATATATTGGCTTTATTGGGCGAGTTGTTATGCCTCTAAAACCACATCATTTATTCTATTTTTTATTAACTTTATTTTTAACAAAATTAGTTTTTACTAATCTTGTTGCCTGATAAATCTGCCGTATGAGGCCCACTCACACGTAACTCGACAACACTGATTTCTTGCGAAAGCGTATTGTTAGTAATCTTGCTAATTGGTTCACCAACGGTGTGTTCAACAATAATTGGCGCTGAGTTTGATAACTCGTTTTTATGTACATGGGTTACTTGAACACCATGAAGGTAAAGGCTCGATTTAGACTTGTTTCGCTTGCCATTGCCAGTTTCATTTACCGTGTTATTTGTCATATTAAGATGAGGGCCAAATGTACTTTCATCGCTACCACCGCGGTACAATTTAACTAAAGCACCTTCGACGCCATCAAAAGAATTATCCGTCAACGTTACGTATTCAGCGTTATAAATGCCTAGATCTTCGAGTTCTCTATCAAGACGTAAAATATCACCAGTCACGTTAGTGAACTTGTTATTGTGTAATGATATATCGTCAGCAAAGGCACCATTTCCAGAGACGAAAAAGTGGAAAGAGTGATTTATGTCTAAATCTTCGATCACAGAGTTTTTCACTACTAAGCGATAATTAGCCGTCATGCCCCATTTCTTAGTTCTAACGACTGAGTTACCCGAAGAATCGGGGCTATTCTTGCCATTAATAACTACGCCATCAAGTGTTAAACTACCGCCATCTGCAATTTCAAACATGGTGCCACGTTCAACAGACAGTCTAGCTTTATGAGTATTTTCAGACTTAATAGAAAGCGTTTTATCAATAACGATAACTTTACGTTCATCGTAGTCACCATCGGCTAACACAATAACGTCACCATCATTTGCTGAATTAACTGCATTAAATAGCGCATCGCCACCGGGACTTACATTGACTACCTCACCACTAGCGAACTCAGTTTCTCCAACTACCTTGTCATACCAAGAAGGACCTGTCTGAGATTTTTTAATCGGTGTTAATGATTTATCAACGCCAATTGATTTACCAACTGGATATAGTAATCCATTTTCCGCGCGCTCTAGCTTGATTGACTCTACCTTAAAGCCAGCATCAATCTCAGCAAGTACTTTTGTATTGCTGATATTTCCAGAAAACGCGATACCTGATACATCATCAAACAATGTAAACGGTTGCTTTTGGTTTTCATTAAACACTAAATTATGTTGAAATTTACTATCAATCGGAACAGCAGAGCGCTCAGCGTCGCTGCCGGCTGCAAGTTGGATATGTTCAACATTGATAATTGAGTTATTTTCAATCAATGCATTTTCAACTTGATGATAACGATTGATTGGTGAATTCGGAACACCATTCATCACGGTAAAGCCACTACCAAAACGGTAACCTGTCAAACCTTCCATGTAATTGTTGCGAATAATTTGATCTTTGTTGATCACTCGAATACCGCCAGTGTGATCGATTCCATTACCGAAAAACACATTACCTTCAATGATATTGCCGTTACCGTGGCGCATCGTTAATGTGCCTCGAGATTCGAAAAACACGTTGTTGCGTAAATGGTTCTTGCCTGATTTAACAGAAATAATCTCTACTTCACCATTACAACGATCGAAGTAGTTATTCTCAACTAAAGTAAATGAATCTGTCAGTGAATGATGACTTGTGCCAATACGCAGTGTTTCACCGCCATTAGAACCAAAAATAGGACGTGGACCGAAATAATTATGATCAATTTTATGATGATTTTCTTGGCTATCTTTGCTATTCAAACGTACCGCGACGGTAACGCCTTTGTTGCGTTTACCTGCTAAGTAGTTTTGGTCGAAGCGGTTATATTGACCGTAAATACCAACCCAATAATCAGACTCTTGTTTGTCTGGATTTGAATAATCTTCGATGACCGTTTCAGTCACACGAGAATGATAGGCATATTCTGTTTTGTTTTTGCGAAACGCAATCACTTCGCTACTTGGCGTATAACCATTTTTAAACACTAAACCTGAAACAACCAAATATTTTCCAGCCATTCGTAAGTTTGATAAACCAGATAAAATCACTTTACCTTTAGTTTCTGCGGTTAACGTAATGGGTTGTTCTTTTGTACCTTTACCGGTGAAAAGAATTTCAAAATCAGTCCAAGTGCCATTGGCTAATTTTATGGTATCGCCTGGCTTTAAATTATTGACGGTAGATTTAAATGCATCTGGCGTTTTAACTAAAAATTCGGCGGCATTACTTGCGAAGCTAATTAAACTGATAGCGATAATACTAAAGGATTTTTGCAGGAGACGCTTACGGTTAACCATATCAGTACTCTTTAAACTTTGTGAAAAATTAAGGCTTTCTCTACTGCTTGTAATAGAAAGCCTTAAGTTACTTTATATGCTTATAGCAGCTTAACGCCTTATCAAAATCAGGGAGAGAGTTTTGATAAGGCGTCAGCTAAAACTATTTGTTTTGACCAACGAAATAGTCAAAAATTACTGGCACATCATTTTGACCAAGACCAGCATCTACAGCCGCCTGTAGGTTAGCAGATGTACCTTGAGCAATAAGTGATTCAGTGCCTAAATCAGCTACCATTTGGTTAAAGTAACCTAGATCTTTGTTTGCATTAGCAACCGAGAAACCTAATTTTTCCTCGCCATCTACTGCGTAGAACTTAGTGAACTGCATAAATGGTGAGTTTGATGGGCCAGCAGACATAATGTCGAATAATTGTTGACCATCAACACCTGCTGCTTTTGCAACAGCAAAGGCTTGTGACATCGCAGTAACCGTAGTCATACCAATAAAGTTATTGATCAATTTAGTTGTATGACCCGCACCAAGAGCACCAAGATGGAAAACGTTTTCACCTTGTTGTTCAAGGATCGGCTTAACTTTGTTAAAGGTATCAATATCACCTGCTGCCATGATGTTTAATAAGCCATCTTTTGCATGAGCAGGAGTACGACCTAGAGGCGCATCAATCATGCCACAGCCTTTTTCAGCTAGCGCAGCACCAATCTTACGAGTTGAATCTGGAATCGAAGTACCAAAATCAATAAGTGTTTTGCCTTCACTCATACCCGCTAAGATACCGTCTTCAGCATATACAACTAATTCAACTACTTTAGAGGTAGTAAGCGCTAACATTACGATATCACTTTTTTCAGCTAATTCTTTACCTGTAGAAACTTCTGTAGCATTACCTCGAGCAATAACTTTAGCAACAGCATCCTTGTTAAGGTCCATAACATTTACTTGAAAACCGCGTGTTTGCAGGTTTTCAACCATGTTTCCGCCCATAAGGCCAAGACCAATAAAACCAATAGTTGGCTTCGACATAATTAACTCCTAAAAAATTAAGTTAGTGCTTAATTAAGTGTTATTTAGACACCTGTTATTATTTGCAGCACTATATTTTGAATGTAAATCTGAAATTCTAAATTGTTGTATTGTTCAGAATTTCATCTTGTTTGTAAGTGGACAGCATTATTGCTACCCACCAATATTTTTATATCTATTTTGTGCGATTAGAATTTAGCTTTAACACCAAACTCCCACTTAGTACCTGAACGAGAGTAATCGGCGATTGTTGTACCGTTACCACGTGTATAAACTTGAGGTTCATTGGTTAAGTTAAGACCTTTAACAAATAAGCTCACGTTAGAATTAATTTTGTATTTAGCAGACATGTTCATGTATGTCGCATCTTGCACGTAGCGATGTGAACGGTCTGGGAACGGCAAGTTGTTTGGTTGGAAATATTCAGATCTGTACTTCCACATTAAACGTACTTGCGTGTCATGTCCTTCCCAGTAGATTGACGCTGATGCAACATCTTCTGAGAAACCGTATAAGTTAGCGTCAGCTACAACGCCAGGGCTACCTACTTCTTTGGTAACAAAGTCTGAATCCGCATGGTTCCAAGCAAACTTAGTACCTAAACCATTGAACGGGTATGGTAAGTCAACAAAGTGCATTTGACCTGAGAATTCAACGCCCTTAATCACTGATTCGTCATCTGACGTTTGCTGAACTTGATGGCTCACATCAGGGTATATAGAGTCTTCGAATTCGCCAGCTCCTTCATCTAAACCGATAACGATATCACGTTGCTCTACGATACTTTCGTAACCACCGGTAAACGACTTATGATAAAGAGCAACACTGAATGCAGCGTCTTCCGAAGGATAATATTCAAATGATAAATCTAAGTTAGTCGCTGTGTAAGGATCTAAGTGGTTACCATTGGCGTTACCACCACGAATAACTTGTGAATAATCTGTATTTTCATCCGGATCACACACGGTATCATCTTCATCTTCACAAGTTTGATAACTTACGCCGGCAGACATCGCGTTCATTTGGAAACGCGACATCGAGCGATAAGCTGCGGTACGAACGTAAAACGCATCAGTTAACATGAACGTTAAGTTTAAGCTTGGTAAAACTTCGGTGTAATCAGAATCAAGTGTTACGCGCTCTATATCACCCGTTATATTAGTAGCGGCTTCCCATGTCGTATTATCGTCAATGGTCGTTGCTGTTATATAAACTTTATCACCCCAGCCTTCTGAATGAGTTTCAGTTTTAACTACACGAACACCAACGTTACCAAATACTGGAATGTCCCCAATTTGAGTGTCGATATTAGCCATTGCATAGACTGCAGTAATCGTTTCTTCGACATCAACGTCACTACCGTCACGACCGTCTGCACGTTCGCCGATGTCTTGGAATTCAGTACCCGGTGAACCAGGAATTTGACCTAAAACTTGACCAATAAAACATTTGTGATCATACGTCGCGTAACGCGTTGCATCACCACCATCACCTGGCTCTTCAGTAAATTGAATGTTGTTCGAGTGATTGTTAGGACAGTTGTCAATAATGCCATTGATTAATTCTGAATTTGCATCTGGGTTATTTACCTCCCAGTCATTATCTTCATTATCACTCGCACCATAAACTTGCGAACCATCTGACAGCGATAGTGATACATCATTGGCTTTGTAATCGACTAAATTCTCAACCGAGTAGCGAACACCTGCTTTAATACTCGATAAATATTCGTTATCTAGTTGATATTCACCGTCAAAATTAATTGCAGTAATATCATCTTTACGATGCTCGTGTGCACGGCGATATTCTACATAGGCATGACCATCTTGAACAAAGTTACCCATGTAACTTGCATCAAATGCTTGCGACGCATTAAAACCTGTTTGACCTGGCGCTCGACGCTCATCATCTAACCATGTAAGTGTTGGTACGTTACGCCCTCTAAAGTCTAACGCATAGTTGTAATAACCATCATCAGTATTAGGGGTACGGAATTTTGTACGGTGGCGTAAACGGTAACGATATGATTCAGAATAAGAAAGATCTAAGCCTAGTGTTAAATCATCATTAGGTGTGAATTCGAGTTCAATACCACCACCACGATATTCGTCGTCTTGTGTACGATGTTCACCTTGTAGCGTTGGTCGAGCTTCGCCCGTTGCATAAAGTAACGTACGGTCATCAGCAACAACATGATCTTCTAGATAACGAGTTCTTGTGCTTAGCGCAAGCTCCATTCGTTTTTCTGTATATTCTAAATCTGAATGTTCGTAATCTAAGTTAATATTCCATTGATCATTTGGCACCCATTGGAAGGTAAGCACAGCACCTGTGCGAATATCTTCATCTTCACCTGTACGCCAATACGCATCATAAGGAACATAAAACATACTGCTTTCATCAAAATCAGCTAAAACTGTATCGTCTGGGCCACCGCCATCAATCTCAGGAGAGCGACCAACTCGACCGGCACTGACACCTTGAGAGCCCGTTGCACAGTTATCACCACCATTTAAGGCTGTTCCATCTGCAGCGCGAAGTGCACACACCCCCATTTGCGAACTACCGCCGTAGTTTTCTTCTGGGTTAGCTGAGTCAGAATGGTTAAAACCAATTGTAAAGCCCATGTCACCGAAGTCGGTTTCAAATTGTTGTACAGTAGAAACAACAAATTTACTTCCCCACGGATCTACATCACCGTCAACATCATCATAATAAGAATTATAAATGCCAGCTACTTGAAACGTTGTTTCACTTTCACCATAATCAACCGCGCGCAATGAGTTAACATCAATGGTACCTGACGTACCACCTTCAACTAAATCGGCCTGTTGTGATTTATAAATAACAACCTTATCGACAAGCTCTGATGGGAATTTTTTAAAATTAACAGCACGACCTGGGCCAGCGTTGGTAATGGTGCGGCCATTAAATGTAGAATAGCCCCAATATGAACCTAATCCACGAATTGATATTTCGTTTTGACTACCTTTTAGTCGATGACCAGACGCACCAGGAATATTTTCTATAACATCGGATAATGATAAACCAGGTAAATCACCAAAGTCTGCAGCAGCAACTGCATCTACTATAGCTGTATTATTTTTCTTTTCATTCAATGAGCGGGTCATTGTGCGACGAATGCCACCACTAACTTCAATGATTTCTATTTCGCCTTCTTGTACAACTGTATCTGCTGATGTACTTACTTGTTCTACTTCTACACTTTCTTCTTCTTCCGCAGCTAATGTTGGAAAAGCAAGTGCAGTAAGTAATGTTGATGTACATAGCAATCGTTTACTATAGCCGCCCTGATGACGTAAAACGTAGCTTATTTTATTTAACTTATTCATAGTAGCCATTGATATTTTCCGTTTAGTTATAGTTTTTATATTCAATAGAGCTTTATTAAAGCTACATAAAGCCACATTGTCAACCCTTTGGTAATACAAAAACACTATAAACCCAACCAAAAGGCTTTACCAATTAAAAACCAACAAGATAACCAAAAAAACATAAAGTGAGAAAAATAAAATCATCAGTTTTGGTCTGCAAGCTACCGCCATCACTACTGACCAGGGCCAAATCATTAGGAATTATTATCTGAATTTCGTTATAATTAGCAGGTTACAAACATATATTTTCGTAGCAAAAAAATAAATAATTAAAAACACCAACCTCACCCATTAACACCTATGCAACATGCGGTTTACTTGACGTTCACAAATTTAAAACATTAAATCAAACCAAAAGTTACAGCATGATATACATAAATATTCAGATGATCCCTTCTAACACCCACTCCGCCAATGAATAGGTCAAATAATTTTGACTACCAAAATTATTTGCGGTTCTCATCATGTCGAACAAAATTTTCCCCGATGGCTAGTAATCAATGGCTTGGCAAGCCATTTCATCTTTAAAGGAAGGATTTGACAAAAGAGTCGCTTTAAAATATTTTAAACATAGCGGTTGACAAAATTGTTGTACAAATTATGATTACAATGTAAACCAATTTGCCACGACATTGTTTTACCAAAAACACAACAGGATTATAATAATGAAAAAGTTAATGAATAAAACATTCGTGATGACTGCTATGGCTTTGGCTATAGTTGGTTGTGATGATACAGATACATTACCAGATAAGAATGGTAACCATTTCGGTCAAATAGCATTGGAAGGTAGCCCAGTAGTAGGTGAAACGATGTCAGTAACTGTTACCGATGGTAATGGTGTTGATGCGTCAGCAATAACCTATAGCTGGATGGCTGATGGCCTAGCTATTGAAGGTGCAACTTCAAGCTCTTACGTTATTACTTCCGCTGAAGCTGGTGCGGCAATTTCTGTAACTGCAGCATACACAGATGACGACAACTTTTCAGAGGTTCTAACTTCTAACGAAACTAGTTCGGTATTAATGAACATCAAAGGTGTTGTCACTATTTCAGGTATTTTGGCATCTGGTAAGCTGTTGACAGCAAATGTAACTGACGAAAACGATATTGGTGCTGACGGGATCGTTTTTGCCTGGTTTGCAGACGATGTTGTTATTGAAGGTGCTAATGAAGCGACTTTAGCACTTACTGATGAATTAATTGGTAAAGTAATCACTGTTACCGCAACTTATACCGATGGCGAAAACTTTAGCGAAGCAATCGTTTCAGCTGCTACTGCCGCAGTTGATGTTGCTGGCGAAAATGTTCCAGCAACGTTTTTGAATTTAGCTGTAACAACATCTAAAGATGTTAGCGATCAGATTACCGGCACGATCGGAGTTGATGATGGCGATGTTGGTGAATCTTCAATTATGGCACAAACAAATACCTCGACTATGTACGGTACATTCTCTATCGATACATCAGGTAATTGGACATACTCTCTAAATACCGCTGCTGCTGCTGTATTAGCATTAGTTGATGCAAGCGATACAATAAACGATACGATTTCTATTCAGTCAGCAGATGGTACGATGGCTAATTTTGTTATTACCATTGCAGGTCTTGATGCTGTTGAAGCGCGTAAAGTAGCAAGAATTACCGATTCAAGTGATAGCAATAGTAGTGATAATAGCGGTAAAGGTGATGCCGGCGAACTTCGCTACAAATTAGCTGAAGACCTTAAAAAAGGTAAACTGACCGTTTCTTTCATGAAAGAAGACAATGCCTACGGTATTGATCCTAACCCGGAAAAAAGTGGTGATAAAGATGCTTATATCACTTTATTTGGCACATCGGGTAGTGTAAACAACTCCATTGTTGATTTGCGCATCCAATCAGGTCAATTTGCCATCCGTAACATAGATGATGAAATTACTATTCCGTTCGAACCTGGTGTTTGGACCGACGTTGAAATGACTTGGGATGCAACTAATGCCACAAACGATGTTGCACCGTTAGTTACTGTAACTATCAATGGTGAAAGTGTGTTGAGCGGGGAGTTTTCTTCGCCATCAAGATCACTTGGTAATGTAATTGACGGCGTTGATTTTGTCGCTTTTAAATTTGGTGATGACGGCAGTTCTATTGCCGATGCAGCGTATTATATCGATGACATTAAAATCTATTCTGATTTAGCAGGAACTGAACTTGTCTTCGCTGATGATTTTGAAAAGAAAGATGTTGGTTACAACTTAGATCCAGATATAAACAACGATCCTCTTCTTGAATATCACCCGAATACGTTTGAAGCGGTTGTTTATGAAATTGAAGCAGTAGACCCTAACGTACCAGTAAACAAAAAAGCGACGTTTGACGGTTTAACTGCAACAACTGCCAATGACAATTCTTCGGATTTAACAGGCACAATTACTGTAACTGATGCTGACGAAGGTCAAAGCCTTGCCACAGTGCAAACAGACACTGTAACTAGCTATGGTACATTCTCTATCGCTGCTAATGGCGATTGGGTTTACAAATTGGATACTGCTAATTCAGCTGTTGCAGCACTCGTTAGCGTATCAGATACATTGACTGATGAAATTACTATTACCTCTGTTGATGCTACTGAAGCAACGTTCACTGTTACTATTACCGGTAAAGGTGCAGCCGTTAATACACCTGCGACGTTTAGTGGTTTAGCAATAACGACAACAAATGACATCACAGCTGAATTAACCGGTAAAGTCACAATTACCGATGCAGATGCGGGCGAAAGCTTCGCGACAGTGCAAACTGACACTGTTACTACGTATGGTACTTTCTCTATTACTGCTGATGGCGACTGGACATATGAGTTAGACACTGCTGATAGCACTATTTCATCATTATCAGGTTCATCAGATTCAGTTATGGATGAAGTCACTATAGAGTCAACCGATGGCACGACAGAAAAACTTGTGATAACCATCACCGGTACTAGTAATGAAGCACCTAACAATGTCGCTAAAATAGTTGATTCGACAGATACAACAAGTGGTGTAAAAGACGGTAAAGGTGAAACTGGTGAACTCTATTACGACTTCCCGACTGACATGAATGAAGGTCAGGTATCTGTATCAATCCTTTATAGCGATACAGAAACAGAATCTGCTTACATTTCACTTTATACAGAAGGCGGGTCGACATGTTGTTTAGTCGGTGAATTAAAATTAGACGAAGGTAAATTTAGCTTACGCGATAATGATGGAGGAAATGACCCTATTGGTGCTCCTAACTTCACTCCTGGTACATGGATTGACGTGAAGCTTACTTGGAATACAACAAGTACAACCGAGCCAGGTACATACAGTGTCATTATCGATGATGTTGTTTATGGACCGTTCAAGTCGGAAAACTTAACACCAAACATTCCAGTTGTTTCTACGACAGTTAGACTTGCATCAGATGGCAAACTGTCTACCGATGCTATCTATGTCGATAACTATAACGTTTATTCAGATGAAGCAGGTACAATGCCAGTAATGGAAGAAGATTTTGAAGACTTCGATGTTGATACATCGCTTGTTGGTCAAGACCCATTTGGCAGCAGAACTTATGATGCTACCGTGATAAATATTGGCGGGACTGAAGAACCAAATTTAAGAATTGCTAGAATAGTTGATTCGACAGATACAACAAGTGGTGTAAAAGACGGTAAAGGTGAAACTGGTGAACTCTATTACGACTTCCCGACTGACATGAATGAAGGTCAGGTATCTGTATCAATCCTTTATAGCGATACAGAAACAGAATCTGCTTACATTTCACTTTATACAGAAGGCGGGTCGACATGTTGTTTAGTCGGTGAATTAAAATTAGACGAAGGTAAATTTAGCTTACGCGATAATGATGGAGGAAATGACCCTATTGGTGCTCCTAACTTCACTCCTGGTACATGGATTGACGTAAAGCTTACTTGGAATACAACAAGTACAACCGAGCCAGGTACATACAGTGTCATTATCGATGATGTTGTTTATGGACCGTTCAAGTCGGAAAACTTAACACCAAACATTCCAGTTGTTTCTACGACAGTTAGACTTGCATCAGATGGCAAACTGTCTACCGATGCTATCTATGTCGATAACTATAACGTTTATTCAGATGAAGCAGGTACAATGCCAGTAATGGAAGAAGATTTTGAAGACTTCGATGTTGATACATCGCTTGTTGGTCAAGACCCATTTGGCAGTAGAACTTATGATGCTACTGTTGTAGCTAAAGAGTAAGCACTCAGTTACCTCTAAGAATAAAAAACGCTATTGATTAATTGATAGCGTTTTTTTTACTCAAGAATTAGAATCAAAAAAATAAAACAACTTAAAAAAGAACAAATAAAAAAAAGTTAAAGCAAGAAACCAAAACAAAGGAACACTACGATGACCAAACATTTAGTCGCTGTCGCGTTAATCTTTGCTCTTGGAGCATGTGGTTCAGAAGACAGTAATGATAATAAAGTTGACTTTTCGATAGCCCAGTTTAAAACAACAAACGGCACAGAGATCCGTGTAGATGACATTGAATTAAGCTACCAAGGCGCCCCAGCTGAAGGTACTGAAGCACTATTTGATAGTATTCGTTTAGTTTCTCACCCGCTTTCTCCGGAAGAGTCTATTGCTTTAGATTAGGAATTAACAACAACTAATATAGATGCACAAAATAAGCGCTAAACAGATTCTTAAAATTAAATTTATTGAATTTGTTTAGCGCTTTTATTATTTTCACTCTAACCCTATTTATTTGGTATTACCAAAAACGTCCGGATATAAACTCTTTTTTTAAAAACTATTTGGATTATTTTATTCGCTGTAAAGCCTATTAAAAAAGAATTATCAAGTTCCATCATTGTCGTTAACATTTAGTCTATAGTTAACTAATAACAGACCAAAAAGGCGTGCTTATTTTCATTTTGGTATGATAATTTCTTGAATATTAAAAGGTGATATGCAATCATTTCCCTTGATAATAATTTATATTATAAATTCGTAAAAAAATGGAACAGTTGGCGAGGTAAAAATGGCAGGTAGAAGATTATTTTGGAGCATTGTTGAATTAATTGAAGCTTCGATTAATTCTGGAGATTTTCCTGTCGGTAGCAGATTACCTCCAGAACGAGAATTAGCGGAACGATTCAATGTAAGTCGCCCTACTATCCGTGAAGCAGTAATCGCTTTAGAAGTTAGAGGTCGAGTGGATGTTAAAACAAGTTCTGGGATTTATGTTCTTCCTACCAAAGATTCTTTAAATACAGATGAAAAAATAAATGCATTTGAAGTGACTCAAGCACGCGCATTAATTGAAGGTGAAATTGCCGCTTTATCTGCAACATCAATTACCGAAGAAGAACTAGAAGAATTACATCAAACTCTCATTGATATGGAAGATGGCAAAGATATGGAAGCTGCCGATCAAGCGTTCCATAGAATAATTGCAAACTCTACTCACAATGAAGCACTCAAACATATAATGACTAACTTGTGGGACTTAAGAACTTCGTCAACTCAAGTAATTCAAGATTACCACAGCGTTTGTAGTTCAGATAATGCTAAAACATTAGCAGAACATAGAGCCATTTATAATGCACTAAAATCTCGCAATGCGAGTCTTTCAAGAACAGCAATGCATGAACATTATCATCGTCTAATTAACACGCTATTCGATGCGGAAGAAGCAAGAGCATTGGAAATGATCAAAAAAGAAAGCAGCCAAAAACGTGATATGTACTCTATAAAAATGCAGGCATAGCGTTTTCAGAAGTTGCACAGTAAAGCTGTTAAACTATGTTCTAAAAACACTTTAAAACTAAAGCTGAAACTAAAACAGAAACCAATCCAAAACTAAAGCCTATTTTAAATAGGCTTTTTTATGTCCTGAACCAAACATAGCAATGCTATGGAGCTTGTTAACACCCGACTATATCGAGTTCTATAGCCCCATTTCGGGATAATACACACATTTATAACCAATAATAATCTTCATGTATTACCAAAAACTTACTTACCCAATAAAAATGCACTTACCAATTTGACAGGAGCTGAATAATTACTATAGAATGATTGATGAGTTATTTTTAGTAAATTGGCTGACACCAAAACTAACAAAAATATTAAAGTATTTGATTTCTTTAAGGATATTTCGAATGAAAAATCGTCGTTTATTTTGGCAAATAGTTGAAAAAATTGAAACGCTAATTGATTCAGGAGCTTACCCTGTCGGCGGTCGTTTACCTCCAGAAAGAGTTCTAGCAGAAACATTTAATGTAAGTAGACCTACCATTAGAGAAGCAATCATAGCTTTAGAAGTTCGTGAAAAAGTTGAAGTAAAAACCAGTTCTGGCGTTTATGTTCTAGCGAAAATTAATGATGACGATAGCACTTTGAAAATCAGTCCTTTCGAGTTAACTCAAACTCGAGCTCTGATTGAAGGAGAAGCAGCAGCGTTAGCAGCAGCAACTATTACTGAAGACGAACTAGAGCAACTTAAAGATACCCTGGTAAAGATGAGCGAGGGCCCAAACCCTGAGGTTGCCGACAAAGAATTCCACACTATAATATCTACCGCTACTCGTAATAACGCTCTAAAAAAAACCATAGAAGATTTATGGCGAATGAGAGAGACCCATGACAACATAAGATCAGCATACAAAAATGTTTGTAGTCAAAGTGACAAACAGCGATTAGACGAACATACGGTTATTTACAAAGCATTGAAAGCGGGTGACAGTAATGCGGCTCGAAAATATATGCACGAACATTTCAATCGTTTAATTAACTCTTTATTTGAGGCTAATGAAAAGAAAGCTCTTGAAGATTTAAAACGAAAAACCTCAAAAACACGGGACTTATACTCTCTGAATCATTTAATTGAATAACGTTGTAAGACAAATCAATTGCCCTTTAGCATTCATTACATGGCCCTAAACAATATTAACCATTCCTATTTTTTATCAGTATTTTCAATCATATATATTGAATTTTTGTCACCTTTAGTTAGCAAAATACATTTAATTTATACTTAGCCTTACAATCCTACCAAAAGTTATTACCAATAAATAATTAAAGTGTTGACCAATAGGGTGTAATTGCTATAAATTAAGGTAAGATTTTGGGGAACTAAATTATTATATTTCGACATGAATTTCTGTTTTGATAAATGACCAGTTACGGTCTATTTATCACAAAAATATCAGTCTTATTTTTTGGGCAAGTTAATGAAAAAAGTATTAAGCATCGTTTTTATTGTTAGCGCATTGGTAGGCTGTGGCTCAGGCTCTTCTAGCAGCTCAAGTGATGATGGTTCATTAAAGGGAATATCAGGCGAGTTAGTTAAATCAATCACTGAAGATACAACGGAAATTGTCACCGGTCAGTTGTTGCTCAATGATAAAAGACACGAGTCAGGCTTTGAAGAACAACAAGATGTATCAACAAAGTACGGTTCTTTTAGCTTGAGTAAAAGTGGCGAATGGTCATATCTACTTAACCCACAGAACGCTACCGTTCAAAGCCTACAGTTAAATGAAGAATTAGTAGAAAAAATTACCGTCACATCAGTCGAAGATACGTCAGCTTCTGTCACGATTAACATTGCTGGCGAGAATGATGCTGCAACTTTTACTTCGGGTGACAACATAGATTTTCTTGTGATCGAAAAAAATACCACTGCAGCAGTACAGTATTCAATCTCTGTTTCAGATGCCGATAGCAACGAAAACGCTATAATCCCGCAAGCCAATAAACAAGGGTTATATGGCGTATTTAACATCAGTGAAGGCGGTGTTTGGTCATATCAAATAAACGCTGTTAGCGAACTTGCCAACTTAACTTATCCAGACAAATTAACTGACGTTTTTGTCATTTCATCAATTGATGAAACTAAACACACATTGACTGTTGAGATCTTTGCCGCTGAAGATTTAACTGTGGAACCAGAGCCAGAGCCTGAACCCACTCCGAAATTAAAAACCAATGAATTAGGCATTGAATTAAACGATTGGTATTTAAGCGTGCCGACTGATACCGATGGTAATGGCCGTTCAGATTCAATTGCTGAAACAGAGTTAAGCAATGGCTATAGCGATGAGTTTTTCTTTGTGTCTGATGATAATGGTTTAGTATTTAGATGCCCACCTACCGGTTACAAAACATCAAACAACACTAAGTATGTTCGTGTTGAATTAAGAGAGATGTTAAGACGTGGCGACAAGTCAATCAAAACTCAAGGTGTTAACTTAAACAACTGGGTATTCTCGAGCGCACCAAGTAGCGATTTAAATAGTGCCGGTGGCATTGATGGTAAAATGACGGCAACCTTAGCCGTAAATAGTGTTACCACTACTGGCGAAGCCTATCAGATAGGTCGAGTTGTTATCGGTCAAATCCATGCAAATGATGATGAACCTATTCGTTTGTACTATCGTAAATTGCCTGGAAACACCAAAGGTTCAGTTTATTTCGCTCACGAACCAATTGGCGAGAGTGACGACTATTATGAGTTAGTGGGCAGTCGCGATAACGATGCAAGCGATCCTGCCGATGGTATCGCTTTAGACGAAAAGTTCAGTTACCAAATAGAAACTGACGGCAATCTATTAACGGTTGTACTTAAACGAGATAATAAGCCAGACATCACTAGAACCGTTGATATGAAAGACAGTGGTTATGATCAAGGTGGTCAATACATGTACTTTAAAGCTGGTGTCTATAATGGTAACAATAGCGCACAACCGGACGAAATGACTCAAGCAACATTCTATGAGTTAAAAAATAGTCACTCAGGGTACAGTTTTAACGAACACTGAAAGTCACCACAAGACTTTTTTTAGAAAGATAAAAACAAGAAATAAAAGATAAAAACAGAGGTAAATATGCGACATAAGTTTTCCCTAGGTAGCTCTATAGCAATTTCCACGTTGAGCATAATTATATCTTCAACAGCTTTGGCAGCAGTACCTGCAGATAAGTTCGATTTTAAAAACTGGAAAATAACTTTGCCAATGGACGCAAATAATGATGGCAAAATTGATGAGGTAGATGTTTCAAAAATCCAGACCTTTCAACATGATGACTATTTTTATTTAGACGAAAGTAATGACAATATAGTGTTTGTCGCTCCAAACAAAGCACAAACCACATCAGGTTCATCGAATACACGTAGTGAGTTAAGGCAAATGCTACGTGGCACCAATACCAGTGTCGGTACGCACAGCCGAGACAATAACTTTGCTATCAAAGCCAATAAGCGTGCTAAAAAATTTGCTTCAATTGGTGGACAATTAACTGCAGTATTGAAAGTTGACCATGTAGCGGTAAATGCCGGCCATCCAGATAAAAAACCAGCATTTTCAGTCGTTGTAGGTCAGATTCATGCCGGTAAAGACCAAGGTATCGTAAATAATGGTAAGGGATTTGGTTGGGGTAACGAGCCAATTAAAATTTACTACAAAAAACTTCCTAACCATGACAAAGGCTCAGTGTTTTGGACTTATGAGCGTAATTTGCCAAAGGATGATCCAAACCGCACAGATATTGCCTTCCCTGTATGGGGTAACACATGGGACAACCTAGAAGATCCAGGTGAAGCTGGTATCGCTTTAGGTGAATACTTTAGTTATGCGATATTAGTTCACGAAAACATGATGTATGTAAAATTCGTCGCAAATGGTCGTGACAGTGTTATGTACAAAGTCGATTTATCGAACAATGTAGATCCAAATGGAAACGTCGATGAATTAGATCACCCTCAAGGTTATAGTCAAGATTGGTTCTATTTTAAAGCCGGTGCATATAACCAATGTAGTACTAAAAATTCAGAACATTACTGGTACACCGCTTGTCCTGGCACAGGTGACTGGGAAACGGATAAAAAGAATGGTGACTACACCCAAGTTAGCTTTTCGAAGTTAGAATTAAAGAGCATTAAAAAGTAGTGGTTCAACCTAACTGCTAAAGCAAAAACAAAGTAAATAGTTAAGTTAAAAGTTAAGTTAAAAGTTAAGTTAAAAGTTAAGTTAAAAGTTAAGTTAAAAGTTAAGTTAAAAGTTAAGTTAAAAGTTAAGTTAAAAGTACAAAGCAAAAGGCGAACTATTGGAGTATATTCAGTAGTTCGCCTTTTTATTTTCGTCACCATTGTTTAACACTTGTTTTTAGTGCCTGCTTTAGCGACTGCTTTTAAGGGAGAGACTATTCAAATACAGTTTTGGGTTAACAATATTTTTTAACATCACGTCATCCGGAAGACAGTCATCATCGACGTAATCGACATAATTTGCCGACGAGTCGAATACCAAAATATCTAAGGCTAATCGGTCCAAACCGTATAACCCCCGATGGATCATATCCGCAGAAAACAACAATAAATCCCCTGCCGCAAGTTTAATTTTTTCACCACCACTAATCTCATCTGAACTCAATTTTCCATTGACTTCTTGGCGCACCGCAAACTCTTCCTCATTATCCCATCGTTTATGGGTACCAGGAATAAGTTCAATGCCTAGTTCGTCAAATAGCGGCACCCTCAGATGCAAAACTTGTGAGTTGGTGATCACTTGTTTTTGATCTTCGACATCAAAATCATATTGGCAATCTCGATGCCAAAAATTTTTTTGCATTGGGTTTACCGGATTAAAAAATAATTGGGTATTCATGAAAGCGGGTTTATCGGGTATCAGTGATTCAATAGTCTTCATCATCTTTTCTGAACTGATAAAGTTAAAAAGCGTCACCCGTTCATCGTTGTCTAAATACTGACTGCCAGTAATCAACGATGAGTTGAACGCCTCTTGTTGATAAAACTCGAGATTATCTTGTTTCCATAAATGGTGGAATTTTAATACAACGATTTTTAGCGCTGCTATTTCTGCAGCGCTAAAAAAATTACGAAACACAAAATAACCTTGTTGAGCATAGCTAAGGTTTAATTGACTAAGACTTAATTGGTTAAGGCTTAATTGGTTAAGGCTTAATTGGTTAAGGCTTAATTGGTTAAGGCTTAATTGATTAATACTATTATCCATCAACGATTAAGATCCTATGTCTATTAATGCTAATCACCTAACTGAAAACGCACACCGGCATTAACAGTAAAACCATCATTTCGTGACCAAATATCTGTGGTCCAGCGTCCACTCGCGGCTTGCTCAGGTAATAGCAGAGAATCTTCTTTAGTTTGTCTGATATTTAGCAAATTTTCAGCATTGACGAAGTAACTAACTTTGCCGACAGTAATTTGCCCTAATAAGCCCAAATGCCAATAAGGTTCACTACGATCCCGATATGGATTATTCTCAAGGTGCTGTGTACCAGTGTAATATGCCTCAAAACCTATTACATAACTGCCGTGCTCTTCTTTCATCACCACAAGCCCTGCGGAGTGCTCTGGTGTTAGAGTTAATGGTTCTAGGCCAAAACCACTATTATTTTCTTTAGTTGCATCTGTATATAAATAACTTCCTGTAAACTTAATATCTTGCCAGCGATAACGAAGTAATAACTCGGCACCTTTAATTTTACTTGTACCATCGGCATTGACTATTTGAACTTGCTGTTGCGTTGGATCAACCACGCCACCTATTTCCACAAGCTCTGTAACATTGTCAATTTCTGAATTGAAAAACGTTACGCTGCTCTCGACACTATCCCACATATAGCTAATATCTATCGAGGCGGTCGATGCACGCTCTTCCTCTAAGTTATCAAGCGGTGCAAGGCGAGATAAACCCACTTCATCTATGTCTTCAATAAATGGCGTTGGCGCATAGTAGCCTTGCCCGTATGCTCCACGGAAAATCCAGCTGCTTGGGCTGTACAACATTGATATGCGTGGACTTACTTGCGTGCCATACTCGCTATGGTCATCTGCTCTGGCACTAAATGACAGTGACACGTCTTCATTTACTTCGTAATCTATTTGAGAAAATATACCAGGGACTTGATAATCGTAATCAAACTCAGGATAAGTATCTGAATAAAACTGATCTGATTGCAGAGCGACACCAATCAACCACGCAGTTTGCTCAGAATAACCCGACAAGCTTGATTCGATTAAATAACTTTCATGGTTATCGTCTTCGAAAATAGCGCCGTATTGATGTTCGTGTTCTTGATTCATCGCTGAGCCTCGAACATTGATATTCAGTACATCGCCAAGCGCTTGGTCATAGATAAAGCCAATATCCGTTCTCAATGTGTCTTGGGCTTGCACAAATTGGCTGCCATCGGGTAGTGTAGCGTTACCTTTGGTACCACCATTTCTTTGTTCCGACATTATGCCAAGGGTAAGGTATAGATTGGCGCCGTCGTCATTTTGCCAATAAAAACGAGGACGAACACTACCGCGCTCATAACCAGCCATATCAATCCAACCATCATCGTCTAAGTCTTCTTCTTTTTGATGATGAAGACCAGCCGTTATTGATGCACTCAAAGTATCGCTAAGTGGCGTTGCAAAATATGATGTTAAGTCTTGGCCATCTTTAGAAGTCACATTAACCAATACTTCTCCCTCGAATTCATCCCTTGGCGTGCGAGAAATCAAATTAATTACCCCACCCAGCGCAGAGCCGCCATACAGTGATGATGCCGAACCTTTAATGATTTCAACATTGGCAAGATCTGTCGGCGGAATTTGTAAAAGACCAATAGATGCGGTTTGACCGCCGTATAAAGGTAATCCATCGCTCAAGAGTTGAGTGTATCGGCCATAGAGGCTCTGTAATCTAATATTAGCGCTACCTAAACTCGGTGATGTTGTTTGCACTCTAACACCGCCGGTTTCCGCCACTAACATTGAAATATTACCAGGGCGCATTATTGCTTTTTCTTGGATTTCTTCACCGTTGATGATTTCAGTACGAGTAGCTGATTCGGTAACTATGCGGCCTAATCGCGATGCTCTTACTTGAATTCTTTCAATACCACCTTCGTCATGATGATCATGATGGCCGTGCTCGTCTTCATGCCCTTCTTCATGAGCCTCTTCATCCCTTTCTTCATGGCCATGCTCTTGTTCATTATGCTGTTCAAGATGCTGTTGAACTTCGCCTGTATGAAGGTGTTCATTTTCACTTGCATATAAGGAACCAGGGATTAGCAGTGATGCAAGGGTGAGTTTAATACTTTGTTTAATCATTTTTTGCCTAAAATACTTTGGGTCTACAAATTACTGTTCACTACTTAGCCGTAAAGCTAAATAATGTTCTAAAAGATACGAATAATTGACAGCGAATTAACGCCATTGTTTTTAAGTAATAATTGGCGGCCGATAAAGTGAATTAGAGACAGAGCAAGGCTGTATTAATTGATGGATGTTTAAAGTTTCAGAGGTGACTTCTGAATGAAGAATAGTGATGCTAGCGCTAAAATAAACAACTGAATTACAAGCATTTGCGATACAGCTGCAATCTAAACTGCAACATTCTATACCACAGCAATCATCATGTTCGTCGAGATTAGAGTCGGTGTTAACTTCAGCTTTTATTTCAGCCTTAGACAGGATTGAATGCTCATCACCGGAATCACAAGGAATAGCCGTATTAAAAGCCATTGCTTGGCCAATAAAGGCAACAAACATTATGGTCAATACAAATACTTTTGAAATAGCCCTAAGCATAGAAACCTCTAATTAACATATGCACCGTATATTAATGATTTTTTTACTTCTCAACAATCAAAAGAGGCAAAAATAACGAATTTTTTACCTCATTTATTAAATCAAGCTACTACTGCTTATCTTTTAAAGTGGCAACTAACAATGCAGGTAAAAACGTAAGCGTTAATAAGGTAGAAACCAAAATACCACTGAGTACAATAATACCAACACCTCGGTATAACTCTGTACCTTCTCCTGGAATAAGCACTAATGGTGCCAAACCAAAAATGGTAGTCGCCGTCGACATTAAAATAGGCTTAAGTCGTTTATTTAATGCTTGCATTACCGCAGCTTTAACCTGCATGCCTTGCTCAATAATACCGCGTCTAGTTTGATCAACAATTAAGATCGGGTTGTTTACCACCGTGCCAAGTAAAATCAAAAATCCAAGCATAGTGATCATGTCAAAAGGCAAATGAAAAGCAGCAATGCCAATACTGTTTAGTACTGCGTTAATCGCATTAACGGTTACTAATCCAAGTAAGCCCCCTGCCATTCCTAATGGTACAGTGGCTAAGATAAATAGAGGGTAACGCCAATGACTGAATATCGCGACCAGTAATAAGAAACATAAAACCAAAGCGATGACAAAGTTGCTCGACAATGACGCCTTAGTTTCTTCAAGTTGATCGGCAGCGCCACTAATACTCACTTTTATGCCTTGAGCAATTTTACCCTGTTGCCAAAGTGTTGGAAGAAGCTCTTCTCTGATTTTTTCCTCTGCAATTTCTAACGCGACATTTCTTGGCGGAATAATATAAACGGTAACTGTACGATTACCGTCTATACGTCGCACTGAATTGCTATTTTGGCTTTCTACTAGGTCTGCTAACGCATTAAGTGGCAGCACATTACCTTGCGGCGTCACCAATGGCGTATCTGCCAGCTGGGTTAGGTTCTGCTCGTTGCCGGCGCCACTGAACAAAAAAATATCGACTTTATCATCGTTTAAAATGAACTCATCGACATAAGCACCGTCACTCATTGCCGCAACCGCATAACCAAAATCATTATTGCTAAAGCCAAGTTCAGCAAGACGTTGCCAGCGAGGCTTAATTTCAATTAATGGTTGATCAAGCGTTAATGATCTTGGCTCTGAATTAATTTGAGGCTGGTCGAATACAACGCTCGCTTGTTGATAAACCGCTTCTGCTGCTTGATATAATTCAGTGATATTGTTGCCTGCTATATCGACCGCAACCGCTCTAGTCCCCCCATTATTACTTGAGATAATTGAACCTCGTGATGAAAAAGCCCTCATATTCTCAAAACTTCTAAACTTTTTGGTGATAGCATCCATCATCTGATTAATATAAGTAGGATCAACAGGCGCACTTAAAAACCAAATGCGCCCTACCGATACCGACATCGAATAATACTCGAGTGGCGGCATATCAGTCTCACCAGCAATAAACGCTTCGTCACTCGCCATTACGTATTGATCAAAGTATTCTCTTAGTTCTTCACCGATGACAGCCATTTCCGACAAGTTATAATTTGGTGGCGCAATCATCATAGAAAAGGCTTTTGGCTCTTCACCTTCTGGTAGGTATTCAGCCGCTGGCATAAGCATATATGCAGCGCCTAAGATCACAACAATAAAACTCAATGCGCAAAGCCTTGCCTTAACGACACTTTGAGTGAAATACTTGGCAAGGCTTAACCATTTTTGTGACAACTCATATTGTTTGCCCTGTTTTAAATCGGCTTTTTTACTTAGATGCGACAATGCTACTGGCACCACAAAAATAGCAACGAGCATAGACGCAATAATCGCTCCTGAAATCGCAATGGCAATATCAGAATAGAGCTGACCGGCTTCTTGTTGTACAAACAAAATAGGGGCAAAAACTAATACAGTTGTTGCGGTTGAAGCTAGTACCGCTGGCCAAACTTCGGTAACGCCATTAATGGCTGCTTGAATTTTACTTACACCTTGCCGCTTAGCCTGCACTATCGACTCTAATACAACGATAGTGTTATCAACGGTCATACCGATAGCAAAAGCAACGCCTGCTAAGGAGATAACATTAATCGTACGGCCAAATGCCATTAGCGCTAAAAATGCCGCAATGGTACATAAAGGAATCCCTAAAACTCCGACAAGTGTCGCTTTACCTGAACGCAGGAAATAAAACATTACTAAGGTGGCAAGTAAGGCGCCAATAGCAAGGTTGGTCCAAACGTTTTCTAATGAACTTTTTACGTATTTAACATCATCACTAGTTAGAATAAGTTCTAAGCCGTTTTGTTGTAATAGGTCGCGATTGATGTCGTCAATAATCGGTAACATTGCGGTTTTAATTGCTAAAACATTCGAGCCACTTTCACGACGAACCGACAATCTTAGCGTTCGTTCGCCATCTTTAAACGACATGCTGCGAATCTCAAAATGATCAAGCTCTATATCTGCGACATCTTTTAAGTGGATATTAGCGCCATTTTTACGGCTAATGATCAACTGTTGTAATTCAGATAGCTCTTCGAAACGTCCAATAACTCGCAACAAATAACGACTTTTTCCACTTTCGATATCACCAGCAGAGGTATCTTTATTACGCAATCGAATGGCATTTCTTAGCTCTACCAAGCTAATATCGCGTTGCGCTAATTTGTTCGCATCTACTTTGATTTGTATTTGACGCTGTGCACCGCCATGAACGCTTACTTCAGAGACCCCTTCAACGCTTTCCATCCTAGGACGGATAAAGTCCTCTGCAAAATCACGCAGCATATCAACATCGATATTTAGTGGATTACCGGCCTGTGGCTTTAATGAAAAATGCATAAACGCATTACCAGAAAATGAACTAGCATATAGTCTCGGCTGGTCTACATTTTCTGGGTATGAAGGCACTTGACTTAAGGCATTATTGACACGAATTAAAGCATCGTTCTCATCAACGCCAAAGGGAAATTCTAACTCGATACGTGCCGATCCCATTCCTGCATAAGAGGTCATCCGCTTTAATTGCGACAGGCCGCGTAAATAACGTTCTTGTTCAATGAGAATTTCTTTTTCAACATCTTGCGGGGTTGCTCCCGGCCAGCCGGTTTGAACACGTATTGTGCGTACTTCGAGATCAGGGATCATTTGTACAGGAATTGATAAAGCGGCGACCAAGCCTAAAATAGTACTAATTAAAACGACAACAGCAACTAATATGCCTTTATGAACAGCTTGCGCTATCATGAATTTTTACCTTGGTTTATCGTCACTTTACTGCCCACTGTTAGTACAGGGACACCGCTCACTATCACCGGAAATTCTGTCGAAATCCCAGTAACTGCTACGTTATCGCCCTGTAGTTCTACCACAGAAATAACAACATTTTTAGCAACCCCATTATCAACAATAAAAATACTGCGACCACCATCAGGGTGATATTTAATGGCTGACTTAGGTAACCAAACTACGTCAGTTGAACTCGATGGTAAGGTAAGTTGCACTTTCGTTGACATGCCAACAACTAAGCCTGCATTTGCTTCAATATCTACCCAAGCGGTCAATGCCCGGCTGGTATTGTCGGCAACAGCAACAACACGGCTAACCTTGGCTTTAATTGGTTTGATATGGCTAAAATCAGGTATTACTAACACATCAATATCTTTCGATTTTGATTTAGCTGCGGAAATAGCTCCATAGTACTCTTGCGGCACTGACACATTCACTCGTAACTGCTGATCGCCAACGAGTGTCAACACCGTTGTTTGCTGTGTAACCCATTCACCTAAGTCAATATTTCGATTTGAAATGACACCACTAAACGGCGCGAACAAACTATGCCTTGCTAACTCTTCTTGACGATGAGCTAATTCTGCTTTTGCTCCGGCAAAGCGAGCTTTAGCGATAGCAAGAACTGATTGACGCTCACCGACTAAGGTTTTTTCAATAACGTTTTTGTCCGATAGTTCGACGACTTCATCTAGTAAACGTTGTGCTTCTTTCATTGTGGCTTGAGTCGCTTGCACAGCCGCGCGAGCTTGGTCAACATTAATACGAGCTAACTTATCATCAAGTACAATAAGCTTTTGTCCCTTGTTAACAACATCCCCAGCATCTACCAATAAACTTGCGACTACCCCCGATTGCAAAGGTGCTAAACGCGAATTTTGTTTCGCTTCGACCGTCCCTGATAGCGAAAGAACTTTATTGGATTGACTAAATTGTGGATAAACTACATCAACAACAGCGTTATTTTCCGCGTAAACAACGGTATTGCCAACCAATAAAAGAATAAATGTGAAGATTCGTGACATCAGGCTCTGCCTTGTAATTTTTATTTAAAAAAAACTATTGTGTTAAGAATAATTGTTGTCAAAGTAAATTGCATTTAATGTTTATCTAAGTAGTTAAATTTTTTAGATAAATTTAAGTATCACCATAAAATCAAATTGTGCAAAGTTTAACTTAATTAATTTTAAAGAATCGTATCAGTTAATGTTAAGACGCGGGTCTTTACTTATTTTCATTCTGCAAATTACGGTAAACGGAAGGACTATGACCAACGATCTTTTTAAACGCAGTATTGAATGTTGATTTCGAATTAAAGCCAACATCTAGGGCAATATTGGTAACCAACTCATTTGTTTCTTGTAAAGCTTGTTTCGCCGCTTCAATACGAAAACCATTCACAAATTGGAAAAAGTTGGTGTGTAAGAACTGCGACAGTGTTTCTGAAATATGATTTTCAGTTTCCGAGATTGATTCAGATAGTTTATTAAGAGATAAACTATCTTGTAAAAATAATTGCTCTGTTTGCATCGCTGTCTCGAGTTTTAATGCTATTTCTTGCATCTTTTCATCGCTAAGTATCGCCGTTCGACTTTGTTTAAACGCATTAGTCTGAGGTTCGCTTTTATCCGATTCCTTTAGTACTTTTTGAGCTAATGCTTTTTGAATAAATATGGCCAATGCAATCACTTCAAAAATTGGTAATAATTTTCCAGAGCCAAACCAATGCCAACCCAATGCCCCTAAAGCAAACTCGGCGGCATACATTAGCCATATTGCTCCCCAAATAATTAATACTGGTTTAAACCAATCTAAAGCGCATTGCTCTATATCGGAAAAACGTTCCATTAATTGTTGTAAGTGTCGATTATGAAGTTTTAATGCTAACACTAAAAATATCACGGTAAACGAAATGAATAAAATGGTCGCGAACAGGCAGGTATACACTGCAATTTTCCAAAGTTCAGGATCTCTTGTTGTAGGATCTGCTAAGGCTAACTTTTCAGCCGGACTGATCAACAACATAAATGGCATCATTGCTAATACAACGAGAATAGGCCCTGAGAAAGTAAGTGCTAATAACGATTTACTGATCGCTTTGTCAGGCGACATTGTTGCATGAGCATAAAAATAAAACGCTGGCCCTAATAACACTCTAAATGGGAGTTGTGTACCTGCTAAAACTGGTGCATAAACATAAGCACCAGAATATATAAATAATTCGCCAGCCAAATGGAACAACAATAATAATAACAAACCTTTAAAGAACATATTTTGCCTTACATTTGGCCTATTGAAAGCCTCGAATAATGCAAATACAGTCATTCCCATCATGCAGGAATATAAAATTGTCGGTAAAAGGTTAACCATGCTTTGGCCAAATATAATGATTCTTAATGCGTTAAAAGATTATAAAGTTAAATCGACGCTGAATCTACAATCTGACTAATTGAGAGTTCAATACCTTAAATAAGCTATTCTATAGCTATTAAATAGCGATGATTATTATGTAGTTTCCGCTACAACTTTCTTCCACGTGAATGCCAAATAAATAATAAATAGACCTGTAAAAATCTCAATTGTACTAAAAAATTTATAATGCAGTGTACTGCCGCCCATGGTTAACGTAAACGCTTGCACTGAGGTGGTAAAAATACCTGTGATGATATTAAGATACTTATTTAGTTTGAATGTTAAATACCTAGACAAGACGATCATAATTAATGGCACTTGCATGATAAAAGCAAACATTAACAAAAATTCTTCGGTGATCTTCATACCACCAACGTCGCCTGACAAAAACGCTTTTAGATAGGGAGCGAGGTGCATAGTAAATACATCGCAATAGATATAGTTCACCGTTAGAAAAATCCACAGTACAGATAAAAGTTGCTCTCGATTACCGTCGAAGTTAAAAATTTTCATATTCATTCCTGTATAAAGTTTATTAGCTTTAGTTTTGTTTTTAGTGATAGAACTTGGTTTTGATATGAAAAGTGCCCTAATTTAGAGGTGTTGTCGTTCAAATGGGCATATTCGAACGTTTTATTGCATTTATTTTTAGATTTTTAAACAAAAGCTATAATTTTGCTATCACAGTCAATCTAGATTCTATCTTTTCAAAATTTTCTTATTTACTTTTAAGCTGAACTCTAAATCCGCCTTAACAATCAGCCCTGCCATTTATGCATGCGTTTATTGAAGATTTTGGATAATAAAGATTTTGCCAAATATTTTATTCATTATTCGTGCAAATGGGCCCATTAAGGCGATCAAAAAAATATCTTTAGATATGTTAAGTCAAATTTTCATAAAAATTATAAATAGGAAAAATCGATGACTAAACATCAAAACTTTTACGCAAAATTGGCGGGCATTTCATATGTTACTTTTACAATCGCGGGTCTAACAAAAATGTTCTTAAATTTAAAATTAACAAGTATCGATATGTTAGAAACAAATGGTTTGTTTCAAGATGAGATGCAATTTCGGTTTGGCATCTTTTTGGAAATAATTTTATTTTTAGCTGTAATTCTTGCTTCCACTTCTTTTTACGCTGTAACTAAATCTATAAATAAGCAGCTTTCTCAAACTGCTTTGTGTTTACGGTTGGTTGAATTAATTGTCGGAGGTATGGCTGTCGTTTTTGGTATCACTATGTTGGCAATTGCTAATAAATCGTATTTTCCCGAGCTATTGGATATAGAACAAATGCGTATAGTATTGATTGTAGTCAGTAACTTTATTAATCCAGCTTATGAATATAGTTGGATATTTATGGGTTTTGCCGGAATAATTACATTTTATTTACTTTCACAGGCTCGCTACATACCTAAGTTTTTAGGTGTTTGGGGAGTGATAACTTATAGTTCTTTAATTATATATCCCATCGCAAAACTGTTAATTCCAAATTTGCCTCGGGAAGTAATGTTTGTAATGTTTCCCGGCGCATTATTCGAACTTACTGTAGGAATATGGTTAATGATAAAAGGAATAAATATCCCGATAAAAACAAGTTAAATCGATCTTAATTTAATATTACCGGGTTTCAATCAAGCTCGGTATGTTCATTTTAAATTATTCATCCTCATTTCTGCATTATTTTACCCTGTTATTTAATGCTGCAGCTGTTGAATTTACGATTTTCAAACGTTGACCAAATTAGCTTAAATTTAGATTCCTAAAATCAAAGAAAAAGCGAGTACTACTTGGTAATACTCGCTCTTTAATTTATCAACGGTAAACCTTGATAGCCTACCTGCTCACCTACTAATGTGATCACGACAATTCTAGTTGGAAACAAGCTACAACTCTTATTCTTCAGTATCAGTTTGGATCTCAGCTTCATGTTTTGTATTATAAGTATGCTTTAGCATCCCCTCTACCGCAGTGCAACTATCACACATTTTATTCTGTAATTCTCCTGGTTGAGATGCAAGGTTCCCTAAGCGTAAACTTTCATGGGGATTGAAAAAGGGACGAATATTTGAATAATTGATTTTACTCAGCGTTCATATGGAATTGCCAACAACAAAAAAATCGTCTTGTCGTTGGCTAGCAAAAAGATAAAGGGCTTTATAAATGGGTTTGATAGTTAAACCAATGATTTTCTATAGGCGCTGTAGAGAGTAAAGTCATGGTTACCTTTTTAAGACTTGGATCTCCTTGCAAATGGACCTTATCAAAAATCATTTGTTGAATAACGTGAGTATCAGGATTAAAAAACAACACTAATTCCTTAACTCCTTTGGTTTTATTATCTATTTTTTTTAGGGTGATTTTAGACCATAAACCAGCAATATTATTCGCTTGTTGATCATACTCAATCGTTAAATGGTAGCTTTGTTTCAATGCATTTAACATCTCAGAAATATTCATGAAGGTTAACTCTGCACTTTTCGCAGCGAGGGGCAAGTTAACCTTTGCCTGGCTATTGGCTTGAGTCTCGATTTTAACCTTACCCTTTCCACCGATAGACCAACTTTCAACACCATTACTGCCAGTGATTTTGCCTTTTCTAAGTTGGTTATTGGCAATCAATACAAATTGTTCCCTGCCACTTAGATACAATTTTCCTCCCGAGAAACTGGACTTTTTATTTTTACGGTTGTCATCTTGACGTTCAGGTCCATTACTTTTCTGCTTATGCTTTGAACCCTTTTTACCTTGTTTAGCTATTTCTACTTTAACGTCATAAACACGCCCCGCCATTTCAGAGAATGTCTCAATAACTTTATCCATTGCTGCAATGGCTTCATTACTGGGTAGCATCAAAGTAAAACTCAAACCAATAAGTATCAAAACAGATGCTGCGATACTAACCCAGCGCCTAAATAAAGGGATGACATTATTATTTTTACTGGTGCTGTTGGTAGTGGATAGTTCTTCTTGCCTAGAAAGTTGTGACATAACTTTTTCAATGCGAACACTTGTTTCAGCATCCCTGTCTTTTTGCTGAAGCAATAAAGCATGTACTAACTGCTGTTGAGCATGCTCTGTTGAAGATAGTTCATTTGAGGATAACTCAGTTGCAACTAACTTCTCCTTTTCATCTGTAACACCCTCATTGTTCTGTGACAATTCTGTTGCTGTATTACACATTTGTTCGCCATAAAGCCAATACTCAACCTCAGCTTTGTCTTGGAGAGGTGAAACTTTATGACTTGCTGACTCATTTTCGGATTTAGTCTCTGACTTCTTTTCTGAATGGATATCTTTCATGGAAATTCCTAACTCATCGCCATTAAGATGTTTTTTTGTTGTAAACATTGAAACAACTGTTTTTTCGCACGCCGTAATCTTTTTTTCAAAGCCTCTCTGGAGATATCAACATGCTGTTGAACTTCTGCTGTTTTGCGCTCCTCAAGATAACGTAAGCGAACGACTTGTTGATACTTTTCAGGTAACTGTTCAATGCATTGATGTAACACCTTGGTTTTTTCTTGCCAACTATCTCCAGAAGATAATTCGATTTGAAGTAGCTGTTGATCTAAGTATTCAAGAATAGCGTCGTTACACATTAACATGTCGCGTTTAGCACAACGAAAATGTGCCAAAGCATGATTTTTAGCAATGCCTCTTAACCAAGGTCCAAAACTACGAGTTTTATCAAAACTATCTAGTTTTTTCCATGCCGTAAGCATCGTTTCTTGATAAATGTCATCAACGGCAGCAGGAGAACCAACAATGGCACGAAGATAGGTTAATAACATGCCCGTTTGTTCACGCATTAGAATTTCGAATACTTGTTCAGATTTCATTTAGTCTGCTCTTTTCATTAAGCTTTCATTTAATATTGTCGTTAATCACTAAAAAGGGGACATTTATTGAAAAAAATTATGACAGCTGCTTATATTGACAAGTAAATGATCGTTAAGTCAATAAACAGAATTATTCTTAACTATTTTGTCCCCTTTTTGGATGTTGGTGACAATACTAGGTAATGACATACTCCTGAGGTGATAAATGAGCATAAATTTAATGAAGACCGCTAGCGGATTAATAGCCTTGATCTTCTCAAGCATGACCATGGCAAAGCAGCCTATAGACAAACCGAACATTCTGTTTCTATTGTCAGACGATCAAAGCTGGTCAGGCTTATCTGTAACAATGGACCCTAATCACCCAGACTCCAAAAGTAAGGTGATTGCAACACCCAATATTACCCAACTGGCAGCTCAGGGAATGCTCTTTAGCCGTGCTTATGCTCCTGCCCCGGTATGTTCACCGACACGAATAAGTTTGCAAACGGGTAAAAGTCCAGCACAGTTACACTGGACCAAGGCTGCACCTGTGATGACAGCACGTGATGGATTGAAACTATTCCCCCCCTCTATCAACAAAAACATTGCCCAAAGTGAAATCACCATTGCCGAGTTATTGCGACAACGAGGGTACGCTACAGCACACTACGGTAAATGGCATATCGGGGGGGGTGGCCCCAAAAACCATGGTTATGATGAATCCGACGGTGATACCGGCAATAACGATGCAATTCCACACACGCCTCCCAACCCTGTCGATATTTTTGGCATGGGAGAGCGTGCTATAGATTTTATGGACCGTAATATTAGCAAAGGAAAACCTTTTTTTATTCAGATGTCCTATCATGCATTGCATCATCCTGAGAATGCTGATCCCAAACTGGTGAAGAAGTACGAAGGTTTAATGAAAAAGACCAGTGCCAAACAAAGTGGTCGTGCTGCCCTGGCTGAAGATCTCGATCGTGGCGTGGGTATTCTACTTGCAAAACTAGAGGCATTGGGTATTAGCAATAATACCTATGTTGTGTATATGTCAGATAACGGTTCAGGAGGCAATAAACTACTAAAAGGTGGCAAAGGATCCTTATGGGAAGGAGGTATCAGAGTACCGTTAATTATTCGTGGACCTGGTATTAAAGCAGGTCAAATAAGCGATGAATCTATTGTTGGTTATGACTTATTTCCTACTTTTTATCATTTGGCAGGAGGTAATAAACCTTTGCCCAATGGTGTTGAAGGAGGTGATATTTCATCACTGTTAACTGGCGAGTCAGGACCTGTAAAAAGACCTTCGGAAGATCTGGTATTTCATTTTCCCCATTATCAAGGAACTACTCCCCATAGTGTTATTTATCAGGATAACTTCAAGCTGATCTATTTTTATGAAACAGATAGCTCCAAATTGTTTGATCTAGACAAGGATATATCTGAATCTCAAGATTTGTCGTTAAATAATTCTAAGTTAAGTGCAAATTTATTAACCAGACTAAAAAGTCAATTGGCCAGCATTAATGCCCAGCTACCTGAAATGAATCCTGATTATGATGGTGTGACTCAGTATGATCCCAAGGGACGTAAAAAAGGAAAAGGCGATAAGGGTAAAGGTAAGAACAAAGGAAAAGACAAAAATAAAAACAAGCGCAAGAATAAAGATAACAATGGAGGGAAAAACCAATGATTAAATTACCTCATAAAATAATCAATACATCCCTTGTTTTAGCTTTCTCTTTGCTAACGTTCAATGCCTATAGTGTCTCTAATTCCGACAGTAATAATAGCAACGACAAAAGCAAAACAGATCGCCGTGGTGGTCGAACCGCACCAACAGAAGTTGACTTTCCTAAGATCAACCTTGGCCCCAAACCGGCTCTCGCTAAGGTTTTTGAACCTTTTGCAGACAAGGTGAACATCGCCTGGGATGAAAACTATCTATACGTTGAGGCCGATTCCATGGCCGATCATCAAATGATGGTAGGTATTACTGCATGGAATCGTCAAGTACCAATCCCACAACCCTATAAAGGTGGAAATGCTTGGCGCATTCCTCTGGATCCCAAAATCGCAGAGACAGCCATTTCTGCAAAGAATACTCTGTTCAAGGGTTCTATCGCTGTTGCAGCAAACGGCATACCTATTTTTAACCCTATTAAACAAGATGGCCGTACAGATACATTTCTCAATGGAGAGCTGGATGAATTTGGTGGCCATGCCGGTCGTGCTGATGATTATCATTACCACATCACACCTTGGCATCTTGAGAAGACGGTTGGCAAAGGTGTTCCTGTTGCCGTCGCCCTTGATGGTTTTCCCATTCACACCAGCATCGAGCCTGATGGCAAACCTGCAAAAGAGGTTGATTGGTTAAACGGCCATACTTACCCAAATGGTTTAGTTAGCAATCGTGTGCATTTTCATGAAAATGGCGACTCCGGTCACGAAAAATCCAGTGACGAGGAATATCATTATCATGGTTCTAAAAGTTATCCCTATTTAAATGGTGGTTTCAAAGGCACAGTCGCCTTAGAGGGGGGAGAGGTTAAAGTACAACCGCGTGCCCAAAGTATTCGGCCCTATACAAGACCATTGCGCGGCGCTGAAATAACGGATTTCAAAAGGCAGGGCAATAAATACCAATTAACTTATAGTTACAATGACACAATTCGGCACATCGAATATACCGATAATGAAGATGGCACCTTCACATTCAAATTTGATGATGGCGATGGTGTTCTGCGTGAAGAAAAGTACCAACGGCGACTACGTGGCAGCCAACAAAAAAATAAACAGCGAAAGAACAAGCCAGGTAAAAATAAGAAAACTCAACATAACGAACCTCAAGACGGCCAACGCAAACCTTGGGTTGTCGCCCACCTGACAGAATTAGATCAGGACAAAAATGGTGTTGTTTCAAGAAAAGAAATGCTCTCAGAGGCTGAGGCAACATTCGCAGGTTATGATCTTGATGGTAGTGGCTACATAGAAACTGAAGAAAGTAAATCAGCCCGGGTTCGCCAAGCGATGGCTGGATTTGTTCGTGGCCATTTTGAAGAGATAGATATTGATGTTGACCAAAAAATTTCCCGTAATGAATTGGTTGGCTTGGCAATAAAGATGTTTGAGAAATCAAATGGTCAGGGACGCAAGGATAAAGATAAAAAAAACAAAAAAACAAAAAAAAATAAGAAAGTAAAAGGTTCTAAGGGTGGAGGATCAAGCCAAACTCAATCTGCTGCTGCTATGCAAGAAATTCTATCAAGCCCAATGGCTGCTGAACAAGCCTATGATATTATTCTCGGTCGCCCCTCTGACGAGAATGTAACAGCTCGGATTTTACCGAAAAGTGATGGCAGTGGACATATTATATTTGGCCCGGAAGAAGCCAATTTACAGGTCAGAACCAAGACAATTAATTTTATTGCTGGCAATCCTTTTGATATTGTCATCAATAAGTTACAGGCTGATACCCGTTACTATTATCGATTTGTACACAATGGTACTTTGTCTGAACAAACCTATAGTTTCCATACTGCTAGGGCACCAAGTAAGGCTTTCAGCTTTACCGTACAGTCAGATTCTCATTTAGACTCGGGAACTAAGGCAGACGTCTATGCAAGTACTTTAGCCAACATTCGAGCCAAACGTCCTGACTTTCATATGGCCCTAGGTGATACTTTCATGGTGGATAAATATGATGATTACCGAGACTCGAAAGCCCAATACTTAGCGCAACGCTATTTTCTTGGTTCAGTAAGTCATTCATCACCGCTGTTTTTTGTACTTGGCAACCATGATGGCGAATCTGGCCGATGGGATGATGGCACTGCCGACAACATGGCAGTTTGGTCGGCGAAAATGCGAAAACGTTATTTTCCCAACCCGTATCCAAATGATTTTTATTCAGGTAATACCACCGAGCATCCCTATGCGGGTCAGTTAGAAAATTATTATTCCTGGCAATGGGGCGACGCCTTATTCGTGACACTCGATCCTTTTTGGTTCACAAGTGATCAAGGTCGACGCGACATGTGGTCACGCAGTCTGGGCAAGCAACAATATGACTGGCTGAAAAAAACATTACGTGAAAGTCAGGCTAAGTATAAATTTATCTTTATCCATCACCTTGTCGGTGGCTTAGACAAGTCAGCGCGTGGTGGGCGCGAGGCAGCGCAATATTTTGAATGGGGTGGAGACTCACTGAATGGGGATAATGAATTCAAAAAACACCGTCCAGACTGGGAAAAGCCTATCCATGACTTATTGGTTGAAAATAAGGTCACCATGGTCTTTCATGGTCATGACCATTTATACGTTAAACAGGAACTTGATGGCATTATCTATCAGGAAGTACCTCAACCAGGACACGGAGGACGAGGTAATACACGGAGTGCTTTGGAGTATGGCTACAAGAGTGGAAAATTGCTCGGAAGTTCAGGTCATGTACAAATTAACGTTTCCGAGGACGAGGTAAAAGTAGATTATGTAAAATCCTCCGGTGACATAGCCCACTCCTACTATATCGCCGGTTCAAAAGAGGTGTTATGACATGAAAATCCTGCAATTTTTGTTATTCGTTTTTGTTGCATCTTTTGGTGTTCTAGCAGGGGCAGAACAAATCCGAAAACCCCGTATTACCGACACAATCAAGGCCAATATCTATGCAGACAATAGCTTCAAACTTTATATCAATGGTACCTTGATTGCAGTAGATAGCATTGCCTTTATGCCCCACAATGTAATATCCGTTGATATTCTGCCGTCCTACCCCATGACTATCGCTGTAATGGCTATGGATAATGCAGATCCAGTGACAGGGTTGGAATATGGCAACACTTCAATCGGTGATGGGGGATTTATTCTAAAACTAGGTGACGGTACTGTCACAAACAGCAGGTGGAAAGTTAAAAAAATCTCCTGGGGTCCCATCGACAGAGACATCAAAAAACCACGAACCAAGCATATGACAGTGCCCGAGAAATGGTTTACGAGTAACTTTGATGACAGAGGTTGGGTACAGGCCACGGAATTTACACAACAACACGTCAGGCCAAAAGCTCCGTTCTTCGACTATGATTTCAAGGGTGCCAGTTTTATCTGGAGCGATGATTTGGAACTCGATAATATAGTACTATTTCGCCGTAAGATCACAAAAGCACCCGATGGTCTCGACCGTCCCAATTTCACAGGTCTGAGTGATCAGGTACCGAGCAAAGGTAAACGACAGAAAAAACGAAAATAATATTGTTATATTCAGGTGAGATGTGAGCCTTTACTGAAATTGAACGACCATTACAATCGAGTATAGAAATAGAAATTTGTATAAATAAAAGGCGAATCACCTCTGATTCGCCTTTTATTTTAGTTTTTTTAAAAGTTTCCAACTTCAATTGTCGTGATCAATGTCGGAAATTAATCTTCGTAAGTAGATACCGCAGGACACGAACAAATTAAGTTACGGTCGCCATATACGTCATCGATACGGTTCACTGTTGGCCAGAATTTGTTCGCTGCTGCCGCAGGCACCGGGAATACAGCTTCTGCAACTGTGTAACCACGATCCCAAGATGCATCAGTAATGTCAGCTAGTGTATGTGGCGCATTATGAAGAGGGTTATCTTCAAGTGTCCACTCACCGCTTTCTACTTTAGCAATTTCGCTACGAATGCTTGTCATTGCTTCAACGAAACGATCAAGTTCTACTTTCGCTTCAGATTCCGTTGGCTCAATCATTAATGTACCCGCTACTGGGAATGACATTGTTGGGGCATGGAAACCATAGTCCATTAAACGCTTAGCAACATCCATTTCAGTGATGCCAGACGCTTCTTTAAGTGGACGTAAATCAACGATACATTCGTGCGCAACACGGCCATTTTGACCGGTATACAAAATTGGGTAGTGTTGGCTTAGTTTGTGCGCTAAGTAGTTAGCATTGGTGATTGCGTACTTAGTTGAATCAGTCACACCTTTTTTACCTAACATCGCAACGTAAAGGTAAGAAATACAAAGAATACCCGCAGAGCCAAATGGTGCAGCAGAAACAGCGCCATTGCCTTTAGTGTCTTCGTTAACCGTGACCAATGCGTGATCTGGTAAGAACGGAGCAAGATGAGCTTTAACACCTATTGGTCCCATACCTGGGCCACCGCCGCCGTGTGGGATAGCGAATGTTTTATGAAGGTTTAAGTGTGATACATCAGCACCAATAAAACCAGGTGAAGTAATACCAACCTGTGCATTCATGTTGGCACCATCAAGGTATACTTGGCCACCATGGCTGTGAATGATTTCGCAAATTTCTTTAATCGTCGCTTCGTAGATACCGTGTGTCGATGGGTAGGTGATCATAATACAAGCTAGGTTTTCAGAATGCTCTTCTGCTTTCGCTTTTAAATCATCCATGTCAACGTTACCGTCTTTATCACAAGCAGTAACAACAATCTTCATACCAACCATTTGCGCAGACGCTGGGTTAGTACCGTGCGCCGAAGAAGGAATTAGACAGATGTTACGGTGTGAATCGCCGCGGCTTTCATGGTATTTATGAATCGCGATAAGACCAGCATACTCACCTTGTGCACCCGAGTTTGGTTGCATTGAGATGTTATCGTATCCAGTTAATTCAACTAACCAGTCACCTAACTCATCAATCATGTGCTTGTAACCTTGCGCTTGATCGATTGGAGCAAATGGGTGCATGTTAGCAAATTCAGGCCATGATACAGGGATCATTTGTGCCGTTGCATTCAGTTTCATCGTACATGAGCCTAAAGAAATCATTGAGTGGTTCAATGCTAAATCTTTATTCTCAAGTTTTTTGATGTAACGTAACATCTCAGTTTCTGAGTGGTACGAGTTAAATACTTTGTGCGTTAAGATTGCAGATTCACGTACTAGCGCCGCAGGAATTGATGAACAACCTGAAGCAATAACTGATGCATCTAACTCAGCTACGTCTAAGTTATGACCTTCACCTAGTAAGATATCAAATAATGTTGCAATATTTTCACGTGTCGTAGTCTCATCTAGAGAAACGCTAATTTGCCCTTCAACGTCGGTACGTAAGTTAACGCCGTTTGCTAGGCTACGTGCAACAATTTCAGCTTTGTTTTCTACATTAAACGTTAATGTATCAAAGTAGTTGTTATGAATAGCAACTAAACCATTTTGTGCCGTACCTAAACATAAAATATCAGTGAAACGGTGAATACGCTCAGCAATAACTTTTAAACCTTTCGGTCCGTGGTAAACCGCGTAGAACGCTGCCATGTTGGCTAATAATACTTGTGCAGTACAAATATTTGAGTTGGCTTTTTCACGACGGATATGTTGTTCACGAGTTTGCATCGCCATGCGCAATGCATCTTTACCGCGTGTATCTTTTGAAACACCGATAATACGACCTGGTAGTGAACGCTTGTATTTATCTGAAGTCGTGAAGAATGCCGCGTGTGGACCACCGTAGCCCATTGGTACACCAAAACGTTGGCTTGAACCAATAACTACGTCTGCGCCAAGTTCGCCCGGTGCTTTTAATAGTACTAATGACATAATATCAGCAGCTACAGCAACAATACCTTTGTTTGCATGTACCGCTTCGATAAGTGGTGTAATGTCACTTACTTCACCAGTCGCCGTTGGGTATTGTAATAACGCACCGAATACATTGTGGTTAACAACGTCTTCTGCAGGACCCATAACAAGATCAAAACCAAACATTTCTGCACGTTGTTTAACAACGTCAATTGTTTGTGGGTATACGCTATCCGCGATAAAGAATAAGTTAGATTTTTTGTTTTTAGAAACACGTTTTGCTAACGCCATCGCCTCTGCTGCTGCTGTACCTTCATCAAGAAGTGATGCAGAAGCAAGGTCTAGACCCGTTAAGTCTAAACACATTTGTTGGTAGTTTAATAATGACTCTAAACGACCTTGAGCGATTTCTGGTTGGTAAGGCGTATACGCTGTGTACCAACCTGGATTTTCTAACACGTTACGTAAAATTACGTTAGGCGTGTGCGTTGGGTAGTAACCTAAACCAATGTTTGATTGGTTTACAATGTTCTTACTTGCTACCGCTTTTAAATCGCTTAACGCTTTAACTTCAGTTTTACTTTCATTAATGTTTGGTAATTCGTTTAAACGAATATTCGCCGGTACGATTTCATCAATTAATGCATCGACTGAGTCAGCACCAATTTCGCTAAGCATTGCTGCTGTTTGCTCGGCATCAGGACCGATATGACGACGGATAAAATCTTGAGTTTGTTCTAACTGTGTTAGAGTTTGAGTAGACATAAACTGCAGTTCCCAAAAAATACTAAGTGAATCTTTCTTATAAAAACAATAAACCCCGAGCTATTGCCCAGGGCTTATAAGTGGTTGTTTATTATGAATTAGTCTTCATCAACAACGTTTGCATAACCTTCAGCATCTAATAATGCGTCTAGTTCACTTGCGTCGTCTAATTTAATTTTGAACATCCAACCGTCGCCGAAAGCATCAGAGTTAACCAACTCTGGTGAATCTTCTAGGTCTTCGTTTACTGCAACAACTTCACCCGAAACTGGAGCATAGATATCTGAAGCTGCTTTAACAGATTCTGCAACGGCAATATCATCGCCAGTCGCTACTTCATCACCAACATCTGGTAATTCAACAAATACCATATCGCCTAAAAGACCTTGCGCGTGCTCAGTAATACCGATAGTTACCGTACCGTCACCTTCGTTACGAACCCACTCGTGAGACGTTGCATATTTTAACTCAGAAGGAATGTTGCTCATTTTATTGTTCCTAAATATTTATTAAATTTTATGATTTTGTCACTTACGCTAATTACTTTAATATCTTAATTACGTTAGCTACGTTAATTTCACTCAAACAAACTGACTACATTTTAGTCAATTAATTTCAGAAATGAAGGTCTTTTTACTATTTTTTGAAATTAATCTAAAGACCTTCCATATAAGCGCTTTGCGCTTATCTTAAAATACTTTTTCGCCGTTACGTACGAAGCTTGGTTTGATCACTTTTACGTCAACCATTTTCTTACGCATTTCAACTTGTACTGTCTCTTCTAATTTCACTGCACGCGGCACTCGAGCCATGGCAATTGAGAAACCAAGAGTTGGCGAGAATGTACCTGATGTTATAACACCTTCACCGTGCGGTGTAACAACTTTAAGGCCAGTACGAAGTACGCCTTTCGCTTCCATTACTAAACCAACAAGTTTTGGTTGGTCGCCAGCAGCGCGTTGTGCAGCCAATACTTCACGACCATTGAAATTACGAGATTCATCATCCCATGCAATTGTCCATGCCATGTTTGCCGCAAGTGGTGATACAGACTCATCCATATCTAAACCGTATAGGTTCATACCAGCTTCTAAACGTAATGTATCGCGAGCACCTAAACCACATGGCTTAACACCAGCGTCTAGTAGTTGTTGCCATAAGTCACTAGCTTGGTCAGCAGGTAATGCGATTTCGTAACCGTTCTCGCCTGTGTAACCTGTTGTTGCGATAAATAAATCGCCAGCTTGTGCGCTAAAGAATGGCTTCATACCATCAACGGCTGCAGTTTGCTCAGCATCCAATAAGGTTGCTACTTTTGCTTTTGCTTGTGGGCCTTGAACGGCGATCATGGCAAATTCAGGGCGTTCCGTAATCGTTACTTCAAAGCCATTTGCTTGCTCACCAATCCACGCTAAATCTTTTACGCGAGTTGCAGAGTTTACCACTAAGCGGTAGTCAGTATCTGTGAAGAAGTAAACGATTAAGTCATCGATTACGCCACCTTCAAGGTTACACATACCGGTGTATAACGCTTTACCAGCAGTTTCTAATTTAGCGACGTCATTGATCACCAATTTGCGTAAAAATGCTTTTGCATCTGCGCCTTGAACATCAACGATTGTCATGTGAGACACATCGAACATACCAGCGTCGTTACGCACTGCATTATGCTCTTCAATTTGTGAACCATAATTGATTGGCATTTCCCAACCGTAGAAATCTACCATTTTGGCGCCAGCTTCAAGGTGCTTGGCATGTAGAACTGTTTTGTTAGTCATGATGTGTTTTCACTCTGAATCGATGATAAATCAGTTTGTCTATTTGGCTAGTTAACCAAAGATAAAACTGAACTAGTTTAAAAAGTAACCATTTGATTACAAAAATTTGACGCGATTATACGCCTCAGTTGCACAGGGATCAATTCAAAATCACCATAATCAAAACAATTAACCAAGGAGCAAACAAATACCGAATAAAGACTCAATATTAATAAAATTACAAAATTAAATTCGGAATATTTTAGAGTTATGAATAAATCGCCCAGATAAAACTAAAACGCCAGAGCAAATTTTTGCACTGGCTTTTATGAAGCTGTTTAGAAGGATACGTTTCGTTATAAACTGAGAGGATCTTTGGCTTTTAATAAGGAAGGTAAATCGTCTCGTAAACCTAATGCTTGTTTAATTAACATCGGTTTCAAAATAGGCTTAAGCAGTGGCGCGTTATTTAACAAACTCATGCCGACACCTCTGACAATTTTCGGCAATTTTTGCTGTAAAGAAAAACCTTGTTTAATAGACTCCATCGCCGCCATCATATCCACAGCATCTGATTTTCGATAGCGCGCAAATTGACCAAGTAACTTACTATCATTAAGAGATTTGTTAGTGCTTACCATGTCGCGCAAGGTATCTGCTATCGCTGCGGCATCAACAAATCCAAGGTTTACGCCTTGTCCTGCCAATGGATGAATTGTATGCGCTGCATCGCCAATTAATACCACTCGACCACGAACAAAGTCCCGTGCTAATCGCATAGTTAATGGAAAGCTCACCCGCTCACTTTTAAGCTGGATACGTCCTAGTTTTCCATCACTTGCCGCAGTAATCGATTTATTAAACTCTGCTTGGTTCAGCGCTTTTACTTGTTCAGCTTTCGCTGGTGGTAATGACCAGACGATTGAACAATGATCAGCTTGCTCTGCTTGTTGATACAAAGGCAGAAACGCTAACGGGCCAGTTTCTAAAAATACTTGCCACGCCGTTTGTTGATGGCCTTGCTCACAGTCAACCGTGGCGACAACCGCATGGTGATCATAATCTCTAAAGGTCATTTCCATATTGAGCTGCTTGCGCACCCAAGAATTTGCCCCATCGGCAGCGATCACCAATCGAGAGATAATTGGCGTATTTTCAGCAAAGCTTAAAAACACCTCTGAATCGCCTTGTGCAATAGAAGTAAGTTGCTCACTTATAATGGTAATATTTGTGTCTTGCTGAGCCTTGTGCCACAGCGCATTTCGAATCACATCGTTTTCAATGATATGACCTAAGCCTTGATTCTTATTAACATTTTTAGGCAGATGCTCAACACCAAAATCTAAATGACCATATCCGTCTTTATCCCAAACGTGCATGTTTTCATACGCTTGGGCGCGTTGTTTGATAATCGTATTCCACACACCTAGGTTTTTAAGTAATTGCTGACTGGCGGCGTTTATTGCACTGACTCTTAAATGCGGAGTATTGGCTAATTCGTTAAGTGGCTGAGGCTCAATAATAGCAATAGATAAATCTGTGGTACTGCGAATGGCCAGTGCTGAAGCTAAGCCAACCATACCACCACCGACAATTGTAATATCAAACTTTTGCATAGCTAATCAAAGTGCTCCATTAGTCAAAGATTCCATTAGTCAAAATGTCCCATTGTTTTGCCAGCAAATGCGGCTTTCAATGACGGAATATAGTTCAACACTTTCAAACCGATATTACGTCCAACGACTAACGGTATATGTTGATTAGAAAACAAATGTACAAGAGAATCTGTTAGCGCAATCACTTGTTGATGATCTTGCGCCCGCAATTTTGCATAGTTTTGCAAATTATGAAAATCACCTAAATCGTTGCCACTTTGCAGAGTTTGTTCAAACAGTTCAGCAAATACTTGCACATCTCGCATACCAAGGTTAAAACCCTGCCCTGCAATAGGGTGCAATGTATGACTTGCATTGCCAATTAATGCCATACGATGAGCTACCTGATCATTAGCCTTTATCAATTTCAGCGGAAAACTAAAACGTTTGCCAATATTACTAAAGCCACCTAACCAAGCGCCAAATTCTTGCTCTAACTCAGCTGCAAAATCTTCATCACTCAATGCAAGTAGGTGAGCAACCTGTTCTGGTTTAACGGTCCATACTAACGAGCTGCGATTATCGGTCATCGGCAATAAAGCAATTGGACCAGAATCACTAAAACGTTCAAACGCTTTATTTTGATGGGCTTGTTCTGTGCTCACATTAGCGATTATTGCGCATTGTTGATAGTCACTATAATCACACTCTATTTTAGCAAGTTCACGACACTTAGATTGACCACCATCACAACCAAGTAATAGCGGCGCAGATAAGGTTTCGCCTGATTCTAAGGTAACTTCAACGTACTGCTTATGCCACTGAATGTGGTCAATAGTTTGAGGCGCAAAAAAAGTAACGTTATCGAATTGTTTTAGTGTGCTAATTAAGGCATTGCCAATGGCCTGGATTTCAGCGACATAACCAAGGCCCTGAATGTCAAAATCTTCAGCGTTAATTCGCGCTTTACCATAATGACCTCGATCAGAGATATGGATGGTTTTTATCGCCATCGCATCGTCTTTTAACTGCTGCCAACAACCCAGTTGCTTTAAGTAACAGGCACTGCCATGGGATAAAGCGATAACTCTGGCATCATAATTTAATGCTAAATCATCACGAATCGCGAATGCTTCAACCACAGCAATACTCAACGGTGTGCCGTCTTTTTTTTGTAGTTTAGCTAACGCTAGTGCCATGCTTGCCCCTGCAAGTCCGGCACCGGAAATGATCACATCAAACATAGATTTTTAAACTTAGACTTATAGATAAATTAGTTTTTCTTATTTGCCATCATAGCTTCAATGTCGCTAATGGTTTTAGGCGCATTGACTGTAAGGTTTTCATAACCGTCTGCGGTGACTAATATATTATCTTCAATACGAATGCCTAAGCCTTGCCATTTATGCTCAACGTCAGCTTCGCCGTCGATATAAAGACCCGGCTCAATAGTCATCACCATGCCCGGTTCAAAACTGCGTAACTGCTGCTTATTCTCGTCCATTTGATAATCACCAACATCGTGAACATCCAGTCCTAACCAGTGACCTAAACCATGAATGAAATACTTTTTACAAGCTCGCTGTTCAATCAAGGTATCGATATCACCGGATAGAATACCTAGCTTTAGTAGACCTTCAGTTAATACTTTTTCTGCGGCAATATTAGCGAGTGAAAAATTACTGCCTGGCTTGATGGTTTCAATCGCTGCAATTTGTGCATCTAATACCACTTGATAAAGCGCCGCTTGTTCTTCGCTAAACTTACCGTTAACAGGAAAGGTTCGAGTAATATCAGCGGCATAACCACTTAGCTCTGCGCCAGCATCAATCAATAACAATTCCTCGTCAATCAACACTTCATCATTGTCGGTATAATGCAATATCGTGGCATTTTCACCACCACCAATAATTGAACCATATGCCGCAGCTCTAGCGCCATTAAAGGCAAACTCATGCAATATTTCTGCTTCCACTTGATACTCAAAGGTACCGTGTTCGGTAAAACGCATAGCACGGGAATGGGCATTACCTGAAATAATATTGGCTTCTCGCATTACCGCGATTTCAGCGTCCGATTTAATTAACCGCATTTCGCTGATCATTGGTCGTATATCAATAGTCGTAGTCGGCGCACTAAAACCTTGTTTAGCGCCGTTGCGCAATACATCAAGACAAGCAAACACTAATCGATCGAATTCTTCTTGCAGACCTTGGGCAAACAAAATAGCGTCTCGACCATTAATATACATAGGTAATACTTGCTCAAGCTCATCTAATGTATAGGCATGATCAACTTTAAAATCTTGCTGCGCTTTTTCTGCGCCTACTCTGCGGCCATGCCAAACTTCTTGCAGTGGATCTTTGTCTCGGCAAAATAAAATCGTTTCGCATTCAAAGGTTTTCACTAATACCAGCAATGCATCAGGCTCATGAAAACCAGTTAAATAATAGAAATCTTTATCTTGGCAAAAAAGGAATTCGGTATCTCGAGAGCGAGTAACTTCTTTATTGGCAGGAATTAACGCCACTGAGTTTTCTGGCATTTGTGCCATTAATTTTTCACGGCGCTCTATAAATTCGCTGATGTCTATTCGAGTGTGTTTCATCGACATGATTAATTTCTACTTATAATTAATGAATAGTGGCCGCAGCATCATCTGCTTTCGGTTTTTGACCTAGTTCGGCAAAACATAATAAAGATGAGATACGTACATATTCCATAATTTCGTAATAGGCATGTTCGGTTTCTTCATCTTCTTCAAGTTCACTAGAAAGGTTGGCGATGTCACCAAAGTCTTTAATGATTTCTTTCACGTCTTCGGAAAACGCATCTTTATTTTTTTGTTGTAAGCCAAAGCCTAAGTTAAAACCTTGCACCCACAATCCCAGAGCTTGGCCACGCTCAACAATCGCTTCGTCGTCATCTGGCAATAACATTTGAAAGGTAAAGCTGTCATCAAGAACACTTTGCCAAATCTCACCATAAACCGTCTTAATTACATCTTTAAGTGATTTACTTAAACCTTCACCATTGTTGAAAAAATCATTGAGTAGGGTTAAGTAAGATTCATCTTCAAAAGCAAATCCGGCACTAATAATGCCCGTTAATAAGCCGTGAATTTCAGATGCGTGAGCAGCAAGGTTATCGCCACCAAGTGCCGCTTGTACTTGTGCGAAAGAAAGCAAATTATTCTGTGCCATAAAATTAAAGTTCTTAGTATTGTGTGAGTTCATTCAATAGCGACTAATGTACCATTGTACGGCGCTTTTCTCTAGTAACTATTGTAGTTCAATATGGTTAAAAACCTAGCAAATTGATGGCATTAACAGCAGTCGGTATTAATTTGCTAATAAAGCACTTGAATAATCAAACGCTTCTTACTAAAGTGCAAGCCTGTCAACGAGTGCTAGCGGTTAAACTAGCGATTGAATGAGTATTCGTTGACCGAATATTTTATGTTAAATATTTAACCAAAAGTTACCCTTTCATCGCTGGCAAGGTGTATACTGTTTAAACCAATTGAAATTTATTTCTATTGGATATTTTGTTCCCTGGGGTGTTTGTGGTTGACTACGTCCCTGAGCCGATAAGTTTTACCTAAGGAGATTTATCAGTTGCTTTTGAGCAAGCTCGGCTAGTATCGAGAAGCCTACGGCAGTTGTGCGATTTCCGCCCTGAACACACGGTGTTCTAGGGCTGACGTTAATTACGGCATCTTGGGGGGCACCCACTTCTTTTTCTATATCCCATATTTACCTTCAAGGCGGACCGCCCTGAACACTAATACCCAACTGTGTTCTAAGGCTGACGTTAATTACGGCATCTTGGGGGGCACCCTATATATTTTATCTTTTAAAATTTTTTCTATTTCCCAAATACTTAATGCTATTTACCTTCAAGGCGGACCGCCCTGAACACTAATACCCAACTGTGTTCTACGGCTGACGTTAATTACGGCATCTTGGGGGGCACCCACTTCTTTTTCTATACCCCAAAACTTATGATTATTTACCTTCAAGGCGGACCGCCCTGAACACTTATACCCAACTGTGTTCTATGGCTGACGTTAATTACGGCATCTTGGGGGGCACCCATTTCTTTTTCTAATTCTAATTCTAATTAGACGCCGCATTACACATTATCTGCGTTATATGATTAACTATAAACAATAGTTAAATTATCGAGTTCACAAATCGATGACCAAAGAGTCGAACCTTAATAAACAACAATTATCTAAAATAGAAAACGCTACTGAGCGAAATGCATTACGCAAACTAGTGCGCAGTCGTCGTCAACAAATGTCGCCAGCCGAACAGCTGCAAGCAAGCCAATCAATTAAGTTAGTTTTAAGTAAACACCCACAAATAATTAAAGCCAAAACCATCGCTTTGTATTTAGCCAATGATGGTGAGCTAGATTTGGCCGAATTTATTCATTGGTGTTGGCAACAAAATAAACAGCTTTATTTACCTGTTTTACATCCATTTAGTGCTGGGCATTTATTGTTTTTAAATTACCAAGCAGATACAAAAATGCAGCAAAACAAATATGGTATTAGCGAGCCAAAACTCGATGTGACAAAGGTATTACCCGTATCTCAGCTCGATGTTTTGTTAACGCCATTAGTCGCCTTCGACTCAGCAGGTAATCGCATGGGTATGGGCGGTGGTTACTATGACCGAACGTTAGCACAGTGGCACCAACAACATGCAAGTAAGCCTTTCCCCATTGGTGTTGCTCATAGCTGCCAACAAGTTGACAAAATTCCCGTTGAACAATGGGATATTGCAATCCCTGAAATTCTTACCCCAGATTTTTAACACAACGCTTAAGAAAACCGTTTATTGAGTGCCTATAAACAGGTTACAATATGCGCAATTCGATTTAGATACTAATATTTAGGTGCTATTTAGCACAAGGTTCAGGATTTATCATGACTCAAGATGAAATGAAAAAAGCAGCAGCAATAAAAGCGCTGGAATTTGTAGAAGCAGACACTATTGTTGGTGTTGGTACAGGTTCAACAGTTAATCACTTTATTGATGCTCTAGCGACAATGAAAGATAAAATTGTTGGCGCTGTTTCTAGTTCTGAAGCATCTACAGAGCGATTAGAGTCATACGGAATTGAAGTGTTTGATTTAAACTCTGTTGACGATTTATCTGTTTACGTTGATGGTGCCGATGAGATTACCGAACATGGTCACATGATAAAAGGTGGTGGCGCCGCGTTAACTCGAGAAAAAATTGTTGCCGCAGTAGCAAAGAAATTCATCTGTATTGCCGATAGTTCTAAACAGGTTGGCGTACTTGGTTCATTTCCACTACCGGTTGAAGTGATCCCAATGGCACGTAGCTATGTGGCTCGCGAATTAGTAAAACTTGGTGGCGATCCAGAATACCGCACTGGTGTTATTACCGATAACGGAAACGTGATTTTAGATGTTCACAATATGGAAATATTAAATCCTATTGAGATGGAAACTAAAATCAATGCTCTTGTTGGTGTAGTAACAAACGGACTATTTGCCGACCGTGGCGCTGATATATTGGTGCTAGGTACTGAAAATGGTGCAGAAGTTATTTCTTTGTAGAGTTAATTTTCAATAAAGAGCCAGCAGGTTTAGATACAAAAAAAGGAGCTTATTAGCTCCTTTTTTAATTTCCAATTGCGATTAGCCGCTGAGCGCTGCAATTAGCCGCGGCGCCAGGTTGTTTTACCTGCGCTATCTTCAAGAATAACATTCATTGCTTTTAGCTTGTCACGAGCATCATCAGCCATCGCCCAATCTTTGTTTGCACGAGCGCTATTACGTTGCTCGATTAACTGTTCGATTAATTGCGCATCGTCATCGCTACCGGCTTTGAAAAACTCTTCCGGCTCAGATTGGGCAATACCAATAATTGCACCAAGTGATTTAAGTACGAATGCTAACTCACCAGCTTTTTGCGGGTCTTCAGCTTTTAAGCGATTCACTTCTTTTGATAATTCAAAAATAACCGGCAATGCTTCTGCGGTATTAAAGTCATCATTCATTGCTTGCTCAAAGCGTTTAACGTAATCATTGCTTGATAGTTCAACCGCAATTGGGCTTACACCACGTAACGAGGTATAAATGCGCTCAATAGATGAACGAGCTTGGTCTAAATTATCTTGTGAATAATTTAACTGACTACGGTAGTGACTCGATACTAAAAAGTAGCGTACAGATTCTGCATCGTAGGTTTCTAACACACTGCGCAAGGTAAAGAAGTTGTTTAATGACTTAGACATCTTCTCTTTATTAATTTGTACCATGCCGCCGTGCATCCAGTAATTTACGTACTGGGTTTTCGAAGCACAACATGATTGGGCAATTTCATTTTCATGATGTGGGAACTGTAAATCACTGCCGCCACCATGAATATCGAAATGCTCACCTAAATGTTTCGAGTTCATTGCCGAACACTCAATGTGCCAGCCTGGTCTGCCCTCACCCCATGGTGATGACCAAGAAGGCTCTTCTGGTTTAGCCGTTTTCCACAATACAAAATCCATTGGGTTACGCTTTGCATCATCTACATCGACACGTGAGCCAGCTTGCAACATATCAAGATTTTGCATACTAAGTTTGCCGTAATCTTCGTATGATGGAACATCAAACATTACGTCACCGTTACTGGCAACATAGGCATGACCATTGTCGATGATCTTTTCAATCATCTCGATAATTTCCGGCATATGAGTAGATACGCGCGGGTCGATATCTGGGCGGGCTACATTCAATGCATCTAAATCAGCATACATCTCAGCGATCATACGCTCAGTTAACTGCTCAAATGATTCGTTGTTTTCTGCCGCACGTTTAATAATTTTGTCATCAACGTCAGTAATGTTACGGACGTGGGTTAAATCAAAACCTAAATGACGAATGTATCGTGAGATCACATCAAACGCGACGTAAGTACGAGCATGACCAATATGACATAAATCGTAAGTGGTGATACCACAAACATACATACCAACTTTACCTGGGGTAATTGGTTTAAACTCTTCCTTTTGACGGGTTAGGGTATTGTATATTTGTAGCATTGTGTCTCTCGTAATTGATAATTTAACTGCTCGCAATTGTACATTAACCGATTGACTGATGCTATAGAGTACGGCGCTGTGTTGTTTAAAAATGGAAAAAATTACGCATTTGTGATCATTTTTATAAAGATGATAACAAGCAACTACAGTTTAGCCCTTTTACCGACACATTGATTAGGTTACAATTCAAGCATAAGTGCCTAACGGCAAACAACAAAGGATAAAAACATGATCACATTTAAAACTAATTTAGGTGACATTAAAATCGAATTAGATTTTGACAATGCCCCTAAAACAGCCGCTAACTTTAAGCAATACTGTGAAGAAGGCTTCTACAACGGCACGATATTTCACCGTATAATTAAAGGCTTTATGGCACAAGGTGGTGGTTTTGAATCTGGCATGGGTGAAAAAACAACTCGTGCAGCAATTGAAAACGAAGCAAACAACGGCTTAAGTAACACTCGCGGTAGTTTAGCGATGGCGCGTACTCAAGATCCTCATTCTGCATCGGCGCAATTCTTTATCAACTTAGTTGATAACACTTTCCTTGATTTTAAAGCGGAAAATGTTCAAGGCTGGGGTTACTGTGTATTTGGTAACGTCGTTGAAGGTATGGATGTTGTTGATAAGATGGCGCTTGCTGAAACTGGTCGTTACGGTTTCCATGATGACGTACCAACTAACGATATTTTAGTTGAGTCTGTAGAAGTAGCTTAAGACCTTGCTGACTTACTTTATCGCTGATTTACATTTAACTCAGGAGCGAACGGATATAACCGATTGCTTTCTGAGTTTTTTGCATCATGACGCACCAAAAGCTGAGAAGCTCTATATTCTTGGCGACTTTTTTGAGTTTTGGGTAGGCGATGATGATGACGATCCTTTCGTCCTAGATATTGCTCGAGAGCTAAAAGCGTTAAGCGATAAAGGCACAAAAATTTACTTTATTGTTGGTAATCGCGACTTTTTAATCGGCAAACGATATGCCAAGAAAGCCGGTATGACATTGTTACTTGACGTTCAAGAAATTGATTTATATGGTCAGAAGACAGTGATTATGCACGGTGACTCATTATGTACTAATGATCTTGAGTATATGAAGTTTCGTAAGAAATCTCGCTCTTGGTGGTGGCAAACGATCATTCGCTGTTTACCGCTATCTGTTCGTAAAAATATGGCCCGCAATTACCGTGAAAAAGTTGCAATGCGACCAGACAACCATAAGCCGCAAGAGATTATGGATGTAACGCCAATAGAAGTCGTTAAGACATTAGAGCAGTACAATTCGCAATTGATGATCCACGGCCACACACACCGACCATTTGTGCATAACTTAACGGCAAATGGTAAAGACGCTCAGCGTATCGTGTTAGGCGATTGGTACGATCAAGGCTCCTATTTAAAAGTCACTGAAGATGGTTTTGAATTATTAAACCAATCATTTAAATAAAAAAAGGGATTCAATTGAATCCCTTTTTTATTGTTTCTTTATTAAGACCGCGTGTTAACAACGGTCTTTAGCGACTAAGCAGACTTAACCGTCTCAATCCAAGTTTTCACTCGACGCTCCAAAATATCTAGAGGCATAGCACCGCCGCCTAAGATAGTGTCATGGAAGCCACGAATATCGAACTTATCACCAAGTTCTTTTTCAGCCATCGCTCGAAGTTCCTGAATCTTCAACATACCAATTTTGTATGCTGTTGCTTGCCCAGGTAAAACCATATAGCGTTGAACTTCAGATTTCACTGTCGTCATCGGTGTTGGTACATTGGCAGCAAAATATTCGATTGCCTTGTCTTCGCCCCAACCTTTTGAATGAATACCAGTATCAACTACTAAGCGTACTGCGCGCCAAATTTCATTCACCAATCGACCGAAATCAGAATATGGGTCTTGGTAACCGCCCATCTCTTTAGCCAAGATTTCAGAGTATAAGCCCCAACCTTCACTATAAGCGGTAAAGCCTGCTTGAGTTCTGAACTGTGGAACAGACTCTAACTCTTGCGCAATTGAGATTTGCATATGGTGACCAGGATTACCTTCATGATATGCCACACCCTCTAATTCAGTTTTCGGCATTGCACTCATGTCAGATAAATGTAAGTAATAAATACCATTGCGACTTCCATCTGGCGTGCCAGGGAAGTAATGTGCTGCAGCACCTGGTTGTTCACGGAATGCTTCTACACGTTTAACCTCTAGACCTGCTTTCGGTAAGATACCAAAGTACTCAGGTAACTTTTTATCTATAGTGGCGTAAAATGCTTCGGTGTCATCGATATAACCTTGGCGGCCTTCATCGGTATTTGGATAATAGAACTGTGGATCAGTTTTAATAAATTTAAAGAACGCTTGTAAGTCACCTTCAAAGCCAACTTTTTCTTTAATAGCTTCCATCTCAGCCGTTAATCTTGCAACTTCCGACAAACCGATTTGATGAATTTCATCGGCAGTTAAGTTGGTAGTCGTAGAGGCTTTTAAACGGAAATTGTAATAGGCTTTACCATTTGGTTGGTTAGCTACACCTTGAGCAATTTCATCTGTATTTTTGATATCTTCTTTAAACCATGCAACTAAATCTTGATACGTAGGCAAGAAGTTTTCCATCAGCACCTTCTTACTCTGTGCAAGTAATTCATCTGCCTGTGCTTGGTCGATTTTTTTCGCATCAACTAAGGCGGCAACTTTACGCTTAGCATCCTGCCATAACGCAGCATCATTCTCACTATCAGTGAACGGTGCGCCGTTAATTAAATTGGAAGCTTGGTCAATAACGCCTTCATAAGCAAAACGAGGTGGACGAACGCCCATTTCAGCATTCACTTGAGCTCGTTTGAGTAATATACCAATACCTTCACTTAAACCAATGATACGCTTGTTATAAGCCTGCATGTCACTCAGTTCATCAACTTTGTGGAAGTTAATCATAAACTGCGCAGCAAATGACTGAATCCCCTGCATTTGAGTAAAGATATAACCATTGTGGTTAAACTTTTCTCCTTCGGCCGTTTGGTTGTATTGGTAAATCCAAATATCGTAAGAGATTTTGCCTTCATCAGTAAGCAAGTCATAGTTAAAGTTAGACTTCATATCAGCAACAGAATCTGCTTGCCATTTCAGCTGACGTTTTTCTTCCTCTTCGCTAAAGTCTCCAACTTCATCGTATCGGTCTTTACGCCCTAAAAATGTCATCATAATAGGACTAGTTTGTAACTGTTCTTCATACTTAGCAGCAAACCATTCGTTTAAACGTTTTGTTTCTGCTTGTTGCTGTTCAGCTGTGATCGCAGTGGTAACTTGTGAAGCAGATTGAGTTGGTTCAGATTGTTGACAGGCTGATAGTGCTGCAACCAAACTTAACGCGACTAAAGACTTACGCATGTTATTATTTTCCTTATGTATTTCTTTGTCTATGACAAAACATGAAGCTCAAATAATAGTAAGAGTGTCGATGAATAACAACAAAATGACTGAAATTAAATAGTTTGTTACAACTTAAATTCACTAAAAGCCTTCGAATTTTTTAGTTTGTGCTAGCCAGTCAAATTTCCATAAGTAGGGTCAGATCATACTTTCTCGACTTTTAAAAAATAAAGTTTGATCTGACCCTACTTATTTTTGTTAAATTGGCAGGCCTGAATGAAACTTAAAATCACTATCGGGTGACGAGATTAACTCAGCTTCTTTTTCACCGAAAAACTTCACTCGTTCAGTAATGTCTTTACCGGCAATTTCTTCTGCAAGGGTCAGGTAATCTTGATAGTGTCGAGCTTCAGAGCGTAATAAAGAAATATAAAAGTCCCCTAACCGCTTATCAACGTGTGGCGCCAATTTCGCAAACCGCTCACAAGAGCGCGCTTCGATATAAGCACCACAAATTAATTTATCCACTAGCGTATCAGGTTCATGGGTTTTCACATGCGACAACATACCTTTTGCATATCGTCCTGGCGTTATATGTTTATACGCTATTCCATATTCATCCATTATTTCTAATACTTGATAAAAATGATGCAACTCTTCTTTGATCAGCAATACCATTTTATCAATCAAGTCTTGACCATATGGAGAGTTAGATTTTGGTATAACAGATTTTGAGAGCTTATTTTTATTTGGAAACTCTTTCCAATCACCTGTTTTTTTATATACAAACTGCTCAAATGGACGAAGCCATTCTAATAACGCCTGACCACTTTCTGCATCAACCGCATATTTACGAATTAGAAACATTGCAGATTGCGCCGCTTTTAGCTCACAGACGAGGTGATCAATTAAAATCATAGTAAGATTTTGTTTTTTCTTGGCTTGCTCTACCCATTCGTCAGGGGTCGTGCATTTTAAGAACTTATAGATAGGTGCTAAAAGGTTTTCGTTGGCTGTCATAGTTAATTTCGTTGTGGTCGATTAGCACACTTAATAGATGCTTTGATGTTTATTCTTTACCCATTTTAACACAGAGAAAGCTAATGACTCTAGATATGAATACAGGTTATTAAACATTTCCTATTTAAAACATTCGTCGGAATAATATTCCGATATCGAGTGCCAATTATCAAAATATAGACTTTAAGTGTTAGTTATATACAATAATACTACACCTTCAAAATAGACCTTAAAATCGTTGCGTAATAATCACTTCAGTTATAGCTAAATAGTATATTTAATAACACCTGCACATAAGAAAAATAATTCTCTATTTTGCCAAAATACAGTGCAAAAGATTTGCTTATTTGGGGTGTTGCAATTATGTTAACCGCATAGTTGTTAACTCCAACATTGGTATTTAAAAATAATGTCTACACAAAAAGTAAATCGCAGAGCAAAAGGCGAACAAACTCGTCTTAAAATATTGCAAGCGGCAATCGAAGTAATCGCAACTCAAGGGGTAAAAGCAACCACTCATAGAGCTGTTGCCCAAAAAGCAGACACGCAACTTTCATTAACCACGTATTATTTTAAAGATATAAAAGAGTTAGTTAGAGAAGCCATTTTATTAAGCTCAGATCAGATGCTATATACGTCCAGCGAAGAATGGCGCCAAGCATTTGAGCTTTTAGATAGTTATGATGCAACAAGTTTACGTAAAGTATCTGTGCGCGAGCAGTTATGTGAACAATTGAGCAACCTAGCTGCCCATCACATGTATGAAAACATTCTTCAGCGTCCAATTGGTTTAGCGGTAGAACAAATATTTTTCACTGAAATGGTATATTCTGCAGAACTAAAAGATTTAGCAAATAAACATATCGATATTATGCTAAATCAATTTATAATGTTTGCTCGATATTTTAATAAAGTAGACCCAGAGGTCGATGCAGAATTAACTATGATTGCATTGACTCGGACCCAATATAAATACTTATCTATGGATAATACGGATATTAACTTAAGTGATATTTTAGTATTAGTTAAACGTCAGTTAAGTTGGGTTATGGGGCTTAAACGTCAGTAAAAATGGACAAACAATGCAATATCAGTCGTTAATTGAAAATCAGAAAAAATACTTTAACCAAGGTATCACTCGAGATCTAACTTGGCGGAAACAGCAATTAAAACAAATCAAAGCTATGATTGCTGACAATGAATCTCGTTGGTTAGAGGCCTTAGATTCAGATTTAGGTAAACCCGCATTAGAGTCATGGGTAACTGAGCTTTCTTATATTACCGGCGATGTTGATCACGTCATTAAAAAACTGAATAAGTGGAGCAAAAAACGTAGGGTTTCAACACCTATCGTCGCACAACCTGGTTCATCTTATATTAAACCTGAACCAAAAGGTTCAGTGTTAATCATGAGCGCATGGAATTACCCTGTGCAATTGGTGTTTGCACCATTAGTGGCAGTAATCGCTGCGGGTAACTGTGCAGTAATAAAACCATCAGAATTAGCACCTGCTGTTTCTTCACTTATTGCAGAATTAGTGCCTAAATACTTAGATGAAAATGCTGTCAATGTTGTTGAAGGTGCTGTACCCGAAACTACTGCTCTATTAGAGCTACCTTTCGACCATATTATGTATACCGGTAATGGCATGGTCGCTAAGATTGTAATGACTGCCGCGGCAAAACATTTAACTCCTGTAACACTTGAGTTAGGTGGTAAGAGCCCTGTATTTGTTGATAGCAATATCGACATCAACATCGCGGCGCAACGTTTGGCTTGGGGAAAATGGATTAATTCAGGACAAACATGTATTGCCCCTGATTACATTCTAACGACCAAAGACATGGTTGAACCATTAATCAACGCTTTAAAACAACAAATCACTTTAATGTTCGGCGATAACCCAAAGACTAGCGATAGCTATGGTCGTATCGTCAATGAACGTCACACAGAACGTCTTAGTACCTACCTTGATAGCGGTGACATTGTTTGTGGTGGTGAGTTTGATATTGCAGCAAAATATTTTTCACCAACCATCATTAAAGATCCAGCTCTGGATTCTAAACTAATGACCGATGAAATATTCGGCGCAATTTTCCCAATTATTACTATTGATAATTATCAAGCGGCGAAAGAATTTATTGTCGCCCGAGACAAACCACTAGCGTCTTACATCTTTACTAAAGACAGTGCCAAGCAAAACGATTGGGTCGCTAACATTTCTTCGGGTAGCCAATGTATTAACGATGTGATCATGTTTAACGCGGTACCAGAATTGCCATTTGGTGGTGTTGGACCAAGTGGTATGGGTCAATACAGCGGCAAAATAGGCTTTGATAATTTTAGCCATTTAAAATCGGTACTTAAGCGTCCATTTTTAAAAGACTTGCCGGTTAGATTCGCGCCTTATACTAGTTTGAAGTTTAAACTACTACGCATGATTCGCTAAGGCTATTAGCAATATGTACAAATAAAAAGGTGATCAATGATCACCTTTTCTATTTTCGCTAGTTTAAAATAATTGCTATCATTGGCGTGCATTCAAACAACAGCGAACAGCTCTGATAAACTAATCATATGACTAATAAAGACGTTAAAAAGCTTCTTAGCAATCACCAAGAGCTCATTCATAGTGATGCGGTTAAAGTGACATCTCACGTACAACGTCAAGATGATGATTGGTATATCAATACTTTGATGATAGATAATCATCAAGTACCATTTATTTATAAGCGTAAGAAGCCTTACCAATCACTAAAAGGCGCTAGAGTTAATATCACCTATTACCGAGACATTAAACAACTTGCCGGAATGGATTTTGAGACAATGAAAGTGGTTCGACTGAAAGTGTGTTAATCCCCCCTATTAAGCGCTGCTTTTATCCTTAACTTCTCGATATCGGGGCTTTTTCATATCCCACTTTATTGGTTTTTGTATTCACTTTTCTTTTGAAATTGCTTAACTGAAAATAAGCATTTATTGATAATCATTAGCATTGTAATAAGCATTAATATTTCGATTCGCGCCAAACTGCTAAATTTTTAGACTTTTTTTGATTATATTTCAATCATCTCTTGACGAATTGACCAACATATTACATAACTAGATGTAAGCAATTATAAAAATAATAATAAAAAACAAATCTATTGCTTAAAAGATGTACAATTTTTTTAAAACTTAAATTTAAAATAGAGTTTTGGAAAGATTGTTTTATGGGGATCAATCGAGGAAGTTAAAATGATACTAAATCATATTTGGGGACTATATACACATCCAAAAGACGAATGGGCAGATATCGATAATCGCCACGAAAGTATAATGTATGGATTATCACACATAATGCTAGTTGCTTTAATACCGTCTATTTGTGGCTATTACGCTGCCGCTCATATTGGTTGGAGCATAGGTGCTGGTGATCCAGTTAAAGTTACTGAAAGCAGTGCTATGGTATTAGCAGCAGGTATGTACGCAGCAATTATCGCGGGTGTATTTGCGTTAGCATATTTAATTCAATGGATGGCAAAGACTTTTGATGCTACTCCTAATTTCACCCAAGCGCTTGAGCTAGCAGCTTATGCTGCAACACCAATATTAATGGTAGGTTTAGCGGCCTTATATCCTGTACTTTGGTTCGTTGCAATGGCAGGTATGTTGGCTGTCGCTTACTCAGTCTATTTACTTTATTCTGGCGTACCAATCATGATGCATATTCCAGAAGAAAAAGGCTTTATCTATGCCAGTTCTGTGGTCACCGTTGGTTTAGTATTGTTGGTGTGCGTGCTAGCAAGTACCGCGATGATTTGGACGTTAGGTTTTGGCCCTGAATTTATGGGTTAACCATTAACCTTTTACCAAAAACAGATATTAAATTGATCAAAAAAGGCGCTATTATTAAGCGCCTTTTTTATTGGATAGATTTTTTAAAGCTTCTTGATATAGCTATTCAAAAACTTATACCAATTATTGTTCGAGGTTTAATCTGAACCTTCGTTGTACATCTCAAGAATAGAATCAGCTTCTTTATCTGTTTCTTCTTTGGTTTCGTTATTACGTAATGCGTTTAATTGCTCAAGGTAATCATTATCGATATCTTGCGTAATGTAACGACCATCAAATACAGATGTTTCAAATTGCTTAATATCAGGGTTGCCAGTACCTACCGCTGTAATTAGATCATCAAGATCTTGGAATATTAACTTGTCTGCGCCAATTAATTCACAGATATCATCTAGTTCACGACCATGGGCAATCAATTCATTCGCGCTTGGCATATCAATACCATATACGTTAGGGAAACGAACTTCAGGTGCTGCAGAAGCAAAGTAAACTTTCTTTGCGCCCGCTGCGCGAGCCATTTCAATGATTTGACCTGACGTTGTACCACGTACAATCGAATCATCTACTAGTAATACGTTTTTGCCTTTAAATTCACGCGCAATTGGGTTCAACTTACGACGCACTGATTTCTTACGCTCTGCTTGACCAGGCATAATAAACGTACGACCAACATAGCGGTTTTTAACAAAACCTTGGCGATATGGAATATCTAATTTTTGTGCGATTTGTAAGGCGATGTCACATGATGTTTCTGGAATTGGAATAACAACATCAATATCGTCATCTTCCCATTCACGAGAAATTTTCTTACCTAACAAAGTCCCCATTTCAACACGAGATCCATATACCGACATTTTATCGATAGTTGAATCAGGACGAGCAAAATATACGAACTCAAAAATACAAGGATTGTACGTTGGGTTTTGCGCACATTGTTGTGAATGTAATTTACCGTCTAATGTAACGTAAATTGCTTCACCAGGTGCAACGTCGCGGATAAATTCAAAATCACACGCATCTAGTGCAACAGATTCTGACGCTACCATGTATTCAGTACCTGATTCAGTTTCACGTTTACCAAATACTAACGGGCGGATGCCGTGCGGGTCACGAAATGCAACCATACCATGACCAACAATCAAGGCCACAGTCGCATAAGCGCCACGTACATGACGATGAACATTAGTCACCGCTTTAAAAATATCTTCTGGAGTTAAATCAAGGTTATCGGTTTTTTGCAATTCGTGAGCAAATACGTTCAATAATAACTCAGAGTCAGATGTCGTATTTACATGACGACGAGCATTATTGTATAACCAATCTGCCAGTTGATCAGCGTTAGTTAAATTACCGTTATGGGCTAATGAAATACCGTACGGTGAATTTGCGAAAAATGGTTGAGCTTCAGACGAGCTAGACGTCCCGGCTGTAGGATAACGTACGTGACCAATACCAATGTCACCTTGTAAGCGCAACATGTGTCTAGTATGGAATACATCCTTTACTAGGCCATTTCCTTTACGTAATCTAAATTTGTTGTCACTTATTGTAACGATACCAGCAGCATCCTGACCGCGATGTTGAATTACTGTTAAACCATCATATAAAGCTTGTCCAACTGGTGTTGAACCTACTATGCCAACAATACCACACATGAAATTTCTCTCCGCAAGAAAACTTAAATTTTAAACGCTAAATTACTTTAAATAACATTAAGTTAGAAAACTTGAAGTGTTTTTTATATATTCAAAAAACCACTCGATTATTATTTTGAACTCAGGGATAAGTTTAGCCTGTTGCCACCAATCACTTTCCTTAGCTGGTGTAAAAGCATCCATAAAAAATAGTATGGCACTTACAACGAGCGCTCCTCTAAGAGCGCCGAACGCTAAACCCAGTACTCTGTCGGTTCCCGACAGCCCTGTTTTTGAAACCAATTGACCAATTAAATAGTTTATTACTGCACCGATAATCAATGTCAGAATAAATAAAATTGCGATCGCCGCAGCATTACGCAACATTGGGTCAGTAATATTGGTCAAATATGCTGCAAGGTCTTGATAGAAACCACTTGCAACGAAAAAAGCAGATATCCATATAATCAGTGAAACCGCTTCTTTTACAAAGCCTCTGACTAAGCTGATCAACGTTGATATGCCTATTATTATTAGGATGGCATAATCGATCCAAACCATATTAAAGTCTTCCTACTTTTTACGGGGCGCATTTTAACAGAATCGCCCGCTGTTTTACTAATTATTTGTACTAAAAATCACAGTTAAGCAATTAATCAACTGGTTGAAACTTAGCAATTCTTCCTTGCACGCCTGTCATCTTCTTTAATTTCGGTAACTTACGTTCCAAAGATGCTTTACTTATCTCTGGTCCAATAAATACTTTGGTTAAATTTTTTCCGGCAGAAGTTCTGATTGGTTTGGTAAAGGTTGTGTAACCCGCAGCTTTTAATTCTTTTAAAAGCTTATCAACATTGTTTTTATCACTAAAGCTACCAAGCTGAATCACATAAGCTTGTTGTTTATTAACGCTTGGCGGCGTCACATTAACAACTTTTGGCTTTTCTTTTTTTGTCGTAGTTTGCTTTGGAGTGGCTTGTTTGGTTTCTTCAATCACCGCTTCTTTAATCGGCGGTTTATTTAACGCTGAATTTTGTTCGGTTTGAGCAATCAATTGTGAATCACTCGGCTCTTCATCAACTATTGGTTGTTGATCTGATATATCTTCAAAATCTTCATTGGGGAAATCTTTGATTTCTATTTGAGTGACTGGCTCTTCACCAGCAGGAATAGATTCAAACTGGGCTTGATACTGTTGTTTTTCACCATCGAAAAAATTCGGTAGGAAAATGATAGCTGCGGCTGCAACAATGATTGTACCAACTATTCGGTTTTGAAACGGGGTCGACAAAACGGCTCCTTAAAATATGGCCTTTTTAATACTGGCTACTGTATAGAAAGAGCCAAAGACCAAAATCATGTCGTTATTATTTGCATTCTTTACAGCTATTCTATAGGCATCATTGACATTGTCAAAGCTATTCACAGAATTAGCTGATTGTTGCAGTATTTTTTCCAGCTTTTCAGCTTTCGCTCCGCGCGATACATCAAGATTTCCTACATACCAATGGTCAATACAATCGAGCATTTCAGTTAGCGTAGATTCAATATCTTTATCGGCGAGCATGGCGCATACGGCATGCACTTGTGGTTTATTATTACTTTTTACAAATTTATTCAAATACCTCGCGGCATGTGGATTATGTCCAACATCGAGTACAATCATTGGCTCATTTTGAACAACCTCTGTTCGTCCCTCAACACAGGTATCACTGATCCATTGGTTAATATCATCTGTTTTTAATGACATGCCAAGGACGCTAAGCGTCATTAATGCTGTCGCGACATTATCTCTTGGAATATTCGTTGCCGCTAATGATTTAAAAGACTCGCTTTCAATAGTGAGGTCCCAAGGCTGTAACAGGCGATCACCGGTAATATTAAATTCAGCGCCGCGTTTATACATTTGGCAATTGAGTAACTGGCAGTGTTCAATAACGCTGATTGGAATATCGGTATCACCGATAATAATAGGTTTATCAGCGCGAGCTATACCAGCTTTTTCATAACCAATGAGTTCTCTTGTATCACCTAAGTAACTTTGATGATCTAAATCAATACTAGTGATCACTGCAACATCGCAATCAATCATATTAGTTGCGTCTAATCGCCCACCTAAACCAACTTCTAAAATAAGAAAGCTTGTTTTTTTATCACTAGCGATCATTAGAGCGGCTAACGTGGTGTACTCGTAATAGGTTAAGGTAATTTCAGCACGGGCAGTTTCAATTTGCGCAAAGGCATCAATTAACGACTTATCGTCTACTAACGCTTTATTAAATCGCAAACGCTCATTGAATGTTTCGATATGAGGACTGCTATATACCGCAACACTGTGACCCAATGACAAAAGAGCGTTTTCAATAAACGCACAGGTTGTGCCTTTGCCATTAGTACCCGCCACGGTGATGATTTTTGAATTAGTTAAATCAATATTAAGACGCTGCCCGACTTCTCGGATACGTGTTAGTCCCATATCAATTTCACTAGGATGGATTGATTCTAAATAAAAAAGCCACTCATCTAAACTAGAAAATGAGTGGCATTTGTTTGTGTTCATAGCTATTTATTCGACTATTGAGTAATCAACTAATAATTAGATAGTTGGCTCTGGATGTCCCATAAATTTAGCAATCATGCGAGACAGCGTAGAGCGCATTTCTCGACGATCAACGATCATATCAATTGCACCATGCTCTAATAAGAATTCAGAACGTTGGAAGCCTTCTGGTAACTTCTCACGAACAGTCTGCTCAATAACACGAGGGCCAGCAAAACCGATTAGTGCTTTAGGCTCACCAACGTTGATATCACCTAACATTGCTAAACTTGCAGATACACCGCCCATTGTAGGGTCAGTTAATACCGAAATAAACGGCAAGCCTTTTTCGCTCATTTTAGCTAGCGCCGCACTTGTTTTAGCCATTTGCATTAATGACATTAGTGCTTCTTGCATACGCGCTCCACCACTGGCAGAGAAACATACAAGCGGCAGATCATGCTTTAAACATTCTTCAGCAGCTTTAACAAATCTTGCACCAACCACAGATGCCATTGAACCGCCTAAGAATGAAAATTCAAATGCTACCGCAACGACCGGGATACCATTTAATTCACCACGTAAAGCAACTAATGCGTCTTTTTCGCCAGTCGCTTTTTGTGCTGCAGCGATTCGGTCCTTGTAACGTTTAGAATCTTTAAACTTCAATTTATCTTGAGGCTCTAATTCTGCACCGATTTCTACTTTTTCGCTTTTATCTAGGAATGAATCTAAACGAGTACGAGCATTTAAACGCATGTGATGGTCACATTTAGGACAAACTCCTAACTGACGTTCTAGCTCAGCTTTATATAGTACGGCACCACATGCTGTACACTTACTCCAAACACCTTCAGGAATATTATGCTTACTAACAGGTGTAGATTTTGCTTTTGGTAGAATTTTTTCAATCCAGCTCATAATTGAGTATACCTATTCTCTGCTCATGAAACTTTAACCGCTGATTGTATCTTAATTAGAAACTACCTAGCCATTAAAGTCATTAAATGTAAGTCCGCTAGTGGTTATTATTTAAACACGAGCAAACCATAAAATAAAATTGCGCTAATTTAACCACATTTCCACTATCAATTCACAGTAAAAACTGGTCTGTTTTGTCGCATTTTAACCCAACTTCTATACTTTTGCCTAACTTTTAACCGATTTTTACGATTTTATCATCTATAACAAAAATAATGGGCCAGCATTTTGTTGTGGAATATTAAAATGTTCAGGAAAATCCACACCAACAAAATAAAGACCACCAGATGGTGCAGTCATTCCTGCTTTACAACGGTTTTTCATTGATAATACATCACCAATCCATGCGACAGTTTCTTGTTTACGACCAACGCGAATTAAGCTACCGGCAATATTTCGTACCATATGATGCAAAAATGCATTCGCTTTAATATCAATAACGACATAATTACCTTGTCGCGTCACATTAAGATGTAATACCGTACGCTCAGGTGAACTCGCCTGACAATGTACGGTTCGATACGAGGTAAAGTCATGTTTACCAACTAACTGTTGTGCAGCTTCATGCATCAATACTTCGTCTAAATGTTCGTAACAATGGCTAAGGCCCTTGTGAAAGATAGCGGGTCTTAAAGGACTGTTATAAATTACGTACTTATAGCGACGTGCAGTCGCGCTAAAACGAGCATGAAAATCGTCAGCAACTCGCATTCCCCAGCGCACAGAAATGTCTTTCGGTAAATTAGTATTAATGCCCATTGTCCAAGCACGCTCCCCTCTATCGACAGGGGCATCAAAATGAATCACTTGGTTGGTGCCATGCACGCCAGTATCCGTGCGGCCCGCACAGATCACTTCAGTCGGTTGATTAACCACTTTCGATAAAGCCCGTTCAAGCTCTTGTTGAACACTGTTTACGTGATTTTGACGTTGCCAACCACAATAGTTGCTACCGTCATACTCAATTCCAAGAGCAAAACGCATGATTACTTATCCAATAAAAATTTTGCGCTAATATAGCAAATATTATCTTTGGGTTAAATATAAGAAAATATTAGTTAAAGCGGTAATGACGATTTAGAAAACAAAAACGCCGGCAAACCGGCGTCTTATAATTGATAGTAAATTGGTTCTATTTCATTGAGTAAAGTAAATCTTGAGCTTGTTGTTGCTGTGCTGAATTACCTAACTTCATGACATTTTTTAAGATAACAGCGGCATTATCCAAATCGCCAATTTCAATATAAACCTGAGCTAAATCCAGCTTTGCCTTAACACCGTGTTTGTCATCATCTACATTAACGTGATTAACATTGTTAGCAAATTCAGGGAATTCATTAAGACCTACATCGATGCTATCGGCTTTGTATACTTCAGACTCTTCTTCATGAACAGAGTATTCTTCAATAAGCTCATCTATTTCAATGAACTCGTCTGATTTCTTATCTGAACTTTTAGCCGTGTTCGCTGCATCACTAGCACTGTCTTTATCATCAGAGGCAGTTGCTGTATTTACGTTCTCAGCACTTACTTGCTCTTCGCTAGTGTCTTTATTTTCCTGTTGAGTTATCTCTTTCTCTACTGCTTTTTTCTGCGGACGCAAAGGAGTTACATTGCTGCTGGCTTTAGCAGTGGGTTTACTGTTGGTATCAGTTTCTGGTTCAGATTGAGTTGATATTTCAGCAAGAAGTTTATCAAACTCAACATCATCATAATCATTGATTTCAGGAATAGTCTCGCTGGCAAATTCTTCGTCAACGAACTCTTCATTCACAAAGTTCTCTTCAACCTTACTATCTTCATTGTCTGGTTCTGATTTCGCACTGCGCAGTTTTCTTGGTCTTGATTCATCTTCAAGCATTCCATCGATAATTTGATCAATATCTAGATCATCAGCATTAGCTTGGATTTCAACTTCCTTATTATCTTGCTCGCGTTGTTCTTTTTGTTGTTTTTCAAGATCGGCAACTAAATTATCAAGTAACGCTTTTTCATCCAACAAGCTGCTGTCTTCTTCTACCGGGGTAAAGTCCATCGATGAAAATGCAGAGCTTACATTAGGGTTTTCATCTATGGTAAAAGATTCAGTTTTAGGATCAACAATTTGAGTATTGTCTTGTTGTGCATCAGTTTCAGCACGAATTTCTGATTTTACTTGGGATTGCTCGACAGGCTGCACTTCAGCTACGTCTGTAATATCCGGTTTTGATTCAGCAACAACGTCTGCTTCCGTTTTCGACACATCATCAGTTATTAACGGTACGCTTTCATTACTAAGACTTACCGCTTCATCTTTATTGGTATTCTTGTTTTTATCAGATTTCTTACTTTCATTTGCAGCAGATTCTTTGCTCGTCGTGGTATTTTTTTGCGATGCTTGTTCAGCCGCTTTACGGCGAGAAACTTTTACGAATAGGACGATAACCAAAATGGCCAAGATAGCATTAACCGACCAGTAAGCAATTGGATTAGCTAAAAGGCCTTGTTCTGATAGTTTTTTCTGTTGTGCTAACAAGCGTTGCTCACGTAACTTAGCTTGTTGCAATAATTTATTTTGTTGCTCTAATTGTTCGTCGAGCTTTAATTGCATTTCATTGGCTTTAGCCACTTCATATTGCAAATAAGAAAGTTGATCATCTACAGAAGATAAACTCTCTTTTAATTCATTATTTTCTTGTTGTAGTTCGGTATAAGTATTTTCTTGAACTGCTGCTTCAGCAACCGCTACTTGGGGTTGAGAATTCTCCTGCTCTAGTTCAGTTACTTCAACATCGCTTGATACTTCTGCAACAATTACTTCTTGCTCAACTTCGCTGTTTTCAACACTAACGCTTTCAGTACTGGCGATTTCAATATCAGCGGCATCTTCACTGCCATTGTCAGCCACATTGATTTGATCTTGTTCAGCAACTGACTCCAACGCTTGCTGTTGATCCGCTTCGGATTTGCCATATGGGAATGGCGGTATTTCACGTATTTGTTCTATCGTTGGGATCCTAAGATACTGTCCCTCAACCATAGTATTAATATCATCTCGCAAGAATGCGTTAGGGTTAGTTTTAAATAGCGCCATCATCACCTGGTAATTAGATACGCTAGTATCTGGGCGGTGGGCAACCGCTATCTTCCATAACGTGTCCGATGATTGGATTGGTCCGTAGGTTTTCTTGTTTTCTTCAACAAAGTCGCTATCAGTGTTGTCAGCAATAGTTTGCTGTTCAGCAAAAGATGATGTACTAAGCGCAACAGAAATACCAACGAAAAATGTCAGTAGAATATTATGGCGTGATGTTCTTGCGTTATTGGCTGCCATGAAAAGATCCTTCCTTTTAAGGGCACTTTATTATTAATTCGCGAATATATTAATCGATTAACATTCAATTAATAAACCACTATATAACAGAAACCGCTGGGATTCTATTAAAAATCCTCAGCGGCTTTCAGTGGTATTACCAGTAATTATAAGTAATCGCGAACCAATACTTCTGCAATCTGTACTGAGTTAGTTGCGGCACCTTTACGAACGTTATCAGCAACAATCCACATGTTGATTCCATTTGGATGTGAAATATCTTCGCGAATGCGACCTACAAACGTTTCATCTTTGCCTGAACAGCTGCTTACTTGCGTAGGGAAGTCTTCATCGTTTTCACACAATACAACGCCTTGTGCTTGCGCTAACAAAGCTTTAACTTCATCGGCAGAAGTTTGTTGTGTCGTTTCAATGTGCAATGCTTCACCATGACCATAAAACACCGGAACACGCACTGCTGTTGGATTTACCAAAATTTCTTGATTACCAAGAATTTTCTTAGTTTCCCACACCATCTTCATTTCTTCACGGGTATAACCATTGTCTTCGAAGCTATCAATCTGAGGTATCACGTTAAAGGCGATTTGACGAGAAAACGCTTCTACTTTTACTGGCTTACCAGATAATAAATCAGCACATTGTTTTGCTAATTCTTCAATCGCTTCTTTACCTGCACCTGAAACTGATTGATAGGTTGAAACGTTTATACGTTCGATACCAACGGCATCATAAATTGGTTTCAACGCAACCATCATTTGAATAGTAGAACAATTTGGGTTGGCGATAATATTGCGGTTACGGTAATCCACTAACGCTTCTGGATTTACTTCTGGTACCACTAACGGAATATCATCGTCGTAACGAAACTCAGAGGTGTTATCAATAACAATACAGCCTGCATCTGCAGCAATTGGAGCAAACTTAGCTGACGTAGCGCCGCCGGCTGAGAAAAAACCGATTTGTGCTTGTGAGAAATCAAAAGTATCAGCATCAATAACTTCAATACTCTTACCATTAAATTCAACTACTTCGCCAGCAGAGCGCGCACTTGCTAATGGGTATAAATTATTAATTGGAAATTTTCTTTCTTCTAAAATTTCCATCATATGTTTGCCAACCAAACCAGTTGCACCTAATACAACTACATCAAATTTTTGGGTCATTTTGATTCTCGTTATCGATTTCTTATAAATGTTTTATGGTAAAGCCAAGATTTTGCAATATCATGACATTACTCATGTTTTGTGGCGTCAATTCTAACGCACTAAACTCTCTTCTTACAGGATAATTTTTTCTTAAATAGTCAAATGTTTTATCACCTAACTGAGTGCGAAAAATCTTATCATCACGTCTCACATCATAAACTCGTAACACGTGATTTATCACTTCTTTAAAGCCTTCACTAAAACCTTCACCAATGCAAGTATCAACAGCTTCAAGTTTACCCTCTGAATCTCGCATAAAATCATGCTCAGGTAAATACGCAGACAGGGTTTTATCCACCATTTCTGAATTATTTTTCACTATCCCTGCATTTTCTTGCAAAAATGCATGGTAAAGCATTTCGGTTCCCCGCGATTTACCCTCTAATGAATAGCCTGCAATATGTGCTGTCGCTAGCTGACAGTAATCAATAAGCTCAGTCAATATGTCCGGCTCTGACTCCCATACATCAAGAACTATATGTGGTCCTTTATTTTGTTTTTTTATGGCTAACAACGCGTGATTGTTAATCACTTCACCACGACAAGCATTAATCAGTATTTGAGCACTGGACAGACGCGATAACTCAGTGTCATCAAACATATGAAATGTTGGACTGTCACCATCTCTAGTGATTGGCACATGCAGCGAAATAATATCGCATTGCATAATCTCTGGCAGTTCAACAAAGGTTCGGGTATCACCGCTTTGTTGTAACAATGGATCGCACAATGAATATTTCACGCCAACAGCATCAAGTTTTTTCGCTAATTGACTACCGGTATTACCACCACCAACTATGCCAACGGTTTTATCACGTAAATCAAAATCTAAACGCTGTGATAACACCAACATCGCACTCAATACGTACTCGGCGACAGATACAGCATTGCAACCAGGAGCACTACTAAAAGCAATACCACGTTGCTGCAAATAGGTTTGGTCGATATGATCGACGCCTATCGTTGCCGTGCCAACAAACTTAATTTTGTTATTTAACGAAAGTAACTGCTCATCTACTTGGGTAATGCTGCGAACTAATAATACATCTGCATCAATTAATTGCTCTGCGCTAATTTCTCTTCCAGGAAAACGAATTACGTCACCTAGATCAGCAAAGAATTCTTCGGCGAAAGGGATATTTTCGTCAATAAATATTTTCAATCGGGAAAACCTTAAATCAGCTATTCAAATTTTGCATTTTGCAATTTGCAATTTGCAATTTGCAATTGTTGTGAATATTACAAACAAAAAGAGCCGGGTAAAACCCAGCTCTTGATATTATCGCTAAATAATAAGAATAAATTCTTCTTATTTATATTTTTTCAATACTAACGTTGAGTTTGTACCACCAAAACCAAAGCTGTTAGACATTGCAAGTTCAATGTTCGCTTCTTTAGCTTCTGTAACGATATTTAGGCCTTCAGCCTTTTCATCTAGTTCTTCAACGTTTACTGATGGTGCGATGAAATTATTTTCCATCATCATCATAGTATAAATTGCTTCGTGTACACCAGCAGCACCTAATGCGTGACCAGTCATTGCTTTCGTTGCAGAAATCGCTGGTGATTTACCACCAAACACTTCTTGAATCGCACCAAGCTCTTTCACATCACCAACAGGTGTTGATGTACCGTGAGTGTTTAAGTAATCAATTTCACCTTCAACACCTTCCATTGCTTGTTGCATACAACGAACCGCACCTTCACCACTAGGAGCAACCATGTCATATCCGTCAGATGTTGCGCCGTAACCAACAACTTCAGCGTAGATATGTGCACCACGAGCTAGAGCGTGTTCAAGTTCTTCAACAACAACCATACCGCCACCGCCAGAGATAACAAAACCATCGCGGTTTGCATCATAAGTACGAGACGCTTTTTCAGGCGTATCATTATACTTTGTTGATAATGCACCCATGCCATCAAACATCATTGCTAATGACCAATCAACCTCTTCACCACCACCGGCGAAAACGATGTCTTGCTTGCCTAATTGAATCAATTCAGCAGCATGACCAATACAGTGTGCTGAAGTTGCACAAGCTGAACTGATTGAGTAGTTATTACCTAAAATTTTAAAAGGTGTTGCTAAACATGCAGAACATGTAGACGACATTGTTTTAGGAACTGCGTAAGGACCAACACGCTTAACACCACGATTACGTAATGTATCTGCAGAATTAACTACGTTTAACGATGAAGCACCACCTGAACCGGCAATTAAGCCTGTACGGTAGTTAGATACTTGCTCGTCAGTTAATTTTGCATCTTTAATCGCTTCTTCCATAGCAATGTATGCGTAACCCGCAGCATCACCCATAAAACGGAAAACTTTACGATCAATATGTTCTTTTGGTTCCATGTTTGGCTTACCCCAAACATTTGAACGCAAACCCATCTCTTCAAAGCTTTCAGAGCGAGTGATACCAGAGCGACCTGTCTTTAAAGATTCTAATACTTCTTCAGCATTGTTACCGATAGACGATACAATACCCATACCTGTAATAACTACACGTTTCATTCTTAATAAACCTAAGTTGATTGATTTAACTGTGCGTATGATACTACGATTTTTCAAGAAACTGGTCTGTCCAGTGTACGCGTGTACACTGATTTTAAAAAAGGTGTGAATATCTTGTTCTAAATCAGCGCTGGTTTTCATTTAAACGACAAGGTAAAATTCGTTTTGCAGTAACACTTATTGTTATCTAATCACTTGAAAAAGAAAGGTTTCAGCGCTGTGCCATTGAATAAAACCGCAAACATAAAGTTTAACGAACATGGTGAGCCGTACTCTGCTGACTTTGATGATATTTATTTTGATCACCAACATGGCAGCTCACAAAGTGAACAAGTGTTTCTTGACAACAACCATATTCCGAAAGTTTGGCACACGTTTCGAGGGGATAAATTCAGTATTGTAGAAACTGGTTTTGGTAGCGGATTAAATTTTTTCATTACCGCGGCAAAATTCATTCAATTCAAACAAAGCAATAACTCGCCACTGTCGCTGCATTTTATTAGTTGCGATAAATACCCATTAAACAAAGATGACTTTGCCAAAGTAATGGCACTTTGGCCGCAATATAGTGATTTATCGTCGCGTTTATTACAACACTACGATCCGCTACAAAACAGCCTAGACATATGCTTTGACGAATTAAGCATAAGGTTGACCATATACTTTGATGATGCGACAGAAAGTTTAAGCAAGCTGAGCTCTGATAACGCACAACATATTGATGCCTTTTATCTTGATGGTTTTGCGCCAAGTCGCAATCGCGATATGTGGAATGATGACTTGTTTGCACAATTAGCGTTACTGGCGAGAAAAGGGGCTACTATAGGCACATTCACTGTCGCCGGTTTCGTGCGCCGTGGTTTAGAAGCGGTTGGTTTTAAACTTGAAAAGCATGAGCACAATGATGACGCCTATAAGAGCGAGTCAACCAAAGGGCGATTTGTGGGCGTCAGTAAACAAAAGCCATTAACCGGATTTAAAATACGCTCAAAAGTAGAAAGCTCGCAACACGCCACTATTATTGGTGGTGGCTTAGCTGCTGCTTGTACCGCACTGGCACTTGCTAAACGCAATATCAAAGTAACAGTATTATGCCAAGACGATGAAATTGCCATGGGCGCATCGAGTAACGCTATTGGTGCGATATACCCACTGCTGCACCAACAAAAAGATACTATTAGTGAATTTTATCAACTCGGTTTTGAACACTCGCTCAAGCTATTTCAGCAACTTTTAGCCGAAGGCTATCAATTCAGTCACGGCTTTGATGGCTTAATAGAAGTAAGTTTTAAACACGCATTAGTCCAGCGACAACAAAAGTTCGCTGAGCTTAACGCTTGGCCTAATGATTTAATTCACCCAATTAGCGCTGAACAAACTAATGAAATTTCAGGGATTAATGTTGATAAACCGGGACTGTTTATGCCACGAGCTGGTTGGGTTTGCCCACCTGAATTAGTCAAGGCAATAATGAAAGCTGCAAATGACACCGGTAATGTAAAAGTTAAACTAAAACGAAAATTAGAATCGGTAAAACAAGTTGCCAAAAATCGCTGGTTAATCACTACCAACAAAGAACAAAAACAAGTTCAAAATGTCATTTTTTGCACTGGCGCAGACAGTTTAGATATCGACATATTAGGCGACTTGCCTTTAAGCGCTGTGCGCGGCCAAGTAACGCAAATGCAAACCAACGCAACCATTAATAACTTAAAAACTGTGCTGTGTCATAAAGGTTATCTAACCCCGGCCAATAATGGCATGCATTGTATTGGCGCAACCTTTGATAAAGACGATGTTGACTTATCTTATCGCCAGCAAGACGATGAATATAATTTGAATATGCTAGATAAATGCTTAGGCGATATTGCCGGCTGGCAGCTCAAAGACGTCAAAGGTGGTAAGGCCCGACTACGTTGTTGCACTCCCGATCATTTACCCGTTGTTGGCAGACTGCCAGAAATAGAGTTGCATAAAGAGTATTATCAACACCTGAGTAAAGATAAAAACTGGCACTTTAAAGAACCCGCACCGTTTAAACCAGGTTTATATATCTTATCTGGGTTAGGAGCTCGTGGCTTATGTTCAGCGCCGCTTTTAGCAGAAATACTAGCCGCAGAGCTATGTAATGACGAGCAAATAGTTGATGAAGAAATGTTATTTAACTTATCAACAAACCGATTTGTTATTCGAGATATGATCAAACGAAAATAGAGAAAGTGCGCTCTTTGAAGTCTCGCTATTGATCCATATATAAATTAACGACAAGTATCTTCAGTTGAGTTTTGCCATTGGCGGTCAATCGAGATCTGAAGCTTTTAGTAATGATACTTACATGAGATGATAGTTAATGCATTTTCGTCAACAGCATAAACCAACCTGATTGTATCATCTATGCGTCTTGACCAAAAACCTGAAAGGTTTTCTTTTAAAGGCTCTGGTTTGCCAATCTCCGCCAGTTACCTTAAGCAATAATAGAAACAATTAACCACGTCATTGCGGCGAAGGCCGAGACCCCCTTCAGATTCGAAGTGGCTTTATAATATACGCTTTTAACGGCACGCTATTACTGGAGGAGGTTGCGTTCTGCAACGCAATGACGGTGCGCACTTTCTTATTATGTGCGCACATCTTTGATGCTCTTTATCGGATATTATTTAGGTCGCCTAATCGCTCATTACAGCCCGTGGGCTTTTGATTTAACTTACGTTAATTCATCGACTAGCGCAAACATGTCAGTCAAAATTTCTGCTTCAATAAATATTAGATAACGTTCTAAGAATCAAAAAATCACTTTGATTTTTTGCCAAAAACTGTCAACAATTTCAGCGTCTTGCTTTGACAATTCACCTTTTGCAATGATGAGTTGGTTAGTTACTAAATCATATAGTGGCTGACTTAACACTTGCTCTTCATCACCAAAATCCACAGCAGCCACTTCAACGAAACCACGGATATAGGAGCTGGCAAATAAGATATCGTCATCGTCTAACTCTATTAGCGAATCAAAAAACATATTTAAATGTTCTAGTGTTGTTATGTCTTTTGAAATCGAAAAGTTTAACATTAAAATTCTTTCTCTTTTATTTATATAGCTAGCTACTTATAACAAACCTGGGCTTGCTACAGGGTATAAAACTTGATCGTGAAAACCAGTAACCACTGGAATAAAACCAGACAATTCTTTATCCAAAGTTGCATCGCCGGTATCAACAATTAATGGTCGTTGATTTAAGGCCTGAAGTTTGGTTTTAGTGGCAACAACAATAATATTTTCTTTACCGATAGCGCGGATAATACGAGGGCTTAGCTGTTGGTTACCGCGACCAAAGATATGGCCTTGACCACCAATGACAGTGATCACCAATTTGACGCCATGTTTAGACGATGTGACTTGTTCATATAACTGGCTTTCTATGACATCATTTGCCACGAGTTCTTGTTCTAACAAAAGATCTACGCCTAACAAAGTGTTATCGATGGCTAGTTCGTCCATTACCGTCGCAACCGTTGAGCCAGAGCCAATAACAAACAATTCGTCATCCATTAGCTCAATCACATGGGCCGCAATATCCATAAGAACCAGTTCATCGGTTTCTTTGCCACCAGATTTTACCGCTTGAATATACTGCAACTCACTTGGAATTTGCATTTCACCATAGCGACGTGCGCGCACAGTGCCTTGGCGAAACGCGTCTTCATCAATATCCATTACATCGGCATCAACAAAAGATACAATTTCATTATTAATCATTTGTTCGACAACTCGGCCAGCTGCACTTGGCGTTAAGGCATAAACACCAGAATGGATTTTACAGCCAGCAGGAATCCCTAATACCGGAAAATAACCGGCAACTTTGGCGCATACATTTCTCGCAGTGCCATCACCACCAGCAAACAGTAATAAGTCCATATGTTGCTGCTGTAATATATCGACCAAGTTTTCACTGTCTGAAAAACTAGAGTGTTCACCTTGATATTGATAAACAACTTCAACATTAAAACCAAGCTCAAGAGCAATATTCTCGCCCATATCATTACCCGCGGTATAAATGGTAATTTGCGATTGATAAGGAATGAGCACTTCAAGTGCTAGCTTTGCTCGTAAATTAGCTTTTGGCTCAGCACCTAAGGCCAACGCCTTTTGCGCGGTATCAATGCCATCACTGCCTTTTAAAGCAACACTGCCGCCTATCCCTGCAATAGGGTTCACTAAAAACCCAAGTTTGAACTGTTTCATAAGTTTATTAATTCTGGTTGTGAATATTTTATCCCGGTTAACGGGTGGACAAAATCAAAGAGCTCAGGGCTAAGCTCTAATCCTGGCTGATAAAAAGCGATAAGTGCATCAATAAATTGCTGCGCGCGGACTGGAAAACCATGTTCTAAGTATTCGAGCAATTGTTGATATACTTGACTTTGAAAGGCAAAACGATCGACATCAATTGCCAAGTTATCTACCGAGACATTAAACTTAAAGGCACTTGCAACACAAAGTGCCCATTCAATCGCCTGCGGCTTAATCTCAACTTTTTCAAATTCGCTTTGCTGTTGTTCGTTACGACCATCGGGCGCATACCAATAACCATAATCTTCTAATAACCGGCGCTCTTTGCCGGCAATGCACCAATGAGCTATTTCATGAAATGCACTAGCATAAAAGCCATGGGCAAAAATAATACGATGGTAGCTCGCACTATTATCCGCAGGTAAATACACAGGCTCACTTTCGCCTTTTAACAGGCGTGTGTTTTCGCTTATAGCAAATTGTTCGTTAAAAATTGTGATTAAGTCTTGATAGTGATGATTCATATTTAATCGTAAATTAAGATTATGTTGTGCATTTTAACGAAATTGAGGGCTAAATTTAATCTTTATTTTGCGCTATAGTATTGGTTCAAAAATAATAAACGATTAACCACCATGAAAAAACTAGACGATGTTGATTTAAAAATTTTAACGCAACTGTTTAATGATGCAGATATTACCAATAAGGAACTTGCGCAAAAAGTCAGTATTGCGCCTTCGACTTGTCTTGAGCGGGTAAAACGAATGAAGTCCGCAGGGGTTATTAAAGGCAGTTATATCGACGTCAATTACAATACCATAGGCGGTAATATTCAAGCGATAGCAGCCATTGTATTGCAACCATATTCAGAACAAATTGTTGACGCACTAAAAAATGACTTACTTCCAAAAGCTGAAATTATTAGTATGTTTCATATGGGAGGAGCGTTTGATTTTTATATTCATATGTCAGTGAAAGACACTGAACACTTAAGACGTTTTGTTTTTGAAGCGATTACCTCAAGAGATGAAGTAACAAATGTCGAGACCGCTTTGGTATTTGAGCACAGTAGAAGTCCGAGTATTCCGCTTTTTAACCGCTAAACTTAGCCTTTAAAATCAGTATTTAAACTCAGTCTTTAAACTTAATCGCCAAATTGAGCAACAATAATAATTATTGCTCAACTTAGCAGTATACTCAGACTCAATGTAAGTTTATTGGTCCCAACTATAAGGCTTGTAGTCATCTGTTTCTGGAGCGATTTTTAAATAAAGCTCATCAGCACGTTGACGACAACGTTTAATTTGATCGCGAGACAGCTTTTTAGAGTCCATTTCCATACTTTTTTCTGCCGGCTCGTAACCATTAAATGCTGCCACACGGTTCCATATGTATGACTCTTCAATACTTTTTGTCACCCCAAGACCATCAAAATAGAGCAATGCCAAATTAAATTGTGCCAAAGCATAATTTTGCATGGCTGAATCACGATACCAAATTGCAGCTTTACTATAGCTTTGCGTAGCACCATCACCCGTTTGATACATCACTCCTAAATTATATTGAGCGGCAGCTAGCCCTTTATCAGCGGCTCTGCGGGTGTATTCAAAACCTTGACGTTTATTTTTTACCGTGCCGCGGCCTTCTATATACATTTGCGCTAAAGCAAATTGCGCTTCAGCAATGCCACGACCAGCAGCACGTTGATACAACTCAAAGGCTTTAACATAATCCTTGCTCACACCTTGACCATTCTCATATAGCCCAGCTTGCTGATACAAAGCTTGCGGATAACCAAGCTCAACTAAAGGTTTAAGTTCTTCATTGGCCCCGACAAAATCGCCACGATTAATCATTTTGACTGCGTCGTTATAATCAGCAACGGCTGTACTTGATACCGTAACAGTAATTAAAGCGACGATAAGTTTTTTAAATAAAGGCATTTCGCCTCCTATCAAGTATCTGAAATTAAAAAGGTATTTACCTTTTGTGATAATGGTCTCATTATAGTATTTAATTAGAGAAATTAGATATGCAAATTTCTCTTTTTGTACATTTAACTGTTAAAAATATCATTTTAAAACATTATGATTTAGCTAGTCGGTCGTACAAAACAATCGAGCCAGCGACGGCAACATTTAAACTGTAATCGCCAGGTAATTGGATCAGATTATGGCATTTATCGATTGTCTCGCGTGGCAATCCCGACTGTTCATTGCCAAGCAGATAAACGCAGCGATGTGGATGTTGATATTCACCAATCATCACAGACTTTTTATCAAGTTCTACCCCGACTAAACGCGTGTCGTATGGCAAATGAGCAATAAGATCATCAATATCATGGTAGTTATACAACGGGATTTTTTGCCATGCATTAACCACATCTTGGGTTTGTTTTTTATACCTATCACCGACAGTGAATATAAACGATGCCCCCATAATGTAGGCACTGCGCCATAAGGTACCAATGTTAACCTGTTCTTTATTGTTATAAATTCCAATACCAAAAAAACCGTCGGTAGGATAAGTCTGCTTTAATCTAGCCATTATTACTGCTCATATTTAATTGTTCTTTGCGTTAGTCAAAAGAATTAAAGGTTAAGTTTTCATTTTCTAATAATTGTTTCAATTTAGCTTTATCATGGAGAAATATTTTACCGCGTTCTATGGCAAGTATGCCCTGCTTTTCAAACTTCTTTAATACCGCATTAACGCGTTGGCGAGTCACATCGGATAAATCAGCCAGTTGCTGTTGAGTAATACTTAAATAAGATACCGCGCCTTTTATACCGCGTTGCTTATTAATCAAGTCTAATAATGTAAAAGCAACTTTCAAATCAATAGAAAATTTACTATTAAAAAAACCGCGTTGAATTAATGGTAAACTTTTCTTTTTCAGGTGCTCAAACATAAATTTATAGAATTCTGGCTGCTGCTCTTTTAAAACCTGCATTTGCTGTTCCGGTATCTTTAAATATTGACTGTCTTGTAGAAACTCAACCGATATCGATTCTTGCAAGCGATACCCCATCAAATCACCATAATAAAGAAATTCATTTTGCCCGATGAGATGATAGGTAAAATGATCAAAATCCTTGGTTCGCATCGAAATAATCAAACTGCCATTAAGCAGATAAAACATGCCTTCCTTAGTATCCTCGGTATTTTTAAACTCGTAGCCTTGTTGATGGGTTTGTAATACCCCGTACTGCAAAAATGCTCGTTTAAATTCACTTGATAATTCGCAAGGCCATTGAATTTGTTGTTCTAATTCGTGAACTTTTATATTCGATAACGACAAAACATCCCCTTAAACACTTAATAAATTTTGATTTTTTACAAACGATTACACTGTCAAACAAGTTATAGCAGATTAATAATCAAAAATGTCCTCAAAAGGACAAAACTATGCAAATTAGTTCGCAATAATAGCGTCATCAATTAATTACTCAGTGTTTCAACATCTAGTTAAACATTGAACTACTTTAAATTAGTTTTAAAAAGGAACTAGCGATGAAAGTAAATAATGTCACTAAACTTGCTGCTGTTATCTCTGCGGTATTTCTATCAACTGCAACGGTTTTACCTTCGGCAGTGGCCGCTGGTGCTGCTGCGCCAGTAGTATCAAAAGCGCCAATTGCAGGCACAACTCTTTTTACTAATGTTAATGTATTTAACGGCACGGAAAACAAGTTATACAAAAACTTAAATGTTCTAGTTGAAGGCAAAATAATCAAAAGCATCAGCAAAACAAAACCTGCTGTAGGGTCTGATGTTGTTCTTATTGATGGTGAAGGCCGCACATTAATGCCAGGTATGATTGACTCGCACGTGCATTTAGCAATCAACAGCTTATTTTCAGACTTAGAGCAAAATTCAGATCATTATGATATTGCGTACCGTGGCGTTCCAATTCTAGAAAACACATTGGAAGACGGCTTTACTTCTGTACGTGATATGGGCGGGCCTGTATTTGGTATGGCTCGTGCCGTTAATAACGGCACGTTAGTTGGTCCTCGTATTTATCCATCTGGTGCGTTCTTATCTCAAACATCTGGTCATGGCGATTTTCGCGACCGCTCTGATGTTGCATTCACCCCTAAAAATGCAAATGATAATTCAAATTTTGAAAACTTGGGTTTTGGTGCAGTAGTTGATGGTGTTCCAGAGGCATTACGTGCGACCCGCACTAACTTACGAAATGGTGCAACTCAAATTAAAATCATGGCAGGTGGCGGTGGTTCATCAAAATACGATCCACTTGATGTTACTCAATTCTCAGTCGAAGAGACTTGTGCCATTGTTGAAACCACTAAAGATTGGAACACCTACGTTGGTGCGCATATTTTTACTGACCGTGCGATTAATCGTAGTTTAGATTGTGGTGTTAAAACCTTTGAACATGGTTTTTTCGCCTCAAAAGAAACTTATGAGCGTATGGCTAAAGAAGGCGCTTATGTTGTTCCACAATTTTGGGCTTTATCTCCAGCGTTATTAGAAAACCCTAATATGCCTGCTGATAAACTGCCATTAGTTAAGCAACTACTTAAAAAGTATGCGGATGTTGGTAAAGTTATGTTAGATGCGGGTGTTAAAATTGCTTTCCAATCTGATTACTTAGGAACAGTTGATGACGGCTCTCGTGCACGTCGTTATGAAATTTACGCAAGCTCACAAATGCTTGGTAAAGGCGATTACAATGGTAACTTCGAAACATTGAAATCATTAACATCAGTGCCAGGTGAAATGCTAGCAATGTCAGGTCCTCGTAACCCTGCACCAGGTAAGCTAGGTGTAATTGAAGTTGGTGCTACCGCAGATATTTTACTTATCGACGGTAATCCACTAGAAGATATCGGTGTACTTAACGGTGGTTACACTGAATGGTACTCTCAGCCAGCACCAAGTGAAACGCCAATCGAAACAATAGATATGGTAATGAAAGAAGGTGTTATCTACCGCAACGACCTTTAATTATAAGTTCGTACCAGGGCTAGCGTTTGCTAGCCCTTTTAATAAGTACTTTTTTTAAATTTTTAGAAATTTGCTAATACCATTACAATACAATTGGTTTACTCTATACTTCACAGTTTATATTTTAAATATGATTTTCCTACAACTAAATCTAAAAAGAGTTAAAGTGATGAAACAACTTCTATCCCTATTTTTAATTTTGAGTATAAGTGTTTTCCAATCAGCGTATGCAGAAAATTCTTTTAATTGGGCTACTTTACAGCCAGAGCAACAAGAGGTTATTGATCCGTTTGCCCAATTAAGTCCGATGCAATTAGACAAGTTAGGTTATTACCTAGGATTGGTGAAGTATTTGCAGCAACAAAACACTGACGCACCAAAAGATGACAAGTTGGTTTCGCTTATGCAAAAAAAAGACGAGCTTGAAAGCTGGTTTAAGTCTGAGAAAATGGATGTGGACTTGTTATTAATGCAACGCCAAGAAATTATTAAATTGCGCACAGAAAATGCAACCAATACTAATCCATTAGCTATTGGTAAGGAAATAACAGTAACCGGCTATATCGTGCCACTTAATGCCAACGAACCAAAATTAAATGGCTTCTTTTTACGACAAAACTCACCTTATATTATAATCGGACATCAACACACATCGCCCGATGCCAACCAAACAATTTGGATAGAAAGCGACAAAAAATTATCTATAAAAGCACTCGATAAAGCAGTGTCGTTAACAGGGGTGCTGACACCAACTAGCGTCAACAAAACAGTCATTGCAATTGATGGTTATGATGTTGACTATGCGGCTTCTTACAAGCTAGAGGCTGCAGAGGTATTAACGACAGATATGCAATAAGTTTAAGGCAAGTTTTTCACAAAAAATTTAAACAAGATAGAAAACAGCGACTTTAAGTCGCTGTTTTTTTTTGTGTAAGAATCTTGTTTCTTCAGATATTAGATATAGGTAGTCATTGCATTGGAAGTTATTCTTTAAACCAATTATGTACCCATTGGTAAGACTGCTCAATCTTAAAGCTCTCACTAGCAAATTCACTGTAATCATCGGCAATATCTATATGGTCATGTTTTAACGAAACTAACGTCACTATCTCATCGGCATATTGGGCTTCAGACTCACAACCTGAACTTATCGACTGGGCATGAACTGTATAATTAGTAACCCCTAGCGGAATATCGCGTTTAAATGTGTCACGTTCACAAGGGTCTACTTCCCCTTGAGAATATACATCTTGGTCAACTACCAACTTAGTCAATGGTAAGTCAGAATCCCATGATAAATCGATATTATCAATACGTGGATTAAAGTCTTCCAGGTATTTGGTAGCGTTGTTTACCGTTAACTCAACCGGTACATAATAACGCGCAAAGCTATTTTGATAGTTGATTTCAGTTTCAAATTCTACTTCGTACAAGGTACGTTCAACGTTCTCAATTATTATGGTGTAATCACTATCATTCGAGCTGGTAGTTTCATCATAATAGTCACGTAAATCATAGCGTTTTCCATTTAGAATCAATCGAAATTTATCATTTTCGGAAACTTTTACAAACTTATAATCTGTACCAACCTTGGCATATAAGCGAATGACAAACTTAAAGCTTATTGTTTCTTCTTCGCTATCAACTTCTTCGAACAGTGTCTCTGCTTTTACGTTAAGTTTGAAATGCGTATCTTGTTCAAGTTCATCAGAACTCACATCATCGCTGCAGCCACCTAGGGCTAATAAAGCCAATAGCATTAATAAATATAAAGAATGTTTCATCATTTTCCCCTGTTACTTTCTTATCGAATTAATTGAAAGAGATGCTAGCAAGGAAAATTATTTGATAATACTGAAACAGGAAAAGTATCACTTTAGTTACTAAAAGGTATTAAATAGTGATACCGGCTATGTTTCTAGGACTTTCTCAGAAATAGAAAAGGCTGCGGATGCAGCCTTTTAGATATAGATTTAACTCTTGTGTAAGAATTAGGTAAGCGAATCGAAAAACTTCTTCACTCCATCAAAGAAGCCTTGCTCCTTTGGTCGGTATTTAGCCGCTTCTTTTCCTTCACCCATACTCGCTTGTAATTGTTCCAGTAACTCAATCTGTTCTGACTTAAGGTTCACTGGTGTTTCAATCACAACCTTGCACATTAAATCACCGGTCATAGAACTACGAACTGATTTAACGCCCTTGCCGCGCATGCGGAACATTTTACCGGTTTGCGTTTCGCTTGGGATCTTGAGCTTAACTTTACCATCTAAGGTTGGTACTTCAATTTCACCGCCAAGTGCTGCTGTAGTAAAACTAATTGGCACTTCACAATACAAGTTATTTTCATCACGAACAAAAATGTCATGATCACGAACATTAACTTGTACGTATAAGTCACCTGCTGGAGCGCCCATTTCACCGGCTTCACCTTCGCCTGATAAACGAATTCTATCGCCAGTATCAACACCTGCAGGGATTTTAGCCGATAACGTTTTAGTCTTTTCAACACGACCTTGACCGCGACATGATGTACATGGTTCTTTGATCACCTTACCGCGACCAGAACATGTTGGACAGGTTTGTTGAACCGCAAATAGTCCTTGGCGCATTTGTACTTGACCATGGCCATGACAGGTTTGACATGTCGATGCAGACGAACCTTTCTTAGCACCACTACCATCACAAGGATCACAGTTAACGTAAGTAGGAACTTTTAATTCTACTGTCTTACCCTTAACCGCTTCTTCTAACGTCATGTCTAAGTTATAACGTAAATCTGAACCGCGTCGATTGCGAGATTGACCACCACGACCGCCACCACCAAAGATATCACCAAAGATATCGCCAAAAGAGTCGCCAAAGCCACCACCGCCAAAACCGCCATGTCCACCATGACCGCCTTGCTCAAATGCTGCGTGACCATATTGATCATAAGCCGCACGCTTTTGACTATCGTTTAGAATTTCGTACGCTTCTTTAACTTCTTTAAACTGCTCTTCTTTGCTTTTATCACCCTTGGTTCTATCCGGGTGAAATTTCATCGCTAAGCGTTTATAAGCTTTTTTAATTTCACGTTCACCAGCATCTTTTGAGATACCAAGAACTTCATAATAATCGCGTTTTGACATAAATATCTTTACTTATCATTTAGCTAAACTGCTAATTTTTTAGCTAGCTGTTATAAACAATAAAGCGCTGGCATAACCTAAGGCAGCAGCGCTTTATTCATTTTAATAATAAACTCTATTACTAGTAGCTATTATTTTTTGTCGTCTTTAACTTCTTCGAACTCAGCATCAACAACGTCATCGCCAGCAGGTTGCGCTTGTTCAGCTTGACCTTCTGGAGCGCCGCCTTGAGCTTGGGCTTTCGCCTGTGCGATTTCCATTAATTTTGCAGACGCTTCGATAACCGCTTGAGATTTTGCATCAATCGCTTCTTTGTCGTCGCCTTTGATAGCTTCTTCAAGTTCAGTTAATGCTGCTTCAATTTTCTCTTTGTCTTCAGCAGGAAGATCATCACCAGCTTCTGTGATTTGAGTGCGTGTTGCATGCACCATACCATCAGCTTGGTTACGAGCAGTAACTAGTTCTTCGAACTTAGCATCAGCGTCAGCGTTTGCTTCAGCATCACGTACCATTTGTTCTACTTCGTCGTCAGATAAACCTGAAGATGCTTTGATAGTGATCTTCTGTTCTTTACCTGTGTTCTTATCTTTTGCTGTTACATGCAAGATACCATCAGCATCGATATCGAAAGTAACTTCGATTTGTGGTGTGCCACGTGGTGCTGCATCAATACCTTCAAGGTTGAATTGACCAAGAGATTTGTTTAAAGATGCTTGCTTACGCTCACCTTGAACAACATGTACAGTTACCGCAGATTGGTTATCTTCAGCCGTTGAGAACGTTTGCGATTGCTTAGTAGGAATCGTTGTGTTCTTGTCGATAACTTTCGTCATTACGCCACCCATGGTTTCAATACCAAGAGATAATGGAGTAACGTCTAATAATAATACGTCAGTAACGTCACCAGAAAGAACACCAGCTTGTACCGCAGCACCAGAAGCTACCGCTTCATCAGGGTTTACGTCTTTACGTGGTTCTTTACCAAAGAACTCAGTAACAGTGCTTTGTACTAGTGGCATACGAGTTTGACCACCAACTAAAATTACATCAGTAATGTCAGACGTTGAAAGGTCTGCATCTGCTAATGCTGTTTTTAATGGATTAAGAGTCGCTTTAACCATATCTTCAACTAATGATTCTAGTTTTGCACGTGTCACTTTAATGTTCATGTGCTTAGGACCAGACGCATCTGCCGTGATGTAAGGTAAGTTAACATCAGTTTGTTGTGCTGAAGAAAGTTCACATTTTGCTTTCTCTGCCGCTTCTTTCAAACGTTGCATCGCAAGTGGGTCAGACGTTAAGTCCATACCTTGGTCTTTCTTAAATTCTTCTACTAGGTAGTTGATTAGACGGTTGTCAAAATCTTCACCACCTAAGTGAGTGTCACCATTTGTCGCTAATACTTCAAACGTGTGCTCGCCTTCAACTTCATCGATTTCGATGATAGAGATATCGAATGTACCACCACCAAGGTCATAAACAGCAACAACACGGTCGCCTTCTTTTTTGTCCATGCCGTATGCAAGTGCAGCAGCAGTTGGTTCGTTGATAATACGTTTAACATCAAGACCAGCAATACGACCAGCATCTTTCGTTGCTTGACGTTGTGAGTCGTTAAAGTATGCAGGTACTGTGATAACCGCTTCAGTAACTTCTTCACCTAAGAAGTCTTCAGCCGTTTTCTTCATTTTCTTAAGTACTTCAGCAGAAACTTGTGGTGGCGCAATAGTTTCGCCTTTCGCTTCTACCCAAGCATCACCATTGTCTGCTTTCTTAATAGCAAATGGCATGATTTCGATATCGCGTTGAACTTCTTTATCTTCAAAACGACGACCGATTAAACGCTTGATAGCAAATAATGTGTTTTCTGGGTTAGTTACTGATTGACGTTTAGCTGGTTGACCAACTAACGTTTCGCCTTCCGCTGTATATGCGATGATTGACGGAGTCGTACGATCGCCTTCTGCATTTTCAATAACACGTACAGTGTCGCCATCTAGTACAGCAACACATGAGTTTGTGGTCCCTAGGTCAATACCAATTATTTTGCCCATTTGAGATACTCCAATTAAATATAATTCAACAATTCTTTGATAGTTAAGTATGTGGGGAGGGATAGATTGCTTTTCAATAGAAAAAACAAAAAAACTTTAAAAAATTAAAAATTTTTTAAAGTTTTTATGATGAACTGGCTATATTTCACTATGAATTGGGGGAGTATAGGTTACCAAAGGTTTGTAATTCTTTTTCATCGGAGTATTCGTTACGAATGTTTTCTACTTTATCTAAGCAGGATTTAAAGTGAGTCACTAACACCGGATCAAAATGTTTACCGGCCTGCTCCTCTAAAAACGCCATGGCTTTTTCTACGCTCCATGCTTTTTTGTAAGGACGCTCCGATGTTAATGCATCAAAGACATCGGCGATTGCAACAATGCGTGCACTTAGGGGAATGTCTTCACCCGCTAAGTTATGCGGATAGCCGCTGCCATCAAATTTTTCGTGATGATACAAACAAACTTCTTTAGCCAACATTAACAATGGCGAATCATTACTACCAAGTATTTCCGCTCCGTAAATCACATGGCGCTGCATTTCTTGCCACTCTTCATCATTGAGTTTATCTTTCTTTTTTAAGATATCGTCGCGAATACCTATTTTTCCAATATCATGCATAGGAGCAGCATTAAACAGCAAATCAACCCAATTTTCGTCGGCATTGATTGCCTCGGCGAGATAACGGGAATACCAACTCATGCGGATAACATGCATCCCGGTTTCGTTATCTTTAAACTCCGCAGCTCGGCCAAGTCGTCGAATAATTTGTGCACGAGTTTGTTCTAACTCTTCGGTGCGTTTGAGTACTTTGCGCTCGAGTTCGCGCTGTTGATCGTATAATGCAAGCTGTGTCTTTACACGAGCAAGTACAATAGGAACGCTTACCGGTTTAGCGATATAGTCAACAGCGCCGAGCTCAAAACCAACTCGCTCATCTTCAATTTCACTTTTTGCTGTAACAAATATTACTGGGATATTCGATGTTACAGGATTGGCTTTAAGCTGCCGACACACCTCATGGCCGTCCATACCGGGCATCATTACATCGAGTAAGATCAAATCAGGCTTTTGTTTTGCTTGCGCGATTTTCAGCGCCAGTTCGCCATTTAAGGCAGCTTTGACCTTATACTTTTCACGTAAAATGCCATTCAATACGTCAATATTATCGGCATTGTCATCTACAACAAGTATTATTGCTTGTTCAGTCATTTCTTGTATCCAATTTATAATGTGTTATGAACAATGAGAGTAACTCGCTTGCTTGGTCAAAGTCATAATTCTCAATGTTTTGGCTGATCATTTTAAACTCTTGTTGAATTGAGCTTTTATTTATCTTAGCCAAAATTTGTTCTGCTAAGTCGAGCGCATCCGTTTCAAAATTATCGACCATCTGTTGCAGCTGCTTTATTTTCTCAGCCATCGAATCAAGAGTTACTTCATTGGCTTCAAAAGACTCTTCTTTATCGTTTTCTGATGTACTTGCTTGTTTGTCAAAGAAATCTACCAATTCAGTCATCACTAATTGTAGCTTCTTACTGCATTGTTGAAAGTGACTGCTAATCACTTCAGTTTCGGCATTTTTATTACACGCATTTTCAAGCTCTTCCGCTTCTGCCTGCAAAGCATTCGCCCCAATGTTTGCTGCTGTTCCCTTTAAAGTGTGGGCAATTAAAGAAGCTTGTTGTAAATCTTGCTCAGCCCAACTCTCTGAAAACGTTAGATAAAAATCACTTTGATTGGAAATAAATTTCTTCAACAATCGAGCATAAAGCGCTTGATCACCATTACAGGTTTGCAAGCCAAATGCGATATTAATTGAGCTAAAACTTGCTATCGATAAATCAATATCCCCATAAGCTTTGGTCGGTTTTGCTTCATCTATTTTTTCAATTTTTTCGACGGTTGTTTTAATTTGTGTTGCTGATAAACCTGAAGGCTTGATCCAATGGTGCATAGTGGCAAACATGTCTTTAACTATAATCGGTTTACCAATGTGATCGTTCATGCCTGCGCTAATAACTTTTTCTTTGTCACCTGCCATAGCATTGGCTGTCATCGCAATTATCGGCAAATCGGCAAAGTCTTGGCGGATAATCGATGTTGCCGTATAACCATCCATGATAGGCATTTGTAAATCCATTAAAACACCGTCGTAATGATTAGTATTTACCATTTGCACCGCTTGTTCGCCATTTTCGGCAAGATCAACAATCATATCGCCTTGACGTAATAACTCCAATGCTAACTCTTGATTTAGCTCATTATCCTCAACCAGTAAAATTTTAGCGCCAGCGAGAGACAATTGCGCGGTACGAATTTTTTCATCTTGCAACGCACCTCGCGTGGTGGCGATATAAGATTCCCCCATAAGTCGCATCATCTCATCGAAAACAGACGAGGCGGTGACCGGTTTTGCCAGAAAACTATCAACATGTTCACTGACAATTTCTTTGGCGTACTGTTTTATCTCTTCACGACCATGGGCGGTAACCATAATAAAATGTTTGGTTTTTTCACCGACCAGTTGTTTTAACTTCTCTACAGTTTGCAAACCATCTAGGCCAGGCATTTTCCAGTCAATCATAACAAAATCAAATTCATCTTCGCTTTGTATTACCGTTGAAATTGCATCGAGTCCATTACTTGCTTTTGTCACCTGACAAGAAAATGACTCCATGATATTACTTAACACATTAAGCGCTAACGGATTATCATCAACTAGAAGCACTCGCTTATCTGCCAATAAACCAATTTGCTCTTCACTGAATTTTTGTTGTTGTTCTCCTTTAGGGGCTTCAAGAATCGCATCAAAGAAAAAACAACTGCCTTTACCGACTTCACTTTCAACCCAAATATCGCCTTGCATTAAGCTGACAATTTTTTTACAAATAGTCAGTCCTAAACCTGTGCCGCCATATTTGCGTGTTGTTGATGTATCCGCTTGGCTAAACGATTGGAATAATTTTTGTTGTTGCTCGGGACTCATACCAATACCAGAGTCTTGTACTGCAAAACGAAGCTTAATTTTGTTTTCTGTACGTTCAGCCATTTTGATCGAAATGACGACCTGTCCATGCTCGGTAAACTTAATCGCGTTGGTAGCTAGGTTAATTAAAACTTGATTTAAACGCAGCGGATCACCTTTAACATGCACAGGCACATTAGGCTCTATATTAAATAGCAGTTCTAAACTCTTTTCATGTGTTTGCACACCAAGAATATTCGATAAATCATGCATTACATCTTCTAAGTGAAAATCAATACATTCTAAATCTAACTTGCCGGCCTCAATCTTGGAGAAGTCGAGAATATCATTAATAATACCAAGTAAAGACTCCGCCGCTTTATGGACTTTTTGAATGTAGTTTCGTGGTTTATTCTCTAAGTCATATTCAAGCGCTAAATGAGACATACCTATGATTGCATTCATCGGAGTTCGGATCTCGTGGCTCATGTTGGCTAAGAAATCAGATTTTGCTTTTGAGGCTTCATCAGCTAATTGTTTGGCATCGAGCAGCGCATTTTTGGCTAAATTTTCTTGGGTAATATCGCGCAAAGACACAATTACAAACCGTTCTTTATCAATTGAAAACGGCGTGTATACACTTTCAACTTCCACCACCGAGTTATCGCTTTTTAATATATCTAAAGCGACGTCATCAATGCCACTGCTATGAATAATTGGATCTAACCAGTAATCTTGGGTAAACGTGCGATGCTCCGCGCGTCTATGCTCAGGAATAATGCACTCTAATGACTGACCGACAAGGTCTGCTGGTTTAAAACCAAGCATACGCTGGGTTGTCGCATTTGCTTGGACAATGATGTCATGTTCATTAACCAGCATCATGGTAATTGGCGCATACTCAAGAATTAAATTAATGCGCTCTCGTTCTTTTAGTCGATCGCCAATGTCTTTAAATGCAATCACCGCTGAAAGGTTATTTTCATTGTCACCAAGAGGTGTCACAGAATATTCGACAAAAACCTTATCATTATGGTCTCGCCAAAACACATCAAAGTTGACGTTCATGGTTTTGTTAAGCGTTAACGCTTGCAAAATCGGGCTAGTTTCTCGAGTACGTTCCTCTCCCTCATTGTCATGATGATGAAATAACTCTAAATGACTTTGACCTATCGCCTGTTGCTCGCTCAAATTAAGTAATTTTTCAGCCGATTTATTCAAGAACACGCATCGCCCTTGGTTATCTATACCAAAAATTCCATCGGCAACAGAAGCCAAGACTGTTCGCGATTTTCGTTCTGAAACTTCAAGTTCAGCGGTACGCTCAAGGACTATAGATTCCAGTTGCTCTTTCGAACGGTTTGCAAGTTCGTTTGAACGTCTTGCGATAATAAATAAAAAGGCAGAAAGTGATATGATGATCAGTACAGTGATTAAGGTCACCACTAAGATTAAATCTCGTAATTTCAGATAGTTTTCATCATATTCAGTTTTATGAATTTCAGTAACAATAGTTAAGTTGTATTTCGACACCCAAGTCCAACTGCCGACTACTAAATCATTTTTATAATTTAAATACCCTTCAAAATTGCTGCCATTCAATCCAAGTTGCGTGCTTTGTACAATTGGATTTTTTTCAACCTCTGGCAGTTTTACATTTAAAATACTTGATTGATTTGTCGTTATCGTGCCGTTATTAATTAAATCATTCTTAAAGCGTGTTGCCGAAATCATACTACCGCTGGTATCGATAGCATACGCATCAAATGAATCACCTAGTCCTGATTTTGCAAAGAGCGATGAAAAACTCTTTACTGGGTCAAAACTAAGAGCAAAAATAGCTATCACCTCTCCTGATTCATCTTTAACAGGTGTTGCGATAAAGACCAAGGCATCACTGGTGTATGCTTTTTTGCCTGACACATCCACCGCAGGAACAAACAAAGTGCGACCTTCGAGTACCTCATTGAAAACAGCAACCCTTTGCAGTGCTAATTCACTTTTTTGCCCTATCACTAAATCTTCACTATTATATAAATTTCTGCCATCGTTATCGATGATATGGAATCCACGTGAATTAATTGTTGTCGAAGGCCTTATCTTGAAAAAGTGTGCTAAATCTTTATTAATTTGCCTTTGCTGGTCATCAGTTGCTTGGTTATATGTATTTAATTGGCTAACTAAATCTATAAATTCCGGCAAAAGACTTATTTCTTCAATGAGATCCTTTCTTGATGAATACCAAGTATCTAGGTCGCTAGTAATCAACGATTGGTCTAAATCAATAAAGTGTTTAATATCCTCTTCTGCTTGTTGTTTATAATCGGTTAAATACCAATTAACGATTGAAAACAGCACAGCTAAGATCAGCGTGTTAGTTAAAAAGTAAATGATCTTAAACCTTGAGGTGCCGAACTTTAGAGCAAGCTCGTCGGAGTGTTTTATGCCATAACGAACTAATAATAGTCCGGTAAGGATGGCAATTAAAATATAAACATAGCTGGTATAATTCGCTTGTACTGATTCTATTAAACCTTGTTCTTCAAGAGAGTCTGTCCACTGTAATTGACTGTCTATCCAATGGGCCTCACCTAATTGAGAAATGCCCCAATTTAATATTTCAGCAAGTTCTGGTTTATTTTTGTCGACACAAAAACCTAAATTAAATGTGGGTAAATGATCTAACGGGATGCTTTTAAAGCGCGCCTTATTTCGGTTTCTTTCACTATAAAGTAAACTGACCGCACTGGTTATAAATCCGGTTATCTTGCCTTTACTAACTTGCTCTAAGCCTTTCTCTAAGCTGTCCACTTCAATGGAGTTTTTCTCACCAACTAAAGCTATAGCATGCTCTAAATTAACGTAACCATTAACCACACCTATAGTGGCGTCTTTGCTTAATTGGCCAATATCTTTAATCGATGAATCAATTGGAAGCGCCAAAATAGAAGTACGTTTTAACATCGGCTCAGTGATCAATACTTCTTTTTCTCTTGCCGGACTATAAGAACACAAGGAAAGCGCATCGATTTGATGATTTTTAACTTTATCGTACTCATTTTTAAAGGTTGTTGCGGATGTGACAGTTAATGTTAGCGGTAAAATTTCATTCAGCTTTTGTCGATATAACACCCCAATCCCAGCCGGGTTACCTTGTTCATCAAGGTAATCTAACGGTGCAACACCAGCGTCAATGGCAATATTAATTTGAGGATTATCGTTCGCCCATCGCTTTAAGTTTTCAGGTAGTTCTGCAGCGCTAACATTTGCAGAAAACTGTATAACCAATAGTGCAACGATATTTATTAATATTTTCATTAAATTAAAAAAACTTCCAATTTTATTCTAGTATAATTAAAGGTAGCTAATGTAGAGCGTAAACGATAGCTTAATTAGCAACTTTTAATTCTTTCGTAATTACAACAATCAATAAGACTTTCATGAACGATAATTCTCTCAGCAAATTAGAACAAAAATCTGTATTGCTTATGAACTTTGAAAATTCAGCAACCGAGCAGATATTAACTCTTATTGAACACTTTAACTTTAACAGCAATTTGGCAACAAACAAGCAGCAACTTGATAATTACATAAAAGCTAAACAATATGATTTAATTATATTTTTTATTAATAACCCAGACAATAAAGATGCTTTTAGCATTACTTCTGAATTACGAAACCAAAGGGCTACTTTTAAACTTCCGATTGTTATTATATCTACAATTATAGAACCAAATTGGGTGAATTCGATTGTTGTTGCGGGGGTGACTGAATACATAGTGCCACCACTAAATCAGCAAGTATTGATGACCCGTTTTATTCATGCGATTGAATATCCTATAAGAAATCATCAAACTAATATGATTGTTAATCCTGCACGAACATTCACCCAAAAAAATATAAGTGATTTATGTGTTTTAGTTGTCGATGATATTAGTGATAATATTGAGATTATTACCGGTGTTATCGGTGGTTCATACAAAGTAAAAGCTGCTAAGAATGCGGCCCAAGCGATGAAAGTGTGTTTGTCAGATTCGCCGCCTGAATTAGTATTACTTGATATTATGATGCCAGGTATTGATGGGTTAACTTTTTGCAAACAATTAGCCGCAAATCCATTAACTCAGGATATTCGGGTGATATTCACTAGCGCATTAACCTCCACTGATGATGTGGTCAGAGGCTTGAAACTTGGCGCTGTAGATTATATTCCAAAACCAATAATTCCAGAGATTTTATTAGCAAGAATCGATGTTCACAGTAAGCTGATTATTCAGCGTCGAGCGTTGCAAGCGCAAATTGATTTAATGTTAGACAATGCCCAGCGCTAATCTCACAAAGCCAAGTGATAACCAGATTTTCAACATTTCTCAATACTAGGCATATAACTTACCCTTCCGTATCAGCAATCGTTGACCTGCCCCATTTCAATGAAAGGTTTTAGCAATGTTCCAATAAGAAAAAACCACCAAAACATTACTCTGTTATGGTGGTTAATTAATTGGGTTTTGTATTGAGGTTAACACCCGAGCTGGGCGTTATAGATTTGGCCCTATTACTTAAAAGCTATTACTTAGAAACCATAACCATAGCAGGACGAATCAAACGACCATTTAATTCATAACCTTTTTGCATTACCGCGATAACAGTATTAGCAGCAACACCTTCGACTTCCTGCATCGACATTGCTTGATGTAATTCAGGGTTAAATGGCTGATCTTGTGGATCAATCGCAGTTACTGCGAATTTTTCCAAACCAGAAATTAAGCCTTGCAATGTTAAGTTAACACCTTCAAATATCGCTTTTTGCTCTTCAGCTTCTGCGTCAATTGTTGCTAATCCACGTTCGAGGTTATCAACAACTGTTAACATTTCAACGGCAAATTTCTCTAATGCGAACTTCTTAGCTTTGTCGACTTCTTGAGCACTACGACGACGCATATTATCTACTTCAGCTTTAGCACGGATTACGGCATCTTTGTTGCCATCAATAGTTGCTTGTGCCGCAGCAAGCGCCTGCTCTAACTCAGCAATTTTCTCTTGCTCTGGACTTAAAGTCGGTTGTTCCTGCTCTGCTGACTCATTAGATTCAGCAGAATCAACTACTTCACCTTCAACAGCCTGACTCTCAGCATTAATGTCTGCCTGATTTTGTTCTATATTCTCATCATTAGTTGGCTTGTCTGTATTAGTTGACTCAGTTGTCATTGATAACTCCAAAAGATACGTTAAATTCTCTAATTGTGGTAATTATGGGGTCTTAAAGCTAGGTTTCAAGCAGAAAATTAAACTATTTCGCAAAAGTGCTCTTTACAATAGGTAAAATAACAGTAAAACTGCCATAATTAATAAAAAACAATCAACTACTTAGTGCACAATAAATGACGCAAACGTATAAAACCATAGGCCTAATTGGAAAACCTGATCACGATGGCGCACTTGCGACCATTGCAGCGTTGCATCATTTTTTGGAAGATAATAACTATCATGTTTTGATAGAAGCGAAAGTTGCCAAAGTTCTAAATAAAGCCGAACACTATGGTAATGAAATCACCGCTATTGGCGAACAAGCAGATCTTGCCATTGTCGTCGGTGGCGACGGTTATATGCTTGGCGCGGCACGAGTGCTTTCTTGCTATGACATTGGCGTTATCGGCGTTAACCGTGGCAACTTGGGTTTTCTTACTGATTTATCTCCGGATAACTTAATTGAGCCATTAGAAGCGATACTTGCCGGTCACTATAAAACTGAACATCGATTTTTAATCACTGCTGAAGTATATCGCCATGGCCAACTAAAAAGCTCAAATAGTGCGATGAACGAAGCGGTACTTCACCCTGGTAAAGTTGCCAGTATGATGGAATTTGAAGTATACATTGACGATGATTTTATGTTTTCTCAACGCTCTGATGGCTTGATTGTAGCAACACCTACCGGTTCGACCGCTTATTCTATGTCAGCGGGCGGCCCAATCATGACGCCAAAACTGAATGCCTTGTCATTGGTTCCGATGTTTCCCCACACACTAACGTCAAGACCTATTGTCGTTGATGGCGACTCGGTATTGAAACTTGTTGTCGCAGCAGAAAACCATGAGGAACTGCAAGTCAGTTGTGACGGCCATGTCATTCTCGCGGTTATGCCAGGTGACGAAATTATTATTAAGAAAAGTAAATATACATTACGACTAATCCACCCAACCGATCACAATTACTTTAAAGTGTTACGTAATAAATTAAGTTGGGGCAATAAGATTTACTAAAATCTTATTGCTGGTCACCACACAACATTCTATAACATCCACGAATACTTAAGTATTGCTAGCACCTTAACACCATTAATTTCGCCACTCACTTTCCGTGCAAAGATTAAACTTGCATTAGCTGAATAACACTGGTAACTTTACTGTATATTTTAACAGTGGTTATATTTACAGTATTTTCTATTCCACTAATGGGTATATCAAAAGGTTGTGTGCATGTTACTTAATTTAACGATTAAAAATTTCGCTATCGTCAGTTACGTTGAAGTTGACTGGCAAAAAGGAATGACGACAATTACCGGTGAAACTGGCGCAGGAAAATCGATAGCGATTGATGCGTTAGGACTTTGCTTAGGCGAGCGTGCATTAACTAATACCGTTAGACCTGGCAGTGACAAGGCAGAACTTTGCGCAAGCTTTGATGTAACCGATAACAAAAGCGCTCGTCAATGGCTTGATGCCCATGACCTACAGAATGACGATGAATGTATTATTCGACGAGTCATTAGTTGTGAGGGCCGCTCCCGAGCTTATATCAACGGTAACTCAGTGCCACTAAATCAGCTAAAAACACTTGGCGAGAAGTTAATCAATATTCATGGTCAGCATGATCACCAATTGTTATTAAAATCGACAGAACAACGCCGCTTGCTTGATGCTTATGCAAATCACCAACCTATGTTAGCTAAGCTACAAAGTGCACAAAAGCAATGGCGTCATCTCAACAATGAGTTAGCGACTCTTCAACAACAAAAACAACAACGTCAAGCTGAACAGCAGTTATTGCACTATCAGGTTCAAGAGCTTGATGAATTCAATATCCAAGATGGTGAATTTACCCAATTAGAAAACGACTTTAAACGACATGCTAATGCTCAAAAACTGATGATATTATCGGAGCAAAGCCTGCAAACGTTAGCAAACGATGAACAGATGAACGCGATTAGCGCGTTACAGCAATCATTAGACAGCTTGTCACAATTAAGCGAAATAGATAGTAACGCTAAGGCAATCACTAGCTTAGTAGAAGAAGCAAAAATTAGTTTAGAAGAAGCATGTAATGATCTAAATCATTACCAACAAAGTATTGAAATAAACCCTGAACAATACGCGTTGATTGAAGAACGATACTCTACTGCAATAAATCTTGCGCGAAAGCATCATATCGAACCTGAAAATTTGCTCGAACACCATAAAGGTTTAGCGGCACAGTTAGCCAGTATCGCCAATGATGACATGAGACTAGAGCACATTGATAATGAGCTGCAAGATTGTCTGCATCAGTACCAACAACTAGCAACTAAACTTAGCGCATCGAGACAAAAGCAAGCGAAACTATTGGCGCAGAAAATCTCATCGGCGATGCATGAATTAAATATGCCAGATGCAAAATTTGAGTTGCAGTTAACAACAAATGAAAGCAGCGAACCAGCCATGTATGGTTTAGATAACATCGAGTTTGTTGTTGCTATGAACCCTGGTCAGTCGCTTGAGTCAATGGCAAAAGTTGCCTCTGGTGGAGAGCTTTCTCGCATCAGTTTAGCGATTCAAGTAATTTTGGCCGAAAAAGTCGATACACCGGTACTTATTTTTGATGAAGTGGATGTTGGTATTAGCGGCCCAACAGCGGCGAAAGTTGGTCAACAATTGCAGCGTCTTGGCCAAAATACACAAGTAATTTGTGTTACTCACTTACCGCAAGTCGCAGCAAAAGGTGACCAACAATTGTTTGTCTCTAAACTAATCGACGGTAAACAAACTCAGACTCAAGTAAGCCATTTATCAGCAGTTGCTCGTGAAAACGAAGTGGCGAGATTATTAGCTGGTGATCAAATTAGCCAAAGCAGTTTAGCAAATGCCAAAGAGTTACTCGCAAAAACGGCTTAAACCGAAGGTTTTAGACTGTAAAGAGTCAAAGTTAGTTCACTTTGATTCAAAGAAAGCGAGTTTTAGTAAAATTTTTGTCATATAGACAATAAAACACTTTAATCTAGTGCAACGCTTAGTTATTATCCTTGAACTAGATTTAAAGGAATCATGAGATGTTAACTCGCGCAGTAATATTAACATTAGCTCTAAGCTTAACTTCAGCTTGTGTTTATAAAATTGATGTTCCACAAGGTAATTACCTGGAACAAAAAGAAATTGATAAATTACAAGTCGGTATGACTAAAGAACAAGTAAAGTATATTCTTGGAAACCCAGTGATCAGAGATAGTTTCAATAATGACACTTGGTATTATGTTTACGAATTTTTATCAGGAAAGGGTGAAGAGTTTGATAAACGTAAAAGACTCACACTTAGATTTGAGCAAGAAGTCCTAGCAAGTGCTGAAGGTGATTTTGAAATTAAAGAAGGTTTCTATATTCCAATTCAATAAAGTCACCTGCTGTTAGGTCAACTAATGGCCAGGACAAACATAAAAAAACCAGCATAGTGCTGGTTTTTTGTTTTCTAAGCTTTCGTCATTTATTTATTTTTCTATACTTCCTGGCCCTTTGGACAGCCAAGGCGTAATGCAGTATTAAAAATAATAGCCATTTGCTTTTGTTAATAATTGTGCGCTATCAATTTTTTCTAATGCGCAGCTTTTCACATCAGACTTATGAAAAACTAACACTTTGTCTGTGGCACGACTATTCATTTTTTCGCCACCACCAACAAAAATAAAGGTTACATATTCATCATCAGGAATTGCTTTTAAGCTCACACCGTAGTCACAAAGAACTCTTGTGGTATCGGTTTCCATATCAGCAAAGTATTGTTTTTGCTTGGCTTCCAATTCAGCTTTAGTTTGCTTCGCCTTTTTTGCCATTTGAGCATTCTTAGTACGAAGTTTTTCACTTTCTTTTTTGATCTCTTTTTGCATTAGCTTAAGTTTTTCAATTTTTTTATCATACTCAGCGAGCTCTTCTTTTTCAGCATGTCGTTTTTCATAACTTAAGTCACGTTCAGCACGAGCTAAGTCGCGTTGTTTATATGCTAATTCACGCTCTTGTTCTCTTAGTTCACGTTGCATATCAGCCTCCTGATAAGCTAACTCCATTGCAACTTCAGCTTCTGCCATCGCCGCTTCTAATTCGGCTTGAAACTCTTCATCAAACAAACCTTCCATACCTTTGGGTGCAACCGGTACGACTGGCGTTCTTGGCATGACTGGCATATTAGGGCTAATTGAGCGCATCGAACCGCGGCTAGTCATGGTAAACACAGCGCCTTGACCTGCTAGATATGTATGTTCAACATTACTTAACCATGGTCCATGTGGTGTAACCTTTTTAGCGACAGATGTTTTTACAATATCACTCATAATATCGAGCTGTTTATGAATATCCTCAAACTGTTGTGCTTGACTCAAAAAAGGTATCATTGCAGCTATTGCAACTGACGTTGCGACTACTTTAGAGAAATTATTTTTAAACGTATTTACCTTAAAATTATTCATTATTTACTCCTTTGAGTTATCTATCGGGTAATTAGTATTTTGTAATGTTACAGGGCTAGTCATAGTGTTAAATGACTGAGTCTGAAGATTATATTCAAGCTTTTGTAACCGTAATTTTTGATCTAACAAGTCATCATCTCTTTGCTCGTTAACAAACTTAACTACAGCTGAAATGTCCTGTTGGCGCTCTTGCCTAGTTGTGGACATTAAATAGCTTGCGAGTTTTAAATTATTGTCCGTCTGACTTTGTTTTAAGTCGCTGACGAAATTGGTCATTACCACTTGCTGCTCTTTAGCAAAGTCGCCTAACTGTTGTTCTATTAGCGTATTTACATCTTTTGCTGTCTGCTGTTCTTGATGACCAAAATTAACCGCATAGCCTTGTTCTGTAGAGATGAACTGCACATTAAAAATCACCAACATAATCGCAAATACTGACGATGTGAATGACAATACTGGTAAACCTTGCCATTGCCACCACGGGCTCTTATCAGTACTGAATGTAGACTCTCGATCCCATGCAGGGACGTCCTCTTGTGCAATACAATGAACCTGTTGTTCGAGGTACCTTGCCATCGCTAGGCGCTGCTTTAACTCTGCATTGTCTTCAATACTTTGCTCGAACTGTACTGCTTGTTCTGCATCCAATTTACCATCGAGCCATAACTGAAACTGTTTTTCTGAATTAGACATAATCGAGCTCCAACTCTACCTTTAACTTATCTAAGGCACTATATAATCGTGATTTAACGGTATTAGAAGAAACACCTAATTGTGTTGCTATTTCATCAAAGGTAAATTGTTGAAAGAATTTCATTTCTACAACTAACCGCTGATTCACCGGTAATATTTGTAAACTACGTATTAAACTTTCTGCTTGCTGTGATTGCATCAACTCTGATTGCGGACAAGAATCTTTCTCATCGGCAACTTGCTCTGGTTCGTCATCCAGTGCTTGCCATGGTTTTTTGCGACGATAGTATTCAATGCAACGGTAATGTGCTATTCGAAACAACCAGGTTTTGAATTTACTTTCACCGCGAAAAGAAGAAAGGTTTCGAAATACTGCGACAAAAATATCTTGCAATAAATCTAAGGCATCATCCCTATCACCAACCATTCTCAGAGCGTAGTTATAGATTTGTGATTCATAGCGTTTAAGCAGTTCCATCCAGGCAGTTTTATTACCTTTAATTGCTTTGGCTATTAATTTTTCATCACTGCGCTCAAACAAAATGGCTCCTAATTATTATTCTCATCAACATTGCTTTTTGTTGTCTCTTTGTAGGTATAGTCGAGACAAGTTTCAAAATAGTTTGAAAAGATTAATAATTTATTTTTCAAACAAATTTTGAATCAAATCGGCAATCAAAGTAAACGTTTCAGAACGTAAACTGCCTTTTCGTTCAAGCATTGCGATTTGTCTATAGGCAGGATTTGGCATTTGAGCGACAGATAGAAACTCATTACTGGCAATACCTTTATCTATTGCCATTTTAGGTAAAAAAGTAAGACCTTTGTGGTGGATGGTCATTTGCAATAAAGTGGCAATTGAGGTGGAAAAGAATGGATTGATTTTTTTCTGATCAACAAGCTTACATGCTGACAGTGCATGCTCTTTTAAACAATGTTCATCAGATAACAGGAATACACTTCCATTAACTAATGATTTAAAGTTGCCGCTTTCAAGCACAGAATCGACAATGACTTTATCGCCAACCAATTCAATTGCATCTTGTCCCAGCATAGTTTCTTTAAACTGATTTGCATATTTTGCTTCAATAGGCAGCGCAAGTATAGCGACATCAATATCTCCGTTGGCTAATTGCTGCAGCAAAGTTTCGGTGGGTGCTTCAGTGATAAAAAGCTCAATGTCTGGTAATTTTTCACTTGCCAAAGAAACAACGTCTGTTAGCAGAAAAGGCGCGATGGTTGGAATTGAGCCAAGGTGGATCTGACCTTTACTGGCAATACCACCAGATTTAGAAAATTCCACTAAATTGGTAGCGTCCAAAATCAATTTCTCTGCCAAATTAACCACCGCTTTACCGTGAGCGGTAAAAACAAAGCTTTTATGATCGCGCTCAATAAGCTGGCAATCTAACAATTGCTCGAGCTTAATGATGGCACTACTTAAGGTTGACTGACTGACAAAGCATGCTTCAGCTGCTTTATGGAAATGTTGGTGCTCGTTTAATGCCAATAGATATTGTAAATGTTTTAGGTTTGGCAAATGGGTGTTCATCGATAAATTCAATCAGTAATTAATTATGGTTTAATTAATTTAATCTAAAATTGAATAAAAGCCAATTTTCATAGTGTTTTTTTATTAGTTAGTGAGCAATTAAATCCTATAAACAAAAACCCCAGCATGATGCTGGGGTTTGTTATTCGTGGTGGTAAATTTAGCGAACTAAATTCTTAACCTTTGGATTAACCTTGTGATTAACCTTTGTATAGGTTTTTGTATAAGATTTTTTGAGAACCAGCTTCACAGCTACCAACGACTTTATAACCTTCGTGCTCGTCAACTTCATCATTGTCAACAACCATCAAATCAAAATTTTCAACACCGTTATTCGAAATTTTAGTATGAATTTCATCTTCTAATTCATCACAATCTTTAACTTCAGCTTGAGCAGAAACAGAGAATAAAAGTGCAGCAGTAAATAATGAGATAAGTTTTTTCATTGGTAAATCCTTAATTGTTTAGATGCATCTATAATAACGCCTCTAAATTATTAAACTGCAAAGAAGTGTTGGAACTTTGTTATAAAATTGTAAACTCCAAGCTCGAGAACAACTTTAGCAGTACTCATAAAAAAGCCGGACACTGTTTTGTGTCCGGCTTGGTTATTAAGGTTTATTCTGAATTATAGGTTAGCTAAACGCCCCTTTAATCATCCAGAAGAACATAATTGATAATGCTGCGCCTACAGGTAATGTAACAACCCATGAAACAACGATGTTACGAACAACACCTAAGTTGATAGCCGCGATACCACGCGCCATACCTACACCTAAAACAGCACCAACTAATGTTTGAGTCGTTGAAATAGGAAGACCAGTACCAGATGCTACAACTACCGTACATGCCGCCGCTAATTCTGCCGCAAAACCACGACTTGGCGTTAGGTGAGTAATACCAGTACCAATCGTTGCCATAACGCGATGACCGAACAACGCAAGACCCGCTACGATACCAAAACCACCTAGAGGTAATATCCACCATGCAAGAGCCGCTTTAGATGCAATCTCGCCGTCTGAACCAACAATTGAAACAACTGCAGCTAGTGGACCAATTGCGTTCGCCACGTCATTTGAACCGTGAGCAAAGGCCATACAACAAGCTGTGATAACCATTAACACTGCAAATACTTTTTCAACGTTTATATAGTTAGCACGACGATTTTTACTTTCTTTAAAGTTCAAGCGAGAAATAAATATCTTACCTACTATCGCAACAACAATCGCAACACCAATTGCCCATAAGTAACCTTCAACAGCACCTAGCTCTAGACCAACATGTTTTAGACCTTTCTTGATAGTAACAAGAGACAAGATAAAGCCGGCAAGGAACATATATAGTGGTACCCACTTTTTCGCTTGCTGTAATGGATTATCTGTATCAAAGATAAGTTTTTGCGCACTGTTAAATATAATGAATGAAAACACACCAGCAATTAACGGCGTGACAATCCAACTACCAACAATACCTAGTACAGCGCCCCAGTTTACCGTATCTACACTAACACCTATCGCTGAGAAACCGATGATGGCACCAACAATTGAGTGAGTAGTAGAAACTGGCCAGCCCATGTAAGAAGCAATTAATAGCCAAACACCAGCAGCTAGAAGTGCTGAAATCATACCGAATACAAGTTGCTCCGGTATATCTACATAGAAACTTGCGTCAATGATACCTTTTCGAATGGTTGAAGTTACTTCACCACCCGCAAGGTATGCACCAGCAAACTCAAAGACCATGGCAATTAAGATTGCCTGTTTGATGGTTAACGCTTTTGAACCAACAGAAGTACCCATCGCATTAGCAACATCATTTGCACCAATACCCCAGGCCATAATAAAACCAACAATCGCAGCAAAAATAACTAAGGTGCTGCCGTAATTCGCTAAAATATCCATTACTTAATACCTTATCTTGCTAGCATGATTTCGAGACGAGCACCTACGCGCTCAGCTAAGTCGGCTAAGTCACCAACCCACTCAATGATTTGATATAAGAACATAACATCAACTGGATTCATGTCTTTTTCTATTGCCATTAAATTGCGACGCAATGTAATTTGCATGCGATCAGTGTCATCTTCTATTAACGCTAATTCAACGATCATTTTTTCAACAAGATCAACTTCGCGACCTCTAAAACCGGTTTCTAATAAATCGTCTAATTCGTAGATTGCCTCTGCAGCTTGTTTGATCGCATCAAGACAACGTTCTACATAAGCATTAAATTCACTCGACAATGCAGCAGGGATGACAAGCTGACGACCAAAGATTCGGCCCGCAATGTCCTTAGTCTTGTTAGCAATTTTATCTTGCTGCGATACAAGCTCTAATACATCGGTACGCTCTACTGGCATGAAAATCCCACCAGGTAAGTCGCTACGGATTTCACGTTTCAATGCATCGGCTTCTTTTTCCAATGTTGAAATGTTCGTACGAATATTTGAAGCTTCATCCCAGTCAGACTGTTCAGTAGCAACCAAGAAAGAAGGTAATAGTGCTGCACATTCATTTACTTTGCGAATATGTAACTCTAAAGGTTTTAACGGCGATTTTGCAAATACACCTAGAATTGAATTTCCACTCATATTATCTTCCTGCAGTATTTAGACTGCTTGATTAAATTTTGTAAGTAATATTTATACTTACATGCTGGCCATTAGGCCGTTATATCAATATTTAGTCTTTAAACGTCAAAGTAAAAACTAAACTACAACTATTAAATTAACCTACTTTTTATATAAAAAGTGCGACATACCAGCTGAATTATTGAACATTCTTTAATAGTATTTATTACTCTTTTTCTCTATTAAAGCTTCAACAGAATCAGTTTCCCTAGTAAACGCCGGCTATTATAAAGTGCTAATATGACAGTTTTGTTACAGTGCTAAAAAGAATTACAAAAGACGGTATAAACAAATCATTTTAAAGGGGAAGTAGCGACTTAATTCACTTGTGCAGTAGCGAAATATAACCACCAGTAAAATTGATTAACATCAAGTTAACCTATATAAAACAAGGCTATATTGTCTATAGAGCGACTTATTCGTTAATTTAAAAAGAAATATAGGGAGTGCATTGATGGATGACGAAAAATTAATTCTAATTTTAAAAATATGTATCGGTATTGGTATTGGCTTACTTCTTCTTGGTCACTATGTAATCTCTTATAGTGGTATTCCTGAAACCATGGGACCAGCAGGTATGGCGATTGGTGCTGGCTGCGTAGCATTCGGGTTAATATTCTCCCTACCAACAAAGATGTACCTCACCTTTTTATTAGTTAAACGTGAAAACACTCAAGACAATCACCTAGATAATAGTTAACACACAAGACGAGTAACTCGCGGTTCAGTAGACACTTTTGTAATTAATTCGTAACGAATAGCAGCATTTCGTTACAATTTAACTATGATAGATGCACAGAAAAGTTTTACATCCTTGCCACTTTGTTATAAAAACGGGTGTCGAAAATTTATTAACAATAATTTCGTATAGCAATTATGCTGCCGAAATTAGAAAAACGGGAAGATTAAATGAAAGTAAGTATCCTTACCCCTATCGCTTTGGTTGTTGCCTTAGCCGGTTGTAGTGAAGGTAGCAACACTAACGCTAACGACACGACTAAAGTAGAACAGTCAGTAAGCGTTGAAGTTACAAACCCTTTTTACCAAGAATGGGACACTCCATTTGGCATGCCGCCATTTGAACAAATCAAACTTGAGCATTACAAACCAGCAATGGAAAAAGGTATTGAACAAGTTAAAGAACAAATCGCTACGATTACTAATAACCCAGATGCTCCAACATTTGAAAACACTATTGAAGCAATGGAAAAAGGCGGCGATCTTCTCGATAAAACTACCAATGTTTTCTATGGTTTAATTGGTTCAATGTCGACTCCTGAGATGCAAGCTATTTCGAAAGAAATGTCACCTAAATTCTCAGCAATGTCTGATGACATCAACTTAAACGAAGATTTATTCAAACGTGTTAAAGCTGTTTACGAGCAAAAAGATAGCTTAAACCTAAATACTGAACAAACAACTTTATTAGAAAAGTCTTACAAAGGTTTTGTTCGTTCAGGTGCTAACTTAAACGAAGCAGATAAAGAAACATTACGTTCTTTCAATGCAAAAATTTCAAAATTAAACATTCAATTTGGTGAAAACCTATTGAATGAAACAAATAGCTTTGAATTAGTTATTGATAACGAAAAAGATTTAGATGGTTTACCTGACAGCATTATTGCAGCTGCAGCGGCAACAGCTACTGAACGTGGCCATGACGGTAAGTGGGTATTTACTACACACCGTCCAAGCTTTTATCCGTTCTTAACTTACTCTACAAACCGTAAATTACGTGAGCAATTAAACTACGCCTACACTCACCGTGGTGACAACGATAATGCAAACGACAACAAAGCAATTGCTTCTGAATTAGCATCATTACGTTACCAACGTGCGCAAGTGTTAGGTTATAAAACTCACGCTCATTACGTGCTTGAAAACAACATGGCTAAAACACCAGAAAACGTTTATGGCCTGTTAGACCGTGTTTGGGAGCCGTCTCTTAATCGTGCTAAGCAAGAAGTTGCTGATATGCAAGAGTTTGCAAATTCACAAGGTGCTGACTTTAAATTAGAAGCATGGGATTGGTGGTATTACTCTGAGAAAGTTCGTAAAGCAAAATACGACCTAGACGAGTCAATTACAAAACCTTACTTTGAATTAAACAATACAATGCAAGGTGTTTTCTATACTGCCAATAAACTTTGGGGCGTTAAATTCACTCAACGTGATGACTTACCTAAGTACCACCCTGATGTAACTACTTATGAAGTTACTGACAAAGATGGTTCTGTAATTGGTGTTTACATGACTGACTTCTATGTACGTGCTTCTAAGCGCGGCGGTGCATGGATGAGCTCTTTCAGAAAGCAATACAAAATGTATGGTGAAAATGTTCAGCCAATTATCTACAACGTATTAAACTACCCAGCTCCAGTAAACAATGAGCCAGTATTATTAACGTTCGATCAAGCATCAACGTTATTCCACGAATTTGGTCATGCGATTCAAGGTTTATTGTCTGATGGTTACTACCGTTCATTAACTGGTACTTCATTACCACGTGATTACGTTGAATATCCTTCACAAGTAATGGAAAACTGGATGACCGAACCAGAAGTATTAGCTGTATTTGCTAAGCACTACAAAACTGGCGAAGTGATTCCAGCAGAAATCGTTGAGAAAATCCAAGCGTCAGGTAAGTTCAACCAAGGTTTTGCAACAACTGAGTATATGGCTGCAACACTTCTTGATCTTAAATGGCACACGCTTGAAACCGCAGAGCTACAAGAAGCTGATAAGTTTGAAGCTGATGCGATGAAAGAAATCGGTTTAATTAACGAAATCGTTCCTCGTTACCGTTCAACATACTTCTCACATATCTTTGCTGGTGGTTATTCGTCAGGTTATTACGGATATATTTGGTCTAACATCTTTGATGCTGACACTTACAACGTGTTCACTCAAAAAGGCATTTTTGATCCAGAAACAGCAAATAGCTACCGTAAAAACGTACTTGAGTCAGGTGGTACTGAAGACCCAATGATCATGTACAAACGTTTCCGCGGTCAAGAACCAGACCCGATTTACTTACTTAAGAAACGTGGTTTAGTGAGCGAAGACTAATTAGAATTTTTTCTAAATATTAAAAAGCCCCGAAAGGGGCTTTTTTGTGGTTGCGTCTTTTTAAGGTGATAGTATTAAACTGTGACCTTAAGGCACCAATTGTTCAAGTTGGATGGTCCTTTCGGTTACCGCTCCTGATGGTGATGTTACTTTCACAGTTAATGGCCCCTGCTCACTAGCATCTATATCGTCAATAGGTTTTACTACGACAGAACATTGTTCAAATCCTAACGTGCTAGAGTTTAAAACCGTACATGAACTAGGCCCAACAATCTCGCCAACAGAAGTGCTGTACTCAATTTTAGTACCGGAAGGCATACGCCCATTATGCAAGTCCGCAACATAGCTAATTATGGTTTTAGCGCCACCAGTAATATTTACTGTTAAAAAATAATTAGCGACAACATTGCGTGATAACCCTTGTTCTATAATAGAAATATTTGCCCATGATCCCGATTGTAAAATAGTGATATTTTGACTAATTGGAACTAAGTCATTGCTACAACCGTTGCTTTCATCTTTACACAGCACACCATTATATTGACCATTTCCAATACCATTAAAAATGCCATCATTATTGAAGTCGACATACTCTTCGTTATCACCACCTTGTTGTAAACAAACAACACCAGTATCCATCAAGCAAGCATCGATTGCAGCTTGTGCCCCGCCTGCTAAGCTACCATCGCCATATTGCCCCGAAAATACACCGTCCTCATTTTCATCTCTAAATACTTCAGCCGGAATATCAGTAAACGCTTCACCACTATCATACTCACCATTACCATTGGTGTCAGAAAAGCTCTCTTCTCCAATCAGATGAGCAAAGATTGTGACTCGATTGCCATAAACTTGTCCCAGTCCTCCTGGCATAGCGGCAGCTAAAGCAGTTGCCGCTGAAGCATTATCATAAAAGCATGGGTAACCTGCCGCATTTAACCCAGTGTTTAATCCAAGAGGGCTTAAACAAGCACCATTGTCCCCTATATATCGCGTACGCGTATTGGCATCCCTAAATGGAGGATTAGGTACTCTTGGCGCACTGCTGGTCCAATTGACACTACAATGCCCGTCTTCAGTTGTGCACGACGGATCAACTTGTCCAAACTCGGTTGAAAAAGCAATTGCGGTTCCATCAGGTACAGGGTTATTAAAGTGATCGGCAACGTAAGCATTAACTTGCACTTGTGCACCATCAATAAGCCAAGCTTCAGGGTTGAAATTTGATACCGATAAACTAAAGCTATTTTGATCCGCTACACCGGAGGAAACTACAAGCAAATCTGAAATGGTTGAAAGAGTATTATTACTCGTCAAACTAGCGATTACTCGCACCGACGTGGCAACGTTTCCTGATTGAACTATCACGGACACCATGCCTTTACTATCAGTTTGCGCATTGCTGTAGTTTAACGTTATTTCACCCGCCGTAGTAGAAAGCTCAAACATAACGTCTTCAAATGCTGCAGGGTTACCTGTTATATCCATTACCTGAAAAGTAAGAACTGAAGTTTCGCTGCGACCGATCCCTCCTCCACTTCCACCTGTACCTTGTAATGCGATAAATTCACTAGTTGCTGAGATGAAATTTATACTTCCAGCGGTTGCATCTTGTACATCAACAACAGCGGAACTTGCTAATAACTGTGCCCCTACTTGTGCATTCACTTCAATAGTATCCTGCTGTCCGCAACCAATATCTTTGTATGTTGATTGTGCACTGCCATTTAATGTAACGATTGGAGATTCAATTTCAGCGAGGCCTGCTTCTACACATGCCGATGTAAAGCTGACACTAACCGGAGCAGTATATAAACCACCATTATCATTATCTTCTATAGATACCGAAACAACGGTGGTTCCTGTGGCGCTAATGGTGCTAGGTAATGCTTGTGCTGCAGACATTGAAACAGAGGTACTTTGAGTGCTGACCGATACATTGATGCTAGCATCTAAATCATCAGTAACTGCCCATATTGTATCAGCACCAGCTTGCTCACCGGCTGTAATAATAATTGATGCAACCCCCTCTGCATCTGTTAATGCAGTGCCAATAACAGGATCAATATTCACTAGGCCGAATTGCGAACTAAATTCGATAAGAATGCCCGCTTGCGGCTCATCATTTAATAGTAACGTTGCGCTTACCTTCACAGGGCTGGTAGTATTAACATCAACAGTATTATTGCCTGCACTGTTGGTCAAAGATAAAGAAAAAGAGAATGTGTCTTCAACAGTTGCTGCGGCGGTAGTATCGTTAGATGTAGCTTGCTCATTACTCGAATCGGTTGAACCGCTACTAGCACCTTGGTTTAAATGTTTAGCGATGTTTTCTTCACTTGGTTCATCTCCATCACAGGCGGCCAATGTTATACAGGTAATGATAGATAACAGTATATATTTCATTGCTAATTTCATCGATTAGTCCTTGAGTTTTCTGCACGTTACCACCGTGTTGCAGATAGTTCTTCAGAGTGTAGAGCTTAGTTTATCCTTATAATAAATTGCTGAATCGAATTAAAAACGCAATCTGATGACATAAAAAGCAATATCATACTGTCTCATGTACTTAACTCTTCAATACGTTAGAAAGCAAAAAACCGCATTATGAAGTCAATTCATTACAGCGGCTTTCTGTCATTATTAATTATTGCTTAATTTACATAATCAACTTATTGCGATTAACTTTCTTTGAGATAATACTTACTCATTATGCTTCGATTTAACTCTATAAATATCTAGCTGCTCGTTGAGAATATTAATTTCGATATCTCTCTGTCTCAAGTTGCTTTCTAGTATTCGTTTTACTTGTTTTTCTTTTATCCGTCGATAGACAAAGAAACAGGCGATAGCAAGCAATGCCACGATCAGTATCACGTAATTTTCTTGTTGTTGTTTTTGCTCAATTTCTAACTTAACTATTTTTTCGTTCTGTTTTAATTTTTCGATTTCTTGGCTTAGCTGTTCTGCTTCATAACGAGCAAGTTGACTGTTTAAGGCTTTGTTTTCCGCTTTATTTCGCTCATCGATATACTTTTGAATATAATGCACAGCTTCACTAGTATTCTGATTAGCTGCAAATATTAGTGCATACAACGCTATGTTGTTGGTTAACAATGGTAGGTAATTTTGTTCCGTGGCAAGTTGATTACCCGTTTCTAATGCTTGGTATGCTTGGTCAATTCGTCCCTGTTCTATGTAAGCCTTAGATAAGGCATGATAACAACCACCGCCAGCTCTACCATTTTCTGTGCTTGGGATTAACGCAATACATTCTAGCGCATATCTAATGGCTTGTTCAGAATCCCCCACTCGAGCGTAAAGCAATGAAATATTGGTAAGTTCAGAGGCTTCTTCATAACTAAGGTCATTGTCTTGATAATAGCTTAGCGCCTTTTTACTGTATGATTCCGACTGGTCATATTGCTCAATATTTTTGTAAACAATCGCCATATACGTCCATGCTTGTGCAAGTCCATAATAGTTACCCTCAGCTTCATAACGTGGCAATAAGTCAACTAACGTATCTAATGCTTGATCATAGCGATTTAAATTAATATACAGCCCCGCGATATTATAACGGATATCAATTTTATCCTGTTCGCTACCATATTCTTTGTAAAGTTTTGATGCTTGCTGAAAAAAACTCAAAGATTGTAATTGGTCACTCATTTGCCCATAAGCTAAGCCAATATTATTCAACAAATGCGCCTGCTTTAATGGTTCATCCACAGTTTCATAGTATTGGTACGCTGTTTGGTAGGCAGTCAGTGCTTTAGCATTGTTTCCTTTGAAATAGTTGAATACTCCAATTAATTTACTCGCATCGGCACTAAGTTGATGCAATTGATATACGTCGGCTAACGAATAGGCTTTCTCCATAGTTCTAATCGCAAACGTTAGATCATTAAGTTGGTGGTAGCGATTAGCCACTGCGGTTAAAACTTGTATCGTTTGCTCAGTAGTTAATTCATCTGAGGACAATATTTCTTCGAGCGCGTTTAAAGCATAAGTTGCATTTTCCATTTCAGCTGCTTTGGCAAACTTCTCTTCAAAATCAGCAACCGTAGTCGTTGCATAACTACTTTTTACCGCAAATACGCAATACAGTACTATCAGTGATATAAATTTAAAATGTTTCATCCATGCCTGCTTCTTTAAAGTCAGATGCTTCTTCTAATTATAAAACTACTAAATTTTTTATAAAAAACATAGGTTTTATAAAAATTAACGCAGAAAATAGTTGAGCGTAGGATTTATTTTTCAAATAGTAGATAAACCTGCCGAGTTGCAGTTGCCTAATTTAGTCCTCATCAACTAAAATAGGCGCAATAATAATTTTTATTTTAATCAATAAGGTTTTTCCTATGGCGTTGCCAGATAAGTTTATTTATTCAATGAACCGTGTTTCGAAAGTTGTCCCACCGAAACGCACAATCTTAAAAGACATTTCATTATCCTTCTTTCCTGGCGCTAAAATAGGTGTGCTTGGTTTAAACGGTGCAGGTAAGTCAACATTACTTCGCATTATGGCCGGTGTTGATACCGAATTTGAAGGTGAAGCTAAATTACTATCGGGCACAAAAGTAGGTTACTTACCGCAAGAGCCGCAACTTGATGAAGAAAGTACGGTTAGAGAAATTGTTGAACAGGCCGTTAGTGAAGTTAAAAACGCCCTTGCTCGTCTTGATGCGGTTTATATGGAATACGCCGAAGAAGGTGCTGATTTTGACGCTCTTGCCAAAGAACAAGGTGAGCTCGAAGCAATTATCGAAACCCAAGATGGCCACAACATTGATAACGTATTAGAACGAGCAGCTGACGCCTTACGTTTACCTGAGTGGGACCAACAAATTAAAGTACTTTCCGGTGGTGAACGTCGTCGTGTGGCACTTTGTCGTTTATTGCTTGAAAAACCAGATATGCTGTTACTCGATGAACCTACTAACCACTTAGATGCTGAATCTGTTGCATGGTTAGAGCGCTTCTTACACGACTACCCGGGGACTGTTGTGGCTATCACCCATGATAGATACTTCCTTGATAATGTTGCCGGTTGGATCCTTGAGCTTGACCGTGGTTACGGTATTCCATATGAAGGTAACTATACCTCTTGGTTAGAGCAAAAAGATGCGCGTTTAGAGCAAGAAAAACGCCAAGAAAATGCATTAGCTAAAACAATCAAACACGAATTAGAGTGGGTACGTTCGAATCCGAAAGGTCGTCAAGCTAAATCAAAAGCTCGTATGGCACGTTTTGAAGAGTTATCAAGCCAAGAAAATCAAAAACGTAATGAAACTAACGAACTATACATTCCACCAGGGCCTCGCCTTGGTGACAAAGTAATCGATGTTGAAAACATTACTAAATCATATGGCGAACGTGTCTTGATTGACGATTTAAGTTTCTCAATTCCAAAAGGTGCGATCGTCGGAATTATCGGGCCAAACGGTGCCGGTAAATCAACATTATTTAAAATGCTTTCCGGCGCTGAGCAACCAGATTCTGGCTCTGTAACGGTTGGTGAAACTGTACAACTGGCAAGTGTTGATCAATTCCGTGACGACATGGTTGATACCAATACTGTTTACGATGAGATTTCAGAAGGCTCGGATATTATCCGTATCCATAATTATGAAATTCCATCTCGCGCTTATGTCAGTCGTTTTAACTTTAAAGGCAACGACCAACAAAAACACATTGGTGACTTATCTGGTGGTGAGCGTAATCGTGTACATTTAGCGAAACTTGTGAAAACCGGTGGTAATGTAATATTACTCGATGAGCCTACCAACGACTTGGACATCGAAACGTTACGAGCTTTAGAAGAAGCCATTTTGGAATTCCCAGGTTGTGCCATGGTTATTTCCCATGACCGCTGGTTCCTCGATCGCATCGCAACTCATATCATCGATTACCGTGACGAAGGTCAGGTAAGTTTCTTTGAAGGTAACTTTACTGAATATGAAGAGTGGTTGAAGAAAACACTTGGTCCACAAGCTGCAGAACCACATCGTATTAAATACAAGCGTATGATTAAATAGTAACTTCACAAAATACAAAGCCCAGACATTACGTTCTGGGCTTTTTTATATGGCCGCTTTGATCTGAAGCGAACAACCGCTATTTAGCCAATTTCTCTAATAAAGTGTTTACCGCATCTAGGTGTTCAGGATTGTTATGACACATGCCTTGCATCACCGCACAAACATCAAGAAAATCAGGTAATTCGGTACGTTGGGCCATCTTCATCAAACGTTTAGTTAAGCGTAAAGACGCGGTTGGTTTACTGGCAATTTCTTCCGCTAATTGCATTGTTCGTGCTATAAGTTTTTCAGGCTCTACCACATCTAAAACAAGCCCTAGCTCTTTTGCTTCTACGGCCGTAATCACTCTCCCCGTAAAGGTAAGCTCCGCCGCTTTTTGATAGCCAATTAATCGCTGCATAAACCAGGCACCGCCATCGCCTGGAATAATACCTAAATTGACGAAAGTCTCGCCGAATTTAGCCTTATTAGAAGCTATGCGTAAATCGCACATATTACAAATATCAAATCCTGCACCAATTGCTGGGCCATTAATCGCTGCGATGACCGGTACTTCACAACTTTGAATCGCTAACGGAATACGCTGAATACCACGTCGATAACGCTCTTCCAATTCACTAACATCACCAGCAAAGTCGCCAGACCGCGTTGCCATATCTTTGATGTTACCGCCTGACGAAAACGCGCTGCCATTGGCCGTTAAAACCAAAACAGCAACGTCGCTTTGTCTATTTATCCATTCAATTGTATTAGCAATATCATCGGTTATTGCAGTGCCAGTTAAAGCATTGCGAACGTCATCACGGTTAAAGGTTAATGTGGCGATTTTATTACTAAATCCCAATGTACAGTCTGTTAAATTTGGCTTGTTCATAAGTTAAATATTCCAATGTTTAATAAACCTATAGTACTTATATTTACTGGAAAACTGTATCTGAATATTTCTGGCAGTGGCACCTTGTCTGAACTGAACTATAGTTTATGCGTGAAATTTAAAAAATAATTAGATAAATCAACAGTTCAGGAAGAAAAATGAAGAATATTTTAATCCCCGCAGTATTGCTAAGTTCAGTACTTGCCTGTAGCGGCGAAACGCCGACAAAACCTGAAGAACAGTTAAAATCAGGGATCAAACTGAGTTATATGGATACTTCAGTATCCCCTGGCGATGACTTCAATCAATACGTCAACGGCAAATGGATGGATTCAGCAACTATACCAGCCGATAAATCAAGATTTGGTGTTTGGTCAGAACTTAGAGATGCGTCTGTCGACAATGTAAAAGTGATTATCGAAGAATCTGCTACTGGTGACTTTGCTGATGGCAGTGATCAACAAAAAGTTGGCGACCTTTACAATTCGTTTTTAGATATGGAAACTCGCAACAAGCTAAGTGTGCGTCCTTTAGATGCTGAATTTGCGCGGATCAGTGCGATCAATAACCTATCTGATATGGCCGCTTACATGGCAGAAGCAAATAAACGAGGATATACCACCCCGTTTGCTTTAGGCCAATATGTAGACCTTAAAGACAATAATACTTATATGATTTACACATGGCAAAGCGGCTTAGGTTTGCCTGATCGAGAGTACTATTTTAAAGAAGGCGAAATAGATCAAGAATTGCGCGAAAAATATAAGCAACACATTGCCAATATGTTTGCCCTTGCCGGGTTTAATGAAAGTGAACAAGCGGCGAATACTATCTATGCAATAGAGAAAAAGCTCGCCACCCACCATATAACCAAAGAAAAAACTCGTGATATGGTCGCACTCTATAACCCGGTACCACTTAGTGATGTTGCCAGTGTTACAGCAGGCTTTGATTGGCAAAGATACCTACAAATTAGTGGTGTAAGTGACATTAAGCAAATTATTGTTACCCAACCAAGTTATATGGCAAGTCTAGCGGACACCTTAACATCGGTGAAAATTGATGATTGGAAGACTTATTTTCGTTGGCATGCATTAAGTGCAAACGGTTCACGTTTAACGTCAGCAATTGATCAAGAAAAATTTAATTTCTACAGTAAAACCTTGTGGGGTACACAAGAGCAACAACCAATGTGGCGTCGCAGCGTTAATGTTGTTAATAGCACATTAGGCGAAGTCGTTGGCAAGGTTTATGTATCAAAGCATTTTCCACCGCAAGCGAAAGCTAAAATGGAAAGCTTGGTGCAAAACCTAATCCTAGCTTATAAAGAAAGTATCGAAAACCTAGACTGGATGACTGAAGAAACTAAGGTGCAAGCGTTAGATAAATTATCTAAGTTTACACCGAAAATTGGTTACCCAGACAAATGGAAAGATTACTCTAAGTTAACCATCAAAGCTGATGACTATTTTGGTAATATCGAACGTGCAGCGCTAGCACAATACGAATTACAACTTGAACGTCAAAGTAAGCCAGTTGATAAAACTGAATGGAGCATGAACCCACAAACGATAAATGCTTATTACAACCCACCTTTAAATGAAATTGTATTCCCTGCTGGTATTTTACAACCGCCATTTTTTGATATGAACGCAGATGATGCGGTTAACTATGGCGGAATTGGCGCAGTGATCGGTCATGAAATCGGTCACGGTTTCGATGATTCAGGTGCAACGTTTGACGGCGATGGCGTACTTAGAAATTGGTGGACAGATAAAGATTTAAGCGAATTTAAAGCTCGTACTGGTGCACTCATTGCGCAATACGATACATACCAAGTTTTTCCTGATCTTAACGTTAATGGGACATTCACCCTTGGCGAGAACATCGGTGATCTTGGCGGATTAAGCATTGGCATGAAAGCTTATAAACTGTCGTTAAATGGAAATGACTCTCCAGTTATCGATGGCTTTACTGGCGAACAACGATTGTTAATTGGCTTTGGCCAAATATGGCGCGGTGTTTACCGTGAAGAGTTTCTTCGCCAGTTAATCGCGACAGACCCACATTCACCAGGTATGTTCCGCGTTAACGGCACAGTAAGAAATGTAAATGAATTTTACCAAGCGTTTTCAGTTAACGAAGATAACAAACTTTATTTAGCACCAGAGAAGCGCGTTAAAATTTGGTAAGCGAAAGGAAATCAAAAGTAAAGGTTTCAACTTAGCTAAAAAAGCAAGGGGATTATCATAATCCTCTTTCTTTTTGTGACTATTAACTGCCGTTAGTGTCAGGAGCAAAATAAATATAACCAATTAAAAATAGCCAAAGAAGCGCACAAATAATAGCAAAAATACAACGTCATAAACGACAAATACCAAAGTATCTATTACCGACAGGTTCAAGCTTCCTCTTTTGAGTTGATTAATTTAGTTACCTAAATATTTAATTTTCTAAGTTGTTATACCAAAATTTCTTTAACCCGATACAGCTAATAATGAGTATCCCCCCTGTTATCCATATCATCGAAAATTGTTTGACCACTAGCTGTATAGCCATTAAAACTAAACAGGTTTGAAAAATAATACCGAGAACAACATTAAACATATCTCGATAAAAATTAGTATTTACCTTAAAGGTAGGTTCCTGTTCTAGTACCAAATCCTTTATTGGCTTCCAAAAGCCCCAAGGTCGTGTTTTTTTATAAAAATTGATTAATACCTTCGAGTCAACAGGTGGGGTAGATAAGCTCACCGCTATACAGATGGCGCCTGAAAATATCAACAAAGCTGGAAATAGATATAAAGGTACAATCGCTTTCGCCACGCCAAAATCAACACCTTCTATAATAAGGGGTAATATAAGAGCACCAAGCATACCAGCAAGCATTCCCCAGAAATAGCCGTAACCATTTAGTCGCCACCAATACCATTTCAAAATATTTGTAACCACATAGCCCCCCCACAGCCCAGAAACAATCCATTGCATAACATTATTAATATTTTCAACAAAGCAACCGATAACAATACTAACAAGCACAATCAAACAAACACTCAAATAAGATAAGTTCACTAACCTTCTTTCACTTGCAGCAGGGTTTATCTGGCGCTTATAAATATCATTAACCATATAAGCAACTGCTGCGTTTACCGAACCAGCAAACGTAGAGATAAAAGCGGCGATCAAACTTGCAACAACTAAACCAAGCAAACCTATTGGAGTAAACTCTATAATCGCGGCGGGCAAAATATTTTCAAAATCAATGCCTGCATTTGAATGTAGTGGTAACTGTTCAAAGAAAACAATAGCCAAGATCGCAAAGGAGGTAATTAATATATAACGTATAGGCATTAACACTACCGAAACAAACCCACTCATTAACGCGGCTTCTTTTGGCGATCTAGCTGATAATATTTTTTGCATATCTTTATTTGGGGCTGGGCCAGCTGCGCTAACTAAATATCCTTTAAATAACATTAAAATAAAAAATATCCCAAAGAGCTCATAACCATCTTCAGCAATTTTTTGATTAACCTGTGGGATGGACTCTTGCCAATCCAGCGACAACTGCCAAGAAAACCATGGAGAATCCCAGCCATCAGGTACAACTGCCGCTAACATTTCAGGAGAGATAGAATTCATTGCAGTTATTGCAATGATGATGGTTGCAACAAGCATCAGAAAAAACTGAATTACATCAGCCCACACTATACCTAGCATCCCTCCCATTAAAACATACGAGGTCATTACTATCGTTAGTACTGCACCATAAAAATAGGCTACTTGGTCGGAAGCAATGGTAAAAGGTACATATTCATCGATTACACTCCAAGGAATAAATATCTCAGTAAATTTACCTAAACCAATGAAGCCATACGTTAAAAAGCCTAAAACGCTAACAATGGCAAAAATCACCACAATATTAAATGATAGCTTGCCACCAAAACGGTCACCAAAACGGAAAGTGATCCATTCAGCCCCTGTCATAACATTAGAACGGCGTAACCACAGGGATAAAAATACCATTAAAAAAATTTGATTAAAGACAGGCCATAACCATGGGATCCATATACTTTTTAGTCCATATACAAAAGTTAAGGTTACCAACCACATGGTTCCAGAAATATCAAACATACCAGAAGCATTCGACAGACTTAATGCATACCAGGGTAGCTTTCGTTCTCCCATAAAGTAAGCATTGATATTTTTACTGGCTTTACGTTTAAGGTAAAAACCAGTAAAAATTAGCACCGATAGGTAGCTAGCAATAATAGTTAAATCGAGCGCCGATAAGTGCATGTTATTTATTTATAACGCCACTTTCTTACCCATGGGTCATCGGTATTTTTTTGAAAAGATTTAATTTTATTAATTAACCGCTCTAGAATTTGTTGATGTTCTTCTTCATTAGCTAGATTGGTCAATTCTAGTGGGTCATTCACCACATCATAAAGTTCAAATTCAGCACGATGAAAGAAGTCATCTAGACTACGCGGCCCATATTGTGTTTGATTGCTACGCATGGTTTCTTGCCAAATTAAAGACTCTTGTAAATCATGCGTTGATGGGTAATCTAGCTTATATGCAATATTCCATAACAGTTTATATTGTTGTGTACGCACCATTCTTATTGGGTAGTACATCATAACTTCATGAAAGGTATGAGAAGCATAAACTTCATTCCATTCACTGCTATCTATTGCTGATTTTTCTATTAAAGGCCTAAAAGATTTGCCATGATATTTATCTGTACTTGTTAATAGGCCAGCATAGTCTAATAAAGTAGGGGTTAAATCGGTCCAAGAAATCATTTCATTAAGCGACTTACCTATTTTATTATTTTTTGGAGCTTTAACTATAAGTGGTAATTGAATACCGGGATCATACAAGTTTGTTTTTGCCCCAGGAAAGGCAATTCCATTATCAGATAAATATAAAATAATTGTATTGTCATACTTACCTGTTTCCTTAAGTACTTCAATCAACCTGCCAACGCCTTGATCTAAGCGAGATACCGACTGATAATACTGTGCAATTTCTTTTCTTGCAGCCAAAGTGTCAGGTAAATAAGGAGGAACTATAACCTCTTCAGGTGTATACAACACTTCGGTGATACCAGGGTACCCCTGCTTTCTATTACCGAAACCATTTGGTTCAGGAAATGTTTCAAATGGATAAGCCCTATGAGGATCGTCACTAGCATAAAATAAAAAAAATGGCTGTTGAGTGTCTTTTATAAAACTCTTACTTATGTTCGCCATTTCAACTGGGCTTCGTGCAATTGAAGCCATATCATTTGCAGCCCCTTTTGATAACACAGTATCAAATCTATAAACGTGCTCCGGAGCTAAATGGTACTTACCGATACGCGCTGTTTTATAGCCACCATTACTTAGTAATACAGGCAATGACTTTACAGTATCAAGAGAACTAAAGTGATGTTTTTCATGTTGCAGACCATACATACCATTTGCATGATTTTGCAAGCCAGTTAACATTACTGAGCGACTTGAACTACAACTAGAAACCGTAGCGAATGCTTTATTAAAGCGAACTCCATTGGCAGCTAAAGCATCTAAGTTGGGAGTTTTTATAACTTTATTTCCGTAAGCGCCAATGGCATCTAAACCATGATCGTCTGCAACAATCATCACAATATTAGGACGTGATACTTCTGACTCTTCTGCTGAAATCGCTATATTGTTTACCAGTAAAAGGGCAAACACCAAACACGGTGTTAAAATTTTATATTTATTCATAATAAGTGATACCTATTAGGTGGCTATCCCTACATTGAAATAGCCTACCTAGGGTTAATTAATCAACGAAAGTAAACTTTTTCTTTAATGTACCTAACATCACTTCAAAATCACCGGCTTCAACAACTCTTTCTAATGAGCTATTTACAAAACGTAAATCATCAGTGTCTAATGTAAAAGAGACTTTTTTCGACTCTCCTGGCTTTAATGAAATTCGCTGGTAACGCTTTAAGCGTTTTACGGCAGGGCTTTCACTTGCATATAAGTCACTAACATATAATTGCACAACATGTTCGCCAGCAACTTTACTGGTATTTTTAATATTGACAGAAACTAACAGATCATCGTCAATAGCCACATTATCATCGCTTAGTGTTAAATCAGAATATTCAAAGGTGCTATAACTCAAACCATGACCAAACGGCCATTGAGGTTTATAGCCGTTATAGCTTTCACCAGTGACTTGAAGCTGCTGCACATCCGTTAAGAAGTTACGGTCATATGGACTATAATCTCCTGTAAACTGGGGATAAGAGAAAGGTAAAACGCCTGCAGGGTTATTATCACCATAAAGCGTCTCAACAATTGCTTGAGCACCCTCGCTACCAGGTCGGTAAGCATTTAATATCGCTTTCATGCCAGGTTCTATTTCTCGAATAATACGAGGTCGACCTTCAATCAGAACCAAAATAACAGGCTTACCGGTTAATATAGCGGCTTGTGCTAGTTTTATTTGATTTTTATCTAATGTTAAATCATCTAGAGCACCTGGAGATTCAGCATATGAACGTTCACCTAAAGCAAGAATAATATAATCTACAGACTGAGCCGCTTTAGCGAGCCCATCGACATCATAATTTGCTAAGTTGTTGTACCCTTCAAAAGCAAAAGTGGAAAGGTTATCTGCGCCTACTCGATCAGCAAATGCTTCAATTAACGTTTTAGTGCTTTCTGGATAGCGCTCTTCATTACTGCCTTGCCATGAATATGACCAAGAACCGTGTAAAGGTCCTAAATTATGAGCACCTGGACCTGCAACAAGTACTTTGCTATCGATACTTAATGGCAAAGTAGCTGCTCCATTTTTTACCAAGCTTTCATTTTTCAACAGTGTCATACTGTCTCGAGCGGCCTCTAATGCTAATTGCTTAAATTCTGGCTTTGCAAAATTTTTAATTGCTTCTTTTTCAGGGTAAGGATTTTCAAATAAACCTAGACGGAACTTCAGTCGTAATATAATGGCAACTGATTTATCTATTCGTTGCTCAGAAATTTCACCCGATTTAACTAAATCAGTTAAATGCTCAAAAAATGACATTTCATTCGGTACCATACTCATATCAATACCAGCATTAATCGCAATTTTTACTGCCTCGCGAGGAGTTTTAGCGACTTTATGGCGAGTATGTAAACGGATAATATCCTCCCAGTCAGTTAAGACTAAGCCTTCAAATCCTAGCTTTTTCCTTAGTACGGTATCTAAAAGGTGCTTACTTGCATGCACTGGCACACCGTTAATAGATGCTGAGTTAATCATAATAGTTGAAGAGCCAGCTTCTATCGCCGCTTCAAATTGTGGTAAATAATATTCCCACAAGTCTTTATCTGAAATAATGGCTGGTGTACGGTCTTTACCATTTGTCGGAGCAGAGTAACCAACAAAATGTTTCATTGTAGATGCAACAGCGGTAGGTTTATCTAAGCCGCCTTCTTCATATGCTTTAATCATCCCTACTCCCATTTCTTGGGTAACATAAGGATCTTCGCCAAAGGTTTCTTCAAATCGAGACCACAAAGGTTGGCGAGCCAAATCTAATACCGGATCAAAGTTCCAGCGAATACCAGATGCGCGAGTTTCCATTGCAGTTGCACGAGCAATGTCTTCTCCTAACTGATTATTCATACTGGCGGCAATACCAATATTGTGAGGGAATAAAGTTGAACCTGTGGTATATGTAACACCATGAATAGCATCGATACCGTAAAGCACAGGTATTTTATTAGATGTTGTTAAAGCTTCATCTTGAATGCCACTAATCAGCGTATGCCACTGTGAAATCGACATGGGCTTACCCGCCGCATTTAAAATAGAGCCTGTTTTATACTTGTGAATGATAGTAGATAGCTTTTCTTTATCTAAAACTGCAAAGCCTTCAGGGCTAGTGTTGGTTACCTGACGCACATCTAACTGAGTCATTTGCCCTACTTTTTCTTCTATTGTCATAGAGTTAAGTAATTTTTGAATTCTTTTGTCAACGTCTGTATTGGCATTAGCTTGAAATGCAAGCAAAATAAGGCCAACACTGAATGTTTTCAGTTTATAATACATAGTTTTATGCCTAATTATTTATTGGAAATTTTTATCTTCGACAAGTTGATGTCGACTCTCTTATTACTAACTCACAGTCAAAATCTGACTGTGAACTCTTCTCTGATAGTTCAGTGTTATGATTAATTAACATCCGGACAGCTTCCGAAGCTAGAGCTGAGATAGGCTGTTTAATTGTGGTTAACGCTGGCCACATATGGCGAGCAATGGGATCGTCATCAAAACCTGCAACAGACAAATCAACGGGTATTTCTATGTTCATTTGACGAGCAACTTTCATTACCCCTGCTGCCATTTCATCATTACAAGCAAATATCGCAGTAGGCCGATTTTTTTTACGCAATAATCGACGTGTACATTGCTCTCCTGACTCAAAAGAAAAAGCGCCCTGCTCGATATAATCATCGTTTGCAGGAATACCATTTTCCTTCAACGCTTTTAGATATCCATTCAAACGATTCAAGCTTGCACTATGCCCTTCAGTACCTCTTATAAAAGCGATTCGTTCATGGCCAAGAGAGATCAAGTAACTAGCCATTTTATAAGCGGCCGAAAAATCATCACACAAAACACTTGGCAGGTCAGATTGGACTTGAAATGGAGAAATTCTTGCGTAAGGTATTTTTTTTTCATCAAGCAAATTGATAACGTCTTGGTTATCACAAATAGGTGGGGCAATGATCAGCCCATCGCTTTTTGTATGGCAGACTAACCTGTGAATCTTCTTTAAAAAATCATCTTGTCGATGATCGCAAGGATATATGGTCAAACTATAATGTTGTCGTTCGCACTCAGCTAAAGCTCCTTTTTGTAATTGAGTAACGTAACTAGGGCTTGGATCAGAATATAATAATGTAAAACTAAAAGATTGGTTTGCTCGCAAACCACTTGCCTGAAAATTGCGTTGATATCCTGTTTCTTCAATTGTATTTAAAACTCTTTGTTTTATTTCCTCCTTTACATTAGCTTTATTGTTTAATACGCGTGAAACTGTCGCGATTGATACTCCAGACTTAATCGCAACACTTTTAATATTTACTTTTTCCATGTGTAAACTCTATATACCTACGCTAATTCAACGTAATGAACAATTCTAAACTTCGAATATAGTACTCTACTTCTCAGGTACATAACAAATGCACCTGAGAAGTCATACTTTTAAAACTTATACGCCATTCCTAGTTCATAACGACTGCCATTTTGTCTAACGGCATAACCACGAGAAGAATTACCTACATACTCTTCTGATACTTCATCCGTTATATTAGTCGCATTAAATGATACTGTTAGGTTATCTAAAATAACATAGCTAGCACCAAAGTCTAGTTGACCAAAGTCATCAATAAAGTGAGCTTCACTCGTTGCAGCAAACTTATCATAATATGCGCTACGATAGTTATATGCTAAGCGGAAATTTATACCTGCCTTGTCATAATAGGCAATGATATTATAGGTATCTTCCGATAAACCAAGTAAAGGTAATGTTTCACCAGTGTCTGGGTTAATATCTGTAGAGTCACTATCGTTATATGTGTAGTTCAATACAACACCAAAGCCGTTATTAAATGCCTGTTGGTAGCTAAATTCAAAGCCTTCTACGGTCGCACCTTCACCATTAATTGGTTGCTTTAACGAGTATGGCTGGCCATCATTTACGTCAGGATCTATTAATCCATCCTCTGTCGCCGTAGTAACAAATGACTCAACATCTTTATAAAATAAGCCCAGTGACAATAGTCCTTCAGGATTAAAGTACCACTCAGCACTTACATCAAAAGTATTTGCTCGATATGGTTCTAGCTCAGGATTTCCTCCATTAAAATCACCTGGAGAGTTAACGTCTTCTTTGAGAGTCGGTGAAAGTTTTGCATAGTCAGGTCTAGACATTACTTTGGCTGCGGCAAGACGGACTATAACGTCTTCCGACATCGTGATATTGAAGTTAGCGCTTGGTAGGGTATCGTTGTAATCATTAGATACTTTACGAGCTAACACCTCTCCTGATTCAGGTAATTGATACCCCATTATATCATTGTTAGTTTCTACTTGGCGCACACCAATATTACCCGTTACGGCTTTACCAAAAAGCTCTCCGTTAAAGTTAGCTTGAACATAGAATGCAAGGATATCTTCTTCTATTGACCATTCTTTTGATGGATCTACAGTTTTTGTGTCATACTGGCTAAAATCAGCTTCAAGTTTATCAAAGTCAGGTCTATCCCAAGAACTTACCGGCGCTTCGCTTAACATTCCGTCAACACTCACTGGAATGTGGTAATCGCTATAACTTGGCGCAGGCTTAGCTTTATATTTTGTATTTTGATAATCAAGCGAACGCTCAGCACTACTGACACGAACACCTAACTCAATACTGCTAAAGAAGTCATGTTCTAGGTCATAATCCACATCAAATTGAGCAAAGTTTTTATCTTCTTCAACTAGCATATGACGGAACTGAACCTGGTTCATAGCCATATTTTCGGGCAATATATTAGGCTCATTTTGATCATAGTTTACTACAGGACTATAACTACCATTAGGAAGTTCGAATCCAACTGCTCCTTGAGTTAAGTTAGAGCGAAAAATTCCCCATAACCAATCGAGTTGACTTTCTGACGAGCTAAATCCAGCGGCAGGTGTGAACATCCAGTTACCTTGCTCAATATCCACGGTTAAATTTATTGCTGATGATTTATCATCATATAAACGCTCAAAACCACTTTCTTCAAATTTTGCTTTAGAGGTGAACTGGCCAGAAACTAAATTTCCATTATCAACAACCACTGAGTCTGCGGCAAACTTAGGATTCGACTTACCTATATCTACATCCCAGTTAGTTGACATGAATGTCCTTTCTTGATTAGAAAAGAAGCCACCTAAATTAACGTCAATATTTTCTGCTGGCAGCCATTGAAAACTTACATTACCACTTAATCGCTCACGATCATCATTACGAAAATTTGAACGAATATCTTCAATTAACCAAACATCTTCATCAGCATTAGGATCAAGGCCGTCAACATAAGTAGAAAGAGGCTTTTGAGTCCAACCGCGACTTTCCCAGCTATTACGCTGTGTTGTACGATCAAAATAGTTTAAAGAAGCTAAAACTCCAAATGTTTCACTGCTATTAACTGTTCCTAAAAAAGCACTAGCGCCAGAACCATATTCATCGGCAGTATCATCATAAGTACCTTTAACTGCAATATTAAGCTTATCACCTACCTCAATAGCTCGACGAGTTTTAAGGTTAACTGTGCCACCAATTGCACCTTCAATCATGCTCGCTGTTGGACTTTTAAATACCTCTAATGCACTGACCATTTCAGATCCAATCGCATTTAAGTCAAAACCTCTACTGCCACCAAAATCTCCGGGATTACCGCTACCATTACTTGAAGAAGACATAGTCTGTCCATTTAAAGTTACTAAGTTTAACCCTGGCGCCATGCCACGTATACTTACGAATTCTCCTTCTCCATCGGCTCTATTTAATGAAACGCCACTTACGCGTGATAAAGCTTCTGCTACATTGTTGTCCGGCAGTTTACCGATATCTTCAGCTGATATGCCATCCATAACTTGATCAGAAAAACGTTTTGCATTCAAAGCGCGTTTCAAGCTTGCTCTTGTACCTGACACTTCAATAACTTCGATACCGTCAGCTACCTTTTCAGCACTGTTCTCTTCAGCTTTAACAGCAAAAGAAGTGGTGCCGTATAAAACAGCCATAATACTTACATTTAACAATGTTCTTGTTGTAAAAACAGTTTTCATGCTATCCCCTATTGTTTGTTTCTTCTTTTATATGATTATTTTTATTATTTTTATGTAACATTATTGTTACTAGACGGTTAAATTATAAGCAACAAAAGCTAAAGTCAACTCCCAATTATAACGTTTACAATAAAACAAGGCACACAGACAACCATTTTAAGCATAATAATCAACAACTTACAAAGACAAAGAAGATGCTAATTTATTTTTATGTAAACGTTTACAATAAATAGCGAAAGTTTATTAATACAATTATTTCTGGCCTATATCTGAACTAATTTCTGCGTATAACTTAAGATTAACAGTCCACTTTAATGCAGTATTATTATTAATAACTTAATACTTTTAAGTTATTTGTTAGTGTTTTCATCGCTATCATTTGAAACAGTCAAACCAACAAACACAAAAGAACGTTTACATCTATAAATAACTTACAAGAACAGCTCAAAACCAGCACAAAACAACCAAAAAAATCAAAACATATAACGTTTACATTTTTAGTCTGGATTGCTACAGTATTATTCTGTTTATTATAAAAAGGTTGATAACTAGTCATGTTTTCTAAAGGGAAGATAAAGCAATTATGCACAATTGGTATGCTTTCATGGGGAGCATTACATGCGAATACATCTTATTCATATCAATCTGACTTATTAAGTTTATCAAACGAAAACGTATCTATTGCAGTGTCTCCAAAAGCGGGGGGGGAACTAGCAAGCATTGAAGTAAAGCATTTAAATGAATGGCATGAATTGCTTTATAAAGGTAAAGACTATATCCCGAAAAAAGGCTGGCGTGGAAAAGCTCCTTTGTTGTGGCCTGCGACGGGGGCTACGACGCTAGATGGGCTTTCCAAAAAAGGAGTTAAACGCGGTCAATATAAAGTTAATAAACATATCTATAGCATGCCATTTCATGGCTTTGCCCAAAATTTACATTGGCGATTGCTGAACAAAAATCATAATAGCATTGCACTCAGTATAGAAGACACTGCTGAAACCCAAAAACAATTTCCTTTTGGTTTTAAGGTGGATGTTAAGTATGAATTAAGAGATCGACAGCTTTTGATTCAGTATAATATATTTGCAAAAGCAGCGAATACATCATCAATGCCTTTTTCAATAGGCAACCATATTACATTTAATGCCCCTCTATTAAATACTTCGTCTATAAATGACTTTAAATTTTCAACGCCGTGCCAGCAAAGAGTCGAACGAAATAGTCAGGGGTTCCCAACAGGAAATCTAACCTCGAACCAATTAATAGGCATTAAATCAATGAAAGATCTTCCAGAAAGGAAGTCTATTTCATTAACAGACTGTGGTGATGACAAAAAAGTCACACTTTTAGATTCAAGTGGTTTAAATGTTGATATTTCTCACTTTGCCACACACTGGCCGAAACAACCTGTAATTGAATACAACATGTGGGCTAGTGAAGCATTCGGGTTTATTTCTCCTGAACCATGGGTAGGTGCACAAAACTCGTTGAATTCCCGTTATGGGCTTATAGAACTGTTGCCTGGCGAGCAATGGCAATGGTCAATAAAGATTGATATCAACGAAAATTAGAACTTATATTTATTAAGTATTCAGGAAATATAATGCAGTTTATCCAGTTTCTATTAGTGGGCATTTTTATGTTAGCTATTTGTTTTTCATCTATAGCCAAAGAAGCTATCAAACCCAATATTTTGTTTATTACTGTAGATGATATGAATAACGACTTAGGAGCATACGGTCACCCATTGGTGATAAGCCCTAATATTGACTCCATCGCGAAAAAAGGAGTGTTATTTAACAAGGCATATAGCCAATCACCAATGTGTACACCCAGTCGTGCAAGTTTTATGACCGGTCTTTACCCTGATCAAACAGGTGTTATTGCTCATGCCTCTCATACGCGTTTAACATCTAACTTTCGAGATCATATTCCTAACGTAGTTACTTTGCCTCAGTTATTTAAAGAACAGGGATATTTTTCAGCAAGAGTGGGGAAAATTTATCATCAAGGTGTACCTAATCAAATAGGTACTGATGGCGCTGACGATGCAATATCTTGGGACAAAGTTATCAACCCAATAGGGCTAGATAAATTTGTAGAAGATAAAATACAAGCTTTCAATCCAGACGCTTTAGCAAGGCAATCATTTGGTGGTGTTTTAAGCTTTTTATCAATAAAGAGCGAAGATGAAGAGCATACCGATGGCAAAGTTGCTAGTGCTGCCATAGATTTAATATCTAAGCATCACCCTAACAAAACTGGAAAACCTTTCTTTTTAGGTGTGGGTTTTTATCGTCCTCATACCCCATTTGTCGCTCCGAAAAAGTATTTCGATCTTTATCCATTAGATAAAATTACGCCTTACATTGCACCTAAAAATGATCGTAATGACATTCCTAAAATCGCGTTAACTGACCGTCCATATCAAAAAACACTTACACTGCAGCAAAGAAAGAAAATTATCCAAGGCTATTACGCTGCAATATCATATGTTGATGCTCAAATTGGTAGGGTTATTGATGCTCTAGAACAGCAAGGTTTATCGGACAACACTATTGTAGTATTTTTATCTGATCACGGTTATGAATTAGGTCAACATGATTTATGGCAAAAAGGCAGTTTATTTGAAGGTTCGGCTCGTACACCATTAATAATTTACGCCCCAAATGCACAAGATAACGGCGGTACAGTTGAGACTCCAGTAGAACTAGTGGACCTTTACCCTACTTTAACGAAGCTTGCCAAACTAAATGCTCCGCAGTACTTACAAGGCTTAGATCTAACTCCGAGTTTAGATGATGTTTCTATTAGCGTGAGAAACAGTGCTTATTCCGCAATACTCAGTAGGGTCAAAGGAGAGAACAGGGAGTTTTCTTATAAAAAAATACGCGGCCACTCCATTCGAACAACACGTTATCGTTATACCGAGTGGGGTAATGGTCTTTTCGGGGCAGAGCTTTACGATCATGAAAATGATCCTGAGGAATTAAACAACCTTGCTGACAAAGTTCCCCTTGAAGGAATAAGAATTAATTTAAAGTGGAAGCTAGATGATGCTGTTAAAAAAGCTCAAACTCGCATTAAAGAATTGGAATAATAAATAATATGGGGTTCAAAATGAAATTACTATCTGCAGTCAGCCTATTAATGGTGATTGGTACTGCAATTTTTGCTTATAGTAAAGCAAATGATTTAAGCATAGAAACAAAACCAAATATCATAATGATTATTTCCGATGATATGGGGCGCCAAGATCTTTCATTATATGGCAGTAAGCTATATGAAACTCCCAATATTGATCAACTCGCAATGGAAGGGATGCGATTCGATAATGCTTATGTTGCCCACCCACGCTGCGTTCCTTCACGAATAGCATTGCTAAGCGGAATGGCGCCAACAAGACTAGGAAGTGAATTAATAAATCGTAAACATTTTTTACCTCCTGAAAACGTAACATTTGCTGAGCATTTCCAAAATGCTGGATATCACACCGGATATATTGGTAAATGGCACTTAGGAAAATCAGATGGCGGCTGGCCAGAACACCAAGGCTTTGAAGAAAATATGCTTGCAGGCTCTGCCGGTGCGCCTGACAATTATTTTTACCCTTGGGGCGCTAGATCAAAAAATGGTAAAGAAACTTTTGCTCATATTAAAGGAACAAAAGGTGAATATATAACTGATCGATTGGCTCAAGAAGCAGAGTCTTTTCTTGAACGTAATAAAGATAAACCTTTTTTAATGGTACTTTCGCACTACTCAGTACATACCCCTATACAAGCCCACCCAAAAGATGTCGAATATTATAAAAATAAGCTAGACAATATGGGGGTAAAGGCTGCAAGTAAAAAAGAAACATATGACATTATTGACAGCGGCGATGGTATTTCACAATACAAAACAAAACAGAACCATCCAGTCTATGCTGCAATGGTTGGATCTGTCGACAAAAGTGTTGGTAAAGTATTAAAAAAATTAGAAAGTTTAAAATTAACTGATAATACCATTATTATGTTTACTTCTGATCATGGTGGCCTATCATCTAGAGGACCAAATACAAGAGAATTAGCCACTTCTAATCTACCTTATAGACAAGGAAAAGGCTGGCTATATGACGGTGGTATTAGAGTGCCTTTCATAATAAAATGGCCGGGAAAAATCAAAGCTGGTTCAGTTAGCCAAACACAGGTAATGAATTCTGATCACTTCCCTACAATGCTTGAAATGGGCAGTCTACCTTTAAGTCCACAAGACCATTTAGATGGCGTCAGCTATATGAACGCTCTAAAAGGAAAAGAGGTGAAACGACCGGCGATGTATTTTCATTCTCCAATAGCACGTCCAGGAGCCACCGGTGATAGAAATAGCTCTGCTATTATCGACGGTGAATGGAAGCTTATCCACTGGTACGATGAAAATTTATTTGAATTATTTCATTTAGTTTCAGATAAAGAAGAACTGGTAAACCTTGCTGATAAACACCCAGAAAAAGTAAAAACATTGTCTAAGCAATTAAATAGCTGGTTAATTGATGCAAACGCACAATATCGTAAGCCCGGTGATAAGATGAAATGGGATATTCCCAAAGCAGGAGAAAAGTTAGAAAATACTGACGGTAAATTTAAATGGTAATTTCCAGCTTTTCATAAAGTACTTTTCAATATGGTTTGGGCTAGATTTCCTGCAGCCCAAATCTACATAGTATCAATAAGAGTCTAGCAGTGACCTTGGTTTTGGTATCCTGCTTCACTCTACCTTCTATATATTCATGCAGATGTTAGCCGAATTGACGTGGTTAATTTTTTCTATTACTACTTAAGTATCTGACGAAAAATGGCAGTTATAAGACGCCCTTACAGCTCTTAAAACTAGTTCAAGAAATCAATTTTTAATACTTAATCGTCGTGCCATTCATATTCATCTATTGCCTTTCGCGCTTCAGCTATTGTGCAATTTGCTAACTTCACTAGTTCATTGACACTGATGCTAGGGTTACGAACAACAAATGCATAAATTTCTTTTTCGGTAAACTGACCACGTTGTTGTTCAATCAATTTGATAAGCCATGCCCATGTGGGCTCTGATACTTGTTCAAGACCGCTAATAATTTCGGTCATTTGATCACGAGTCGCGCTTAATCGCCAATTACGTGAACGCCCTATCCGGCTTAGCTCACAACCGGTTTCACGGATCAAAGCCTTAAGCTCATAGGCACGCATTGATTTGCGCAAAAATGAAGGCAATAAAATGTGATGGACTTTCAACATCAATTAGCTCGATTAAAAATGAAAGTAGTTAGTATATCAAATAAACTGAGTGACTCAATTATTGGCTTTTAGGGCTTAAATTAGCCCTGCGGAATGCCATGCATTTCGTAGCATTTAACCAGTAAGTCTTCTTCTGACTCGACATGATTAGGATCAGGCTTAATACAATCGATTGGACAGGCAATGACACATTGTGGCTTTTCATAATGACCGACACACTCAGTACATTTATCGGCATCAATTTCATAGATCTCATCGCCCATATAAATTGCTTCATTTGGGCATTCAGGATCACACATATCGCAGTTGATGCAAGTGTCTAATATTTTCAAAGCCATGATAAATTATTCCGTAAAGCCAAGGTTAAACGTTTGCTTTGCTATCTGTTTTATCTGCAGTTTGGTTTTGCGCAAACGGATGTCGGGTATTCTCACCGTCGTTTAAATAGCGCATGATAATACCAAACTCTAAATCAAGCTCTGTATCTAGTTTAATTTGCACAAAATGGCCTGAGCCTTTAGCGTCAGTGACTTCTTCACCTTTACGGTTTTGCATGTAATCTAGGGTAAAGCTGATATTGCCGTTCGGTGTCATCAATTCAATATAATCGCCAGTTAAGAACTTGTTCTTCACCTCGATTTCAATTAATCCATCTTCCGTACGACCTAATACCTCACCAACAAATTGCTGAGAATCTGACTTAGAGTAACCATAGTCAAAATTTTGCAAGCCATCGTGACGGTGACGAGAAAGGAAACCTTCGGTATAACCACGACTTGCTAAGTGTTCAAGATCAAGCTTTAAACGCTCGTTGAAGCTGCGTCCTTCGACGGCATCTTTCATTGCTTGCTTATAAATTTGCGCAGTACGTGCACAGTAGTAAAACGACTTAGTACGACCTTCGATTTTCAATGAGTGCACACCCATTTTCACTAAACGTTCAACATGCTCAATTGCGCGTAAATCTTTTGAGTTCATAATGTATGTGCCATGTTCATCTTCAAATGCCGGCATATACTCACCAGGACGACCTTGTTCTTGTAAAAGATACACTTCGTCAGTTGGCTTAAACTCTTCTTGCTGCGGCGTTTCTGGTGTCCAAATAGTAGGCTCTTCGCTACCAACAATCTGTTGTTGCGGTTGTACTGCAATGATATCACCATGCTCATTTTCTTTAGCATCGTGAGCATTGTATGACCAGCGACATGAGTTCGTGCATGTACCTTGGTTTGGATCGCGCTTATTAATGTAACCCGATAATAGACAACGGCCTGAATAAGCCATACATAATGCACCGTGAACAAATACTTCTAATTCCATTTCCGGTACACGCATGCGAATTTCTTCAATTTCGTCTAAAGACAATTCGCGAGATAAAATTACTCGTTCTACCCCTTGTTGATGCCAAAATTTTACTGTCGCCCAGTTCACAGCATTCGCTTGTACTGACAAATGAATAGGCATATCTGGGTAAGCTTCACGGATCATCATGATCAGACCAGGATCGCTCATAATAAGCGCGTCAGGTTTCATTTGAACAACAGGTTCAATATCACGTAAATAGGTTTTCAGCTTCGAGTTATGAGGTGAGATGTTGCTCACTACATAAAGCTTTTTACCTAACTCATGAGCTTCATTGATGCCGATTTCTAAGTTGGCAAGGTTAAACTCGTTATTACGTACACGCAGAGAATAACGCGGCTGTCCGGCATACACAGCATCAGCACCGTAGGCGAATGCATAACGCATGTTTTTAAGACTACCAGCAGGAGATAATAATTCCGGTGTAAACATAATAAGTACCAACCTTATAAACTGTAAGGATATTTGAAAGTTGCGGTATTTTAATGGTTCAAAAAAAAAGTGCAATACACATCAAGTTAACAGTTGTAACCATGTGTAATGCACTTTATTTACTATTTAAAAATCAAAAACTTATGATTTTTAAAGTTTTAACTTTCCAGGTAAGAATTTGTCGCTAATTCGAATTGCGCTAACATATCGTCAACAAAACGGTTTATTTCACCGGTCATTAAGGTAAAGTCAGCATCGATTTTTACCATCATGTCGTCTTTTGGAATATCTTCGTTTTGCTCATATACGCTGTCGTGGAACTTAACGCGTTTTACACTAAGTTCATCGGTTAGGATACAAGATAATGTTTGGTCCCAATCGAAGGCAATTTTAACCACTTGCTTGTCGCCTAAATGCGCTAAGATTTCATCGGATAATAAATCTTGGTTTTTACATTTAAGAACTGCGGCATCTTCACCCATCGCTTTAATCTCACCTTCAAAACCGATAGTGAAACGCTCAGGCAATGTTTGCTCTAATAACCAATTCGTCATCGTAGTTTCAGCGCCAGCATCTGGGGTGAAACTCGTTACTGGCAATGAACCTAAACATTTACGCAATAAGGCTAAAAAGTCTTCTGCTTTGCCGCGTGAACTGGTGTTAATGACGATAATATTTTTCTCTGGGCAAATATAGCCTTGGGTATCATTGATACGAGAAAATGCACGAGGTAATAACTCAAAAGTGATGTCTTCTTTGAATTGTTCTTTTTCTTTCTTTGTTGCTTTACGACTATGCTCATGTTCAAGCTGAGAAATTTTTTCTTCTAACTGTTCTTTAACCACTGATGCAGGTAAAATTTTCTCTTCTTTACGAGCGTTGATTAAGAAACATCCGTTGGCATGGTGTAATAAGCGCTCACCATGTTTACCAAGGGCAGTGCTCCAACCAAAACGTGATAATTCTGTTTTACCACATGGTGCAAAGACATGTTCTTGTAATGCCTTTTCAAGCTCTTCTTCGTTTTGCGTAAATGGGCGGGTAAATGCAAAAATATATAAATTTTTAAACCACATGGTGAAATTCCTTGGCTAACCGATTAGAGTATCTATCGATGATAATAATTAATTTTTTAAGGCGCTTATGATAACCAAGCTAATACTGTTAAGTATATCTATTTTTTTAGTTTCTCGATTGATGGATGGTATTCGTTTAAAAAGCTTTGGCACCGCTATTGTCGTTGCCATTGTCTATTCGGTTGTTGACCTATTTTTATGGTGGATCTTAGTATTTTTCGCTATGCCAATGATTATATTAACTTTTGGTATATTTTTGCTGGTGATAAATGCGTTTATGTTGTGGCTAACAGACCAGTTTATTGATGATTTTGAGATTAAAAGCTTAAAAACGACTTTTATTGCGGCGTGTATTATTTCTTTGATAAATATTGTGCTAACAGCAATATTTCATTAGCACTAATGGTAATTAAGACATTTAATTGAAAGACTGTTTCAATTACTGAACATAACTGTCTTTTGCGTCGAAGATAAGGCGGAAGTTACTGCCTTTGCCATAGTCACTATCGATAACTAAACGAGCATTATGCAAATTCGCTACATGCTTCACAATAGCAAGGCCAAGACCCGAACCACCAGTATTACGAGAGCGTGATTTATCAACTCGATAAAAACGCTCGGTTAATCGATCAATATCACTATCGAGTATGCCGCAGCCGTTATCTTGAACACTAAAGATGCATTGCTCACCAGCTTTTCGCCAACTGATTACAATCTTGCCTTTCGCTTGGGTATAGTTGACCGCATTAACTATCAAATTGGTAAATGCACTTTTAATATCAACTTCAATGCCCCAAAGTGATACTCGCTTGTCGACATCAACAACGATATTATGTCGTTTCTCATTAATCAGCCAACTATTCTCTTCAACAATTCGATTGATCAGCTTAGCCACATTAATGCGTTGTCGATTCTCCTGCTCACCGTGAATTTCAGTTCTCGACAAAGTTAACAACTGTTCTACTAAACGATCCATGCGCGAGACTTGTTGTTCCACCGCAGAGAAAGAACTTTTCCAAATCTCAGGTAAGCCGTCATCATCGCTGAGGATCTCAACATAGCCGCGCATTACAGTGAGCGGCGTTTTCAATTCATGGGAAACGTTAGCAACAAAGTCTCTACGCATTTTTTCAATACGCTTTAATTGACTCACATCACGAACCATGAGCAAAAACTGTTTTTCACCGTAGGTGGTAAAACGCATTTCCAATTCTTGATGCTCAGTTGAGTAAACAAAAATACTTGGCACTTCGGAAAACGTCGATGTTAATAAAAACTCCTGTAACTCAGGGCTATTTATCGCCTTAATTAGTTTTTTACCACTATCTTTTGGCCACGAAATACCTAACAATAATTTGGCATTAGTATTTGACCATTCAATACGAAACTCAGGACCTAGTACTACCGTGGCATCAGGTAAAGATTCGGCACCTTCACGGAATTTTCGAATATGAAAATTGAGTTCTTTACGCTTTTCCCTATGGCGCTCTACGCGTTTAAAAAAACCATCATAAATTGTTTGCCATGCACTATTAACTGACGGTGGGCTTGGCAACCTTTTATTCTGCAACCAGGTACTTAATTGCAACAATTGGTTTAAATTACCAACCAATAAAATCAATGACGTAGCCGCTAAGCACATCCATAGTAGATCAAAATAAACACCGATTAAGGCACTTATGATAATCGCTATAAATTGAATATATATCGATTTAGTTAATTGATTGGTCATAGTTTTATAAAATTAGTTAATGGTATTAGCTATTGTGAATTAGTTGATTACTATGCTGTTTTCGTAGAAAAGCGATAGCCAGCGCCACGAACCGTTTGCACAAACTCTTCATGACCTTTACCAGCAATTGCTTTTCTTAAACGTCTGATATGCACATCGACAGTTCTATCTTCCACATAAACATTGCGTCCCCAAACATTATCGAGCAATTGTTCGCGTGAATAAACTCGATCTTGATGTGTTAAAAAGAAATGTAACATCTTAAATTCGGTCGGTCCTAAATCCAAAGCAACATCGTCAATACTGACACGATGTGATTGTGGATCTAAGGCCATGCCTTTACACTCAATCACTTCTTCTAGTGCAGTAGGTACCACTCGTCTAATCACAGCTTTGATGCGGGCGATTAACTCTTTAGGTGAAAATGGTTTAGTCACGTAATCATCGACGCCAACTTCAAAACCTTTTACTTTATCGTCTTCATCCGCGCGAGCCGTCAACATAATGATAGGGATATTTTTAGTATACTCTTGGCGTTTAATTTCTTTCGCAATTTGAATACCGCTGCCACCAGGTAACATCCAATCTAGTAATACAAGATCAGGCAGAGGATCAACAAGCTTTTCTTTAGCTTGCTCAAAATCTTCAGCTTCAATTACATTAAAGCCATTTTGCTCAAGTACAAAAGCTATCATTTCTCGAATGGGTGCTTCGTCTTCAACGACTAAAATTTGTCGATTCATCTTAATTTCCGACTCATGGTGAAATATTCATGGTTATGATGCCCAAACAATGTGACAGTTTAATGACAATAACCATAATAAATGCATTTTTAAATACCATAAACAAAACAGGCTGCTAAAGATAGCAGCCTGTTTTATTTTATTTCTATCAATTACTTAGAACTTGTATTCAATACCCGTTGCAAAGTAATCTTTTTCGCCGTTAGTATCGAAATCAAATGCTGTATAGAAAGCAAAAATTGTTGCGTTCTTTGCTAAAGCATAATCAACACCACCGCTAACACCAGTATTCTCATCGCCGCCATCTACTTCACCAGTTTGCACTTGGCCTTTGATAGTGAAGTCATTGATTTTGTATGCTGCACTTACAAAGAAACCGTCAAGTTCTTCACCGGTATCAACATTTTCTTGAGTGTGAACCATCGCACCTAATTTCAAGTCACCAAATTTAGCACCAGCGGTAAATCGTACAGCATCATAACCATTCATTTCACTATCAGCTGCAATTGCCGCGTAATACTTAGATTTTGATAGTTTCTGATCGCCCCAAGTTAATGCTGTAGAAATACCTGCATCTTGGTCAGCATCACTTTCTGTTGCGTAAGTAACACCAAGTTGGAAGTTATTAAACTTAGGTGATTTATATGTTATTGATTCATCAACACGGTTTTCACCTTTCCAAAGAACCTTAAGGTCGGCTTCATAATCGTTGAAAATGTCTAGTTTTGATGACGACTGCTTCATTACGCTATCGTTTTTACCAAGTAGTACTTCACCAAAATTGCCTTTTAGTCCTACATATTGATTACGAGCAGTAACGTTGTCGTCACTTTCGCCATCCATATCGATTTGCACTTCAACTTTATAAACAACTGAAAGTGAGTCATCAACTTTTAAACCACCAGCAGCACCTAAGCGAGATGCATTAGATTTTACTTCAGAGAAAGCGCCATCGCCTTCATCAGCAATTTGAATACCAACATTTGCTTTACCGTAAAAATTGATTTCGTCATTTGCCATTACTGGTGCAGAAAATGCCGCAACCATAGAAAGTGCAATTGAAGTTTTAACTAAGTTCATAGTATTTACCCTGTAAATTTATAATAAGTATTTAAGTTGACGCTAGTCTGCCAGTAAAGTATTACAGTTTTATGACAAGTAAATTTTTTTTGTTATTTTCGTTAACTTAAATGTTTAACGTCAATTTAGAGCCTAGCAGAAAAGAGAATTCTTGTAATTTATTCAAAAAAAACGACCTAAATAGGTCGCTTATTTTGTGTATTTCTATATCGATATCTGTGAAGATTTACCCTAAGTTTCAATATCTACCATCAGATCGTCTGAAATCGTCTCCAAGGCTTCGACCAACACATCAACTTGTTCGCTATTTTCCACTGCAATCTTTGCGTGGGCTTTAAATAAAAGCTGAGCAGAATCGGCTGCAGATACTTGCGTCGACACTAACTTAACTAAATTGCCACCATTTTTATGGATTATGGCAGATATTTCAGCAACGATACTTGGTCTGTCATTCGCGGTTACATCGAGGGTAACCACATTGTCTGCTCGCTCGTTTGGTTGGCTAACTTCAACTTGAACATTGAGGTTATCAATCGCGGTTAACTCTGCCACCATCTTCTCGGCATGTTCATCACTTACCGCAATTTCTACGATACCGGCAAAAATATCCGACATATGACGAAGGCTACTTGTTTGCCAATTACCATGATGATCCTTAACAATTCCAGCAAGGTTTTCTACAATACCAGGACGATCTTTACCCAAAATCGAAATTACTACGTGTCTCATAAATCATCCTCTTTCAAATTCTAAACATTGCGACAAACTAGTTATGAACGCTAATCTTCAACTAGTGTTTTCAATCACTTACTTAAGTAATAACAGACCAATTACTATTGCGCAAAGACTTTTAGCGGTTTATTGATAAAATTAATCATTTGCAGTCACCTGTAAAATTATCTACTCTTTTGCACAGATATACAGAAAAATTATTCAACCATAGCGAATCGCTGTGCAATACCATAAACAACAATGAATATATAATTATGAAATTTACCAAAATAGCCGCCGGTATCGTTCTGGCTACCTCACTACTAACTGCATGTGGCGACAATAAAACAGCAAATGAAGAACCAAAATTACTTGCTGATGCTCAGCCTCGTTTAGGCATATATAAAGAAGTCACTCTAGATGCTGACCTAAGCCACTTAAGTGATAATCAAAAACAAATGCTTTCATTACTAATTGATGCATCAAAAATTATGGACAATTTGTTTTGGCGACAAGCCTATGGCGACAATAAAAAACAATTTTTAGCCAGCATCAAAGACCCTCAAACACGACGTTTTGTCGAAATAAATTACGGTCCTTGGGATCGACTTAATAGTGATAAGCCTTTATTAACAGGTGTCGACGACAAACCACATGGTGCGCAATTTTACCCGGCGGACATGACCAAAGAAGAATTTGAAGCGGCTGACTTTGAAGGCAAAAGATCACTATACACAGTCGTACGACGAAACGAAAAAGGTGAGCTTTATTCGATTCCTTATTCCGAAATATTCAGTGAAGAAATCGAACGAGCTGCATTATTATTAGAAAAGGCGGCAACCTTTGCCGATCATAAAGAGTTTGGCAACTATTTAAATATGCGTGCTAAAGCTATGCGCAATGACGATTACCAAGCATCTGATTTTGCTTGGATGGACATAAAGACTAATCCAATTGATGTGGTTATCGGTCCAATTGAAACCTATGAAGACTTGTTATTTGGTTACCGTTCAGGCTTTGAATCTTATGTGCTGATCAAAGATTTAAACTGGAGTGAGCGTTTAGCAAAATATGCGGCTTTCTTACCTGAGTTGCAAAAAGAACTGCCTGTAGCGAAAAAATATAAAAAAGAAGTGCCAGGCTCTGATGCCGATTTAAACGCTTACGATGTTATCTATTACGCTGGTCACAGTAATGCCGGTAGTAAAACAATTGCAATCAATTTGCCTAATGATGAACAAGTACAGCTTGAAAAAGGTACTCGTAGATTACAGTTAAAAAATGCTATGCGAGCGAAATTCGATACCATTATGTTGCCAATTGCAGAGCAACTAATTAGTGAAGAAGATCGCAAGCACGTTACCTTTACTGCCTTTTTTGCCAATACTATGTTTCACGAAGTCGCCCATGGCTTAGGTATTAAAAACACCATCAATGACAAAGGTACGGTACGCCAATCATTGAAAGAACATGCATCAGCATTAGAAGAAGGTAAAGCTGATATTTTAGGGCTTTATATGGTGCGTCAATTACTGAAAAAAGGTGAAATCACTGAAGGTCAGTTAAAAGACTATTACACCACGTTTATGACCGGTATTTTCCGCTCAGTACGTTTTGGTGCAACAAGTGCCCACGGTAAAGCCAATATGGTTCGCTTTAATTATTTTGCCGACAACGGTGCATTTACTAAAGACGAGCAAGGTTTTTATAAAGTTGATATGGAAAAAATGACTGCGGCCATCGACTCTCTATCAGAATTAATTCTGACCATTCAAGGTGATGGTGATTACCAACGTGTGGACAAATTAGTCGCCGATATGGGGATTGTTCGTCAAGATTTAGCCGATGACTTAGCGAAACTAGAAAGCGCCAATATTCCGGTAGATATTGTCTTTAAACAAGGAAAAATGGTTTTAGATTTGTAATCTAATAAATTACAACATCTAAGAAACTAAAAAAACTAAAAAGCGCCTTTATTCGGGAACACTCAAATAGTGGCGCTTTCATATTTATAGATTCAACTTATTATTTAAACTTATCGTTTCAACTTATCACTTCAGTAATGACTAATAATAACTTCAATGATTAATCATCATCGTCCTTTTCTCCGACAGGGAAATCTTGCTCGACCTCTTCACCTGTAATCACTTCAACAACAGCCATCTGCTCTTTCGGATTAGGAATAACCAAGCCATCATATTGCACCGGGTTATCTTTTAGAGATAAATCGCCAACGTTACAAGCAAATACTACAGTATAAATTGCATCTTCAGGATCGACTTGTTCATCAAAACTATCACCGTTAGGGACAAAACCAAACTCATATTCATACTCAGAATCCTGTTCGTCATCATCGTCATCGTCGTCATCCATAACCACTAAAGTACTAGCAAATGGTGCGACAGCATTTGCAGGAACAGGCATTAATGAGTCATCAAAATCAACATCATCTGGATCATAGTTATCAACTAAGTTTTCGGCATTTTCACTTTGATCACCTTGGTATAAATACACGGTATGGACATCACCGGTACATAACGGGTCTAAATCGGTTGATAACGCCAAGATAGCCGCTAAGTCGACATCACCTTCTATGTGACCGCTGCTGGTACTACCGGTAATTCTTACACCGTGTGGTTTGATTATAAAACCATTTTTTGCCGGTTCATTGCCGCGCAGGACTAACGACTGTGTTAAGTCGAATTCAACGGTATAAGCAGGTCCTGATGCTGTTTCACTTGCACCAAGTACAACATCAAAACTACCTAAGCGTAAACGCGAGCTTGGCACCTTAATATCATAACAGCCTGGTCCTTCTGCAAATGAAATATCATCGCCTACATCACAGTTATTTGCATCGTTTTTCAAAACCACATAAGAGCTTTCATCTACCACAACAAGTTCCATTCGGTATGCACCTAGAGGTACTTCAATATCGTCATCTTCACTAATAACGGTTAACTGGTCACTACCAGTATATTGCAGCAAGTCAATAGACACTGTTTCTCCACCAGAGAAACTATCTATAATGATAGTCTCACGAGAGTCATCGTCATCTGAATCATCGTCATCGTCATCGTCATCGTCAGAATCATTGACTGGAATTAACCGAATCTCATCAATAGTGATCACAACGTGCATCGCGTCATCAACAAAGGCATCGGAGATCCCTAGCGAAAACGGCACGTCAATCTCGGCAAGTTCTTCATCATTACTGCTACCACCACAATGGCTAAGGCCAAGAGTAAGAGATACGGCGACAGCAACTGTTGTAAGTTTGGAATGAATCATGATTGAACTCCTACAAAATGATTTGTGTATAGTAAAGTTTAGTATAATCGCGAACTATTCGCTTGAAACCTTGACTTGTAATCTAGATAAATAGAAAGACCACAATAAAAATAAAAATCCCGAATAGAATATTCGGGATTTTTCAGAATATTGATAACGTTTTGCAGATATTCTAATGCTTAAGGGCGATAAACCTTGACGTTGTCAAAACCGTTATCATGTAAGTACAACGCTTGTAATTTACTCATTACTCCGCGATCACAATACAATAAATAGGTCTTGTCTGATGCTAAATCGCCAAACTGAGTGGCTAGTTTGTAAAATGGAATATGTTTAACTTCGATGTTATCAATTTCAAGTGGCGCAGCATCTTCTTCTTCAGGGCTGCGGATATCAATAACAACTTGGTCATGACCCGCGCTGTCGACAGTTTCTACCGCACTTACCGTTGATACTTCTTCTTCAGTTTCTTTACCAATGTCACGTACATCCATAACACGGGTTTCGGCAACAACTTTATCTAGAATATCAAAATTGAAGTTCGCTTCTTCTGCTTCGATTTTCGATAGAACTGCTTTTACCGTTGGTTTTTTCGAAATTACGCCGCAATATTCAGGAATAGTTTTCGAGAAATCTTCGGTGCCAATTTCGCGAGCAATATCAATAATATCTTGCTTATCGTAAACCGTTAGTGGTCGTAAGATCAGCTTTTCAGTTACTCGGTCAATCACATTTAAGTTGGTTAATGTTTGACTTGAAACCTGACCTAACGCTTCACCTGTCACCAAGGCTTGGATACCCATTTTGTCAGCGACTTGTGCTGCAGCACGCATCATCATACGTTTTAGCACGACGCCCATTTGACCATTTTCAACTTTTTCTAAAATTTCAGCGACTACCGGTTCAAAATCAACCGCGAAAAATTTGATACGATGTGATGCGCCAAATTTATTCCACAAGTAATAGCTCACTTGTTTAACACCAACCTCATGAGCAGAGCCGCCTAAGTTAAAGAAACAAAAGTGCGTACGTGCGCCCTTTTTGATCATTTGGTAGCTTGATACTGCTGAATCAAAACCGCCAGACATAAGCGATAGCACATCTTCTTGTGTTGGGATCGGGAAACCACCCAATGCTTTATGGCGCTCTGTAACAATAAATAATTTTTCTTTATTTACTTCAAGGCGAATCGTCACGTCAGGCTTTTTCAGTTGAACTTTTGCTGATTCAACACTTTGATTTAAGCCGCCACCAACGTATTGCTCTAACTTGATTGACGTAAACTCATGTTCGCCAACACGCTTAGCTCGAACACAGAAGGTTTTATTTTCAATGTTTTTTCCGTGTACTGATAACGTTTTTTCAAAGATATCGTGAAGATCGGTGAATTCAAACTCTTGAACTTCAAGGAAATGAGTGATCCCTGGGATGCATTTAATACCTTGTATTAAGCGCTGACGATTTTCTTCACTGTGATCAGTACTGGTAACTTCAATATTGTCCCAGTTCATTTTACTGCGAACATTTTCATCAATTCGACGTAATACATTTCGTACGTTTGAATCCAATATTTTAGTAAAACGCTTGCGTACCGGACGTGACTTAATGGTTATTTCCGGCTGTAATTTGATGATAAATTTCATTAATAAAACCAACTATTTTAGAATTGCGCGCATTATACACAACGATAAAGCGAAACAGAAAATTATTTCGACACAATTATATTGCAATGACTGCTTTAATCTTAGTTGAATTACAGGTTAAAATAGAACTATATGTAATAACTTTATAAATTCTTAATTGATGTAGTGCTTGATGAAACGCTACAAATATAAAGATCTTAATGAAGGCGAAGCCTTCTGGACGGTGACTGTGAAAAAACCTGAAAATCAAAGCTTTGAAGAATCAATGCAAGAACTCGAAGGGATTGTTGATAGCCTAGAACAAGGCGATTTATCTCTAGAGCAGTCGATGGCTTTGTTCGAGCGCGGTCTAGGTTTATCGCAAGCTAGCCAAACCAAACTCAACAATGCTGAGCAGAAGATTCAAATTTTGCTCGATAAAAATAATGATCAGACTCTTGAACCGTTTGACGGTGAGGCCGAAGAATTGTGATCAATCTTGAGAACCTTGCTGTTTATCAACAACGCATTAATGATTACTTAAAAGCACAACTGGCGAACATCGAAGTGAACGATCAGCGCCTGTATGATGCAATGGCTTACGGTTTGCTAATTGGCGGAAAGCGCATGCGACCATATTTAGCCTATGCTACCGCTGAAATGCTTGATCTTGAACTAGATGATATTGATCCTATTGCGGCGGCAATTGAATGTATCCATGCTTATTCATTATTACACGATGATTTACCGGCAATGGATGATGATGATCTGCGTCGCGGGCAACTAACATGCCACAAGAAATTCGATGAAGCCACAGCTATATTGGCAGGTGATAGTCTACAAACCTTAGCGTTTGAAATTTTATCAAATCACCAATTTAAGTCTATTAGTGCTCAAAGTCACATTCAGTTATTCAAAATGTTAAGTAATGCTGCTGGCTATAATGGTATGTGTGGCGGACAAGCGATGGATTTGGCTGCGACGGATAAACATGTTGCGCTAGAACAGTTGCAGTTTATTCATAAATTAAAAACCGGTGCATTATTGAAAGCGTCGATATTAATGCCAGCATTATGTCGTGAAGATTTATCTACAGAGACGTTTAATAATTTAAAGCAATTTGCTGAAGACATAGGTTTAGCCTATCAAGTGCACGATGATATTATCGACATTACTAGCAATGAAGAAACACTAGGAAAGCCTGCTGGCTCAGACTTAGAAAGTAATAAATCAACTTACCCTGCACTGCTTGGATTAGAAGGTGCAATGGAAAAAGAACAGCAGTTATTTAAACAAGCACTTTCGACTTTGGATACTTTGCCCTACAATACACGCAATTTATCGAACTTTTCGACGTTTATTATTGAACGTGCCCATTAGAATATAGATTATTTATGACCATAGATTTGTCACATTACCCATTACTGTCAACAATTGATTCGCCTGAGCAATTGCGTGAATACTCGCAAGATCAATTACAACAAATCAGTGATGAATTACGCAGCTACCTACTTAACTCGGTAAGTAAAAGTAGTGGTCATTTTGCGTCTGGCTTAGGTGCAATAGAGCTAACTGTTGCACTGCATTATGTGTATAACACACCGGTTGATAATCTAATTTGGGATGTTGGTCATCAGGCATATCCTCATAAAATTCTTACCGGTCGTCGTGATCAATTACACAGTATTCGACAAAAAGATGGGTTACACCCATTTCCATGGCGCGAAGAAAGTAAATATGACGTATTAAGCGTTGGTCATTCAAGTACATCAATTTCTGCCGCATTAGGCTTAGCCGTTGCCGCAGAAAAAGAAAATAAAGATCGCAAAACTGTTGCCGTAATTGGTGACGGAGCAATGACCGCTGGTATGGCTTTTGAAGCATTAAACCACGGTGGTGATATCAAAAAAGATATGCTGATTGTACTCAATGATAATGAGATGAGTATTTCTGAAAATGTTGGTGCGTTGAATAACCATTTAGCAAAATTATTATCAGGTAGTCTTTATACCGGTTTAAGAGAAAGCTCTAAACGTATTCTAGGGTCAATTCCGCCAATTAAAGAATTAGCCTCTAAAGCAGAAGAACATTTAAAAGGTATGGTTGTACCATCAACGTTCTTTGAAGAGTTAGGCTTTAATTACATTGGTCCAATTGACGGTCATGATGTTAATGGCCTAGTTGATACCATGCGTAATATGCGCAGCTTAAAAGGCCCGCAAATATTGCACGTGATCACCACAAAAGGTAAAGGTTACGAGCAAGCAGAGCAAGATCCTATTAAGTATCATGCGGTTCCTAAATTTGATCCTAGTGAACAACAGCTTCCTAAATCACCGCCAAGTTTACCAACTTACTCTAAGATATTTGGTGATTGGTTATGTGAAACTGCTGAAAATGATGAAAAGCTAATGGCAATTACGCCAGCAATGCGAGAAGGTTCTGGCATGGTTGAATTTAGCCAACGCTATAAAGATCAATACTTTGATGTTGCTATTGCTGAACAGCACGCAGTGACATTTGCTGCAGGTCTGGCAATTGGTGGTAATAACGCCATCGTGGCTATTTATTCGAGCTTTTTACAACGAGCTTACGATCAAATGATCCACGATGTGTGTATTCAAAACTTACCAGTATTATTTGCTATTGATAGAGCGGGTATTGTTGGTGCTGATGGCCCTACTCATCAAGGCTCATTTGATTTATCGTTTATGCGTTGTATACCAAACTTAATCATAATGACGCCAGCAAACGAAGCAGAATGTCGTTTAATGCTTACCACAGGCCATAAGCATAACGGTCCGGCAGCGGTGCGTTATCCTCGTGGCAACGGTATCGGTGTTGAACTACCAAACGTTGATCAAACCATCGAAATTGGTAAAGGTTTAAAGGTTAGAGACGGCAAAGATATTGCTATCTTAAACTTCGGAACAATGCTTACAGAAGCAAACACTGCTGCAGAACAACTAAATGCCACAGTCGTAGATATGCGTTTTGTGAAACCGCTTGATATTGAGCTTATTAACGAGCTAGCGAAATCACATAAGTGTTTTGTTACTGTCGAAGACAATGCGATTGCCGGTGGCGCAGGTTCGGCAATTAATGAATATTTAGCGTCACAAAAACTTAGTATCGAAACATTAAATATCGGCTTACCTGATACCTTTATCAAGCATGGTACGCAGCAAGAAATTCATCAAGAGTTAGGTCTAGACGCTGCCGGTATCGAAGCTAAAATTAGCGAATTTATCGCTAAATAATTGCCATCACTGACAATTTGATACACATCTACAAAGCCTGATGTTTTAACATCAGGCTTTTTTCGCTATATTAAAGTGAATACCTTCGAAAAATTAGCTCCCCTATAAAGGAAATATTATGGCTGGTACTAGCCTCATCGCTTTAATTGATAAGATTGCCGTTGTTCTTGATGACGTCGCACTAATGACTAAGGTCGCTGCTAAGAAAACTGCGGGGGTGTTAGGAGATGATTTAGCACTCAATGCGCAACAAGTTCAAGGTGTTAGGGCAGATAGAGAGCTGCCAGTTGTATGGGCCGTTGCTAAGGGCTCATTTATCAATAAAGTCATCTTAGTACCAAGTGCCTTGCTGATCAGTGCTTTTATTCCAGTACTGATAACCCCATTGCTGATGATTGGTGGCTTATATCTTTGTTTTGAAGGTGTTGAGAAAATTACCCATAGCCTGTTTCGCTCAAAGGCTGAAAAAGAAGAAGAGCATCAACATGATATTCAGGCGCTAGTTGATGAAAATATCGATATGCTCGAGTATGAGCAGGACAAGATAAAAGGTGCAATCAAAACAGACTTTATTCTATCTGCAGAAATTATCGTTATTGCACTTGGTACCGTACAGGATAAAGGGATTCTCGAACAAACAAGCGTTGTTACCTTGATTGCATTATTAATGACTGTTGGTGTTTATGGCTTAGTTGCAGCAATCGTTAAACTCGATGACTTGGGGCTTTACTTAGTCGCTAAAGAAAATGCCAGCAAAATGGCAAAAGCCACAGGAAACTTCCTACTTAGCTTTGCTCCTAAATTAATGAGAACGTTAGCGATTGTTGGTACCGCTGCAATGTTTTTAGTTGGCGGTGGTATCTTAGTTCATGGATTACCTTTTGCTCATCATATGTTGGTTGATATCGAAGCTGGAATTCAATCAACTGTCGCAGCTTGGTTTGCAGCACCAGCATTTAATGCAGTGACGGGTATTATTGCAGGCACTATAGCTTTATTGCTGTTTAAAGCAGTAAGTAAAATAGCGACAATATTTAAGCCTTAATATGCACGAAAATAGAAAAGAGCCCATCATTCCATAGTGCTTCTGGATGGCCCCTTTCAGTGTACCGTGAAAAGAAACGATCGGCTGACTGAATATTCTACATCCTCCGTACTGTTTGTTCCTGCACTAACACAGTCCTAGCACAGTCCTAGCACAGTCCTAGCACACTAAAAATCAAACATAAAAAAACCTGCAAGAGCAGGTTTTTATCTATGTTTAAATGGGCACTATTATTCAGAAATATACTCAACAATTTCTAAACCAAAGCCACCTAATGAATGGTATTTGGTTTGTGAGCTTAATAGGCGCATTTTGTGAACGCCAAGGTTAGCAAGAATTTGCGAACCAACGCCGACGTTGCGTGAGCCAACGTGTTTTTGAATCTCATTCACTTCGATACCGGCATCTTGTTGTGCGTACTTTTCAACCTGCTTAATTAGCTGCTGAGGTGATTCGTGCTTGCCTAGTAATACCAATACGCCGCCTTCTTTACCAATGCGCTCTAAAGCATTGCCAATCGGCCAAGTATTTTTGCTATCACGTGTCGAGAATAATAAATCACGGAATGTGTTTTCTAAATGCACACGAACGAGTGTTGGCTGATCCGGTTTAATTTCACCTTTAGTTAAGGCAAAGTGTGTTTGACCATCAATGGTGTCGGTAAATGCAACTAAATCAAACTCACCAAACTGTGTTGGTAATTTACATTCGCTAACGCGTGTAATTGTGGTTTCGGTCTCGTTTCGATATTCGATTAAATCAGCAATGGTCCCCATTTTCACACCATGCTTTTCTGCAATCACTTCTAAATCTGGACGTCTTGCCATGGTGCCGTCTTCGTTAAGGATCTCAACAATAACAGCTGCTGGTTCACAACCTGCCATACGAGCCAAATCAACACCGGCTTCAGTATGTCCAGCACGGTTTAGGACACCACCATCTTTAGCAATTAATGGGAAGATATGACCTGGTTGCACGATAGAGCGCTTATCGGCATTGGCGTCACAGGCAGCTAATACTGTTGTTGCGCGATCTGCAGCTGAAATACCAGTTGTGACACCACGAGCAGCTTCGATTGAAACAGTAAAGTTTGTGGTAAATTGCGCGTCGTTTTTATCAACCATTAATGGTAAATCTAACTTCTCACACTTTTCACGAGACATTGGCATACAAATCAAACCACGACCATGAGTGGCCATAAAGTTGATTGCTTCTGGCGTAACTTTTTCTGCTGCCATGATGAAATCGCCTTCGTTCTCACGATCTTCATCATCCATCAAGATAACCATTTTACCGGCTTTAATGTCTGCAATGATTTCTTGTGGGGTGTGTAAATTCATATCTTATAAACCTTTATACGTATGCACATTGGCACGTTTTGCATTAAATTAAACGGAATTAAATTGAGTTAAACTGAATTAAATTAATGCTTACTTAATATAACCGCTTTTTAATAGCAGCTCTTCTGTAACACCAGCAGCAGGAGCTTGATCTTGCTGCTTACAAAATAATAATCTTTCAATGTAGCGGGCGATTAAATCTACTTCTAGATTAACCAGCTGTCCCACTTTATAACTACTAATGATAGTTTGTTCTGTCGTATGTGGCACAATCGTTAAACGAAAACGGTTATTTTCAACACTATTTACCGTTAAACTAACACCATCAATAGTAATAGAGCCTTTCTCAGCAACGTATTGTTTGATTTGCTCTGGCAGCTCTAACCAATAATCTATCGAGTTGCCGTTATGTTTAATCGCTTCAATTTTACCAATCGCATCAACGTGACCACTAACCATGTGGCCACCAAAGCGTGTCGTTGGTAACATCGCTTTTTCCAGATTAACCATTTGCCCAGGTTTATAGTTAGCAAAGCCAGTACGAGTTAATGTTTCATTTGAGACGTCGGCGCTATAGCTATTGCAGTCAAATGCAACGACAGTCAAGCAGATGCCATTGGTTGCAATTGAGTCGCCAAGATTTACATCTGACATATCAAGGGTTGAACTATCGACAACGACACGCGCACCAGCTGCGTTTAAATTAATTGCGTTGATTTTGCCAACGGCTTCTACAATTCCGGTAAACATTAATTCCTTTCCGCAAATTACGTTGAGTAATATTAACTATAGTTTTTAGCTACAAATGTCAGCGATAATTCTTAAATCATCACCGACCATACGAACATCTTTAAACGACAATTGTACAGCATCTTTTAGCAAAGTGAGCGTTGGTATATCAAATAATCCAAAACTATTTTCAGCCATTAACTTCGGCGCTTGGTAGAGTATCAATTCATCAACCAATCCGGCACCAATAAACGCACCAGAAAGTCGAGCACCAGACTCTAACCACAACTCATTAAAACCAATTTCGCCTAACTTTGACATAAGTTCGGTTAGGTTCGCTTTACCGTTAATCTCGCTAACATTAAGTTCACTTACAAAGTGAGGCCACTCGGCGGTTTTTTCAAGTGACGTGCGTACTAATATTATTGATGATTGTTGTTTGAATAGCGCTAATGTTAATAATAAAACTGGGGTTAACCTATTTTGACTATCAATAATCACTCGTGTCGGTTGTCGCAGATTTGTCTGTTCAATAGAATCTTTAGCAAACCCTAGTTCTTGATAACGCACATTAAGCGTTGCGTCATCCACTAAAACCGTATCTGCACCACTTATAATGGCACAACTTTTTGCGCGAAACCTTTGCACATCTTGTCTTGCTTTACTTCCTGTTATCCATTTACTTTCACCACTTTGCATGGCAGTTTTGCCATCAAGGCTTGCCGCCATTTTACAACGAAGTAATGGCTTGCCTTGACTCATACGTTTGATAAATCCGGGATTCAAGGTGCGACACGCAGACTCTAATACGCCTGATTCTGTGCTAATGCCAGCATTCTGTAGCATAGTAACGCCACGGCCAGAAACTAAAGGGTTAGGATCGACCATGCCAATAACCACATGCTTAATGCCTGCATCAATCAAACCTTGAGCACATGGCGGTGTTCGACCAAAGTGGCTACACGGTTCGAGCGTTACATAGGCAGTAGCACCATTGATGTCATGACCTAATTCTTTAGCATTAGCGATAGCGTTAACTTCGGCATGGCCTTCACCAGCCTTTCTATGCCACCCTTCACCTATCACTTGATTATTTTTAACCAGCACACAACCAACATTCGGGTTTGGTGACGTCGTATATTGGCCACGCTTTGCCAGTTCAACGGCACGCTGCATATAAGATTCGTTGGTTAATTTTTTGCTAGCTATTTGCTCAGTGTTCACAGATAAAACTCTCACTATCCATCGTTATGCCATGAATGTATAAAATAAACAAAATGTATTGTTAGTCATCACCAAGTCGGGCAATTTCTTCGCCAAACTCTTTGATATCTTCAAATGAACGATAGACTGATGCAAAGCGCACATAAGCCACTTTATCTAAAACTTTGAGTTCATCCATAATTAGGTTACCTAAAATCTCACTTGAGATCTCACGCTCGCCAGTTGCTCTCAATTTTGATTTCAAATGATTGATTGCCAGTTCAATACTTTCGATGCTCACTGGGCGTTTTTCTAATGCTCGTAATAAACCATTTCGCATTTTTTCTTCGTTAAATGGTTCACGAGAGCCATCACGTTTAATTAAACGAGGCATAACTAATTCAGCTGACTCAAACGTTGTATAACGTTCACGACAATCAAGGCATTCGCGACGACGACGAACCTGATGCCCGTCTGATACCAAACGAGAATCTATTACTTTGGTATCTACCGCTGCACAAAATGGACAATGCATAAAATTCCTGTTGTATCTACTTGTTGTATATGACCAAAATTTATTAAAAAAAATGGCCGCTAATAGCGACCATTCTAATCTAATTTAGCTTAGTTTGCATTAAGCATAAACAGGGAATCGAGAACACAATTCTTTCACGTTTTCACGTACCGAATTGATTGTATCTTCGTTGTTGATATCATCTAAAATATCACAAATCCAACCTGTTAATTCTTTTGTTTCAGCAGTACCAAAACCACGACGAGTAATCGCTGGCGTACCTAAACGAAGACCAGATGTTACAAACGGAGAACGTGGATCGTTTGGAACTGAGTTTTTGTTTACTGTGATGTAAGCACGACCTAATGCTGCATCAGCATCTTTACCAGTAATATCTTTATCAATTAAATCTAATAATAATAAGTGGTTTTCTGTGCCGTTAGATACAACTTTGTAGCCACGCTCTTGTAGTACAGCAACCATTGCTTTGGCGTTATCTAATACGTTTTGCTGGTAAACTTTAAACTCAGGTTGTAAAGCTTCTTTAAATGCAACCGCTTTAGCAGCGATGATGTGCATTAAAGGACCACCTTGACCACCAGGAAAAACTGCAGAATTTAATTTCTTCTCAATTGCTTCATCATTACAACCAGAAATAATTAAACCACCACGAGGGCCCGCTAAAGTTTTATGAGTCGTTGTTGTTACAACGTGTGCGTGTGGTACAGGGTTAGGGTAAAGACCCGCAGCAATAAGACCGGCAACGTGTGCCATATCAACCATAAAGTAAGCGTCTACTTTATCAGCGATTTCACGCATTCTTGCCCAATCTACAACACCAGAGAATGCTGAGAAACCACCAATGATCATTTCAGGCTTGTGCTCTAATGCTAGACGCTCAAGTTCTTCATAGTCGATATCACCTGTTTCAGGATGAAGACCATATTGAAATGCTTCGTATGACTTACCAGAAAAGTTTACATGAGAACCGTGAGTTAAATGTCCACCGTGCGCTAGGCTCATACCTAGTACTTTTCCGCCTGGCTTAACAAGTGCTTGGAAAACCGCTGCGTTTGCTTGTGAACCTGCGTGAGGTTGAACGTTTGCATAAGTTGCACCGAATAACTCTTTTGCACGATCGATTGCCAATTGCTCTGCAATATCAACGAACTCACAACCACCGTAATAACGCTTACCAGGGTAACCTTCTGCGTATTTGTTAGTTAATTGCGAACCTTGAGCTTCAAGTACACGAGCGCTACAGTAGTTTTCTGAAGCAATAAGTTCAATGTGGTGTTCTTGACGTTCAGCTTCATTAGTCATTGCTTGATGTAATTCTGCATCGAAATCAGCAATATTCATATCACGAGTTAGCATGGGATTTCCTCTGGTTTAATTATTTATCAACGCTTAAGTGATCATTTAAGCATTAAAAGTGTAATTTATTTAGGCGGGTATTTTGCCCGATCGTAAAGCGCTTGTATATGACTTTCTACTGAGGTCTAATGACTATCATATTCCGATAATAAATAAGGAGCCTAAAGGCCCCTTAAAAACGTTACGATTTACTTTTAGTACAGTAACAATTAGTGGTTTTCAGACACCATATTTACCGTATACTTTGGAATTTCAACGACCAGATCTTCATCAGCAATAATCGCCTGACAACCTAAACGAGATTCAGGTTCTAAACCCCAGGCTTTATCTAGCATATCATCTTCAAGTTCATCACTTTCTTCAAGCGAATCAAAACCTTCACGCACGATCATATGGCAAGTAGTACAAGCACATACTTTTTCACAAGCATGTTCTACACCAATATTGTTCTTTAAAGCGACGTCTAAAACTGTTTCACCAGTATCCGCTTCTACTACTAACCCGTCAGGGCACAACTCTTCATTAGGAAGAAAAATAATTTGTGGCATGATTAAACCTCGTCAACCGAGTGACCTGCTAATGCGGTGCGGATTGAAGAATCCATACGACGCTCAGCAAAAGTCGCGGTAATTTTATCTACTTTTTCAATTGCTTCCTCAATGGCAGCAATATCGTCTAATTGTGAAACCGAATTCATATTAGCCAACTCATGATTGATGGTTGTTAATTCTTCTTCAGTTAATAAATTTTTTCCATCAACAGCTAATGCTGCTGTAACACTTTCAAATACTCGTGCCGCTTCTACTTGCTGCTCTTTTAACATTCGAGCAGCCATATCTTCTTTAGCATTAGTCATCGAATCTTTAAGCATGGTGATAATATCAGTTTCGCCTAAACCAAACGACGGTTTGACTTCAATTGATGATTCAACACCTGTCGATTTTTCCATGGCAGTAACGCTTAGTAAGCCATCCGCATCCACTTTGAAAGTAACTCGTATATGAGCGGCTCCAGCTGTCATTGCAGGAATACCACGTAATTCGAAGCGCGCTAACGAACGACAATCTTCAACAAGTTCACGTTCGCCCTGCAATACATGAATTGCCATCGCTGTTTGACCATCTTTAAAGGTGGTAAATTCTTGCGCTTTAGCGACAGGGATTGTGGTATTTCGATCGATTACTTTTTCAACCAATCCACCCATGGTTTCTAAACCAAGCGACAATGGAATGACATCAAGTAATAACATTTCACTGTCAGGTTTATTTCCAGCTAAAACATCTGCTTGAATCGCTGCGCCTATGGCCACAACTTTATCAGGATCAATTGACGTTAATGGCTGGCGTTTGAAATAGCTGCCTACTTCAGTTCGTACTAATGGCACTCGAGTAGAACCGCCAACCATGACAACTTCTTGCACCTCGTCAGCGCTAACGCCTGCATCTTTTAATGAGCGGCGACAGGCACGCAATGTTTTAGCAACTAATGGCTTAATCAATGCATCAAACTCAGTGCGACTTACCGTACCTGAGTGCTCAGCACCGTCTTCATCGACTAACGTATATTGGGCGCTATCTTTATTACTTAACTGCTCTTTAACTTGGCAAGCAGTGTGCAGAACTTGGCGTTCCATAGAAGCATTTAGTGGTCTTTCTAAAGAGGTATTCGACAAAATATGGTCGACTAAGGCGATATCAAAATCATCACCACCTAAGGCAGAATCACCACCGGTCGCCAATACTTCAAAGACCCCTTTAGACAGTCTTAATATTGAGATATCGAATGTACCACCGCCTAAGTCATAAACCGCAATCACACCTTCTTGACCGCTATCTAAACCATAAGCAACAGCGGCAGCTGTTGGTTCATTCAATAATCGTAAAACATTGACACCAGCAAGCGTTGCAGCATCTTTAGTACTTTGACGTTGTGCATCATCAAAATATGCAGGTACGGTAATAACGACACCTTCTAAGTCGCCACCTAAAGCCGCTTTGGCACGTTCAACAAGATTAGACAGGATTTGTGCTGATACTTGCACTGGATTAATTTCACCAGCACGAGTGCTAATCGTTGGGTGATTATCATCGCCAGCAAACACATAAGGCAACGCTGGATATTTACTTTCGATATCTGCTTTTGAACGGCCAATTAAACGTTTTACCGATACGATAGTATTAGCAGGATCTTCAATAGACAATTCTTTAGCAGCATTACCAACTAAAACTTGTTCAGCTTGATAGCTAACAATTGACGGTAGAATATCATTACCACTTTCATCAACTAATGTTTCCGGAAGGCCACTTTTAACACTAGCAACCAAAGAGTTAGTCGTACCTAAATCGATGCCCGCTGCTAAGCGATGTTGATGAGGAACGGTACTTTGTCCCGGCTCTGCAATTTGTAATAATGCCATAGTGTGTTCTTAGTTCTTTATTTGCTTGTTCTTTATTTACTTCAGGGACTGTTTAGTCAAACAGGCTATCTTCAATTCGCTCAAGTTCAATTTGCAGCTTTTGATAAAACTTCAGTTTACGCAGCAGTCCGCCCGCTTTTTCATTACTTTCTTTTTCATCAATAAGAATAAGCTGTTCAAATTGTTGCCATAAATGCTGAGACTGCACATCTAACGTTTCTTGTGCTGCAAATAACGCTGCATCACTATCAGACGCGTCACTAATATCGGCCAGCATTTCGCGCAGTTCCATTTGCTCCATTAAGAAGCTCACATCACCCACTGTTTCTTGTTCAGAAGGTAACTGGGTATCTCTTAATTTAAGTAAATATTCACCACGAGCGATAGGTAATTTTATCGTTTGATATGCATCGTTAATTTGAGCGGATTTTTGCACAGCAAGAAGCTGTTCTTGAGCCGAAGAATGCGCAAAACGGTCGGGGTGGACCGTTTTTTGTAACGCTTGATATGTTGCAGACAACTCAGTTAAATCAACGCTAAATTTGGCTTCAATGCCAAATAACTGAAAATAATTCAAACTTTAATTCCCAAAAAAATAGCTAGAATAAATCTCTAGCCATTCAACGTTATACGTTAAAGCTCTCACCGCAACCACATTCGCCTTTGGCGTTTGGATTGGTGAATTTGAAGCCTTCATTTAAGCCTTCTTTAACAAAATCGAGTTCGGTACCATCGATGTGTACTAATGATTTTCCATCAACAATGATGTTCACATTATCAATAGTAAATACTTCGTCGTCAGCATTTAAGTCGTCGACGAACTCAAGTACATAGGCAAGTCCAGAACAGCCAGTGGTTTTTATACCAAGACGTAATCCTAAACCTTTACCGCGATTAGCAAGAAACGAACGTACTCGTTCACTTGCCGCTGGCGTCATTGTAATAGCCATGTTTACTACCTAGCCTTCTTGTTTCGCTTTGTAATCTTCAATTGCAGCTTTGATTGCATCTTCCGCTAAAATCGAACAGTGAATTTTCACTGGAGGAAGGGCTAATTCTTCTGAAATATCAGTGTTTTTAATTTCGCCAGCTTCTTCAATAGATTTACCTTTAACCCACTCAGTTACTAAAGAACTTGAGGCGATAGCACTACCACAACCGTAAGTTTTAAATTTAGCATCTTCGATAATGCCTTCGTCATCAATTTTTAATTGTAACTTCATTACGTCACCACAAGCTGGTGCGCCAACCATACCGGTTGCTACTGATGGATCGTTTTTGTCAAATGAACCCACGTTACGTGGATTTTCATAATGATCGATTACTTTTTCACTATAAGCCATAATTTACCCCTAATTTATATTGTTGCACTAATCGCTGCGAGCAAGATTAGTGACCAGCCCACTCTACTGTGTCTAAATCGATACCATCTTGGAACATTTCCCAAAGAGGTGACATATCACGTAGGTGACCAATTGCTTTTTTAATTAATTCAATTGCGTAATCTATTTCTTCAGTTGTGGTAAAACGACCGAAACTAAAACGAATTGAACTGTGCGCCATTTCATCATTTAAACCTAACGCACGTAATACGTATGAAGGTTCAAGACTTGCAGATGTACATGCAGAGCCTGAAGAAACCGCTAAATCTTTCAGAGACATAATCAATGATTCGCCCTCAACGAAGTTGAAGCTCACGTTCAAGTTACCTTGATAACGTTGGTCGAAATCACCGTTTACGAATACTTGTTCCATGTCTTTAATGCCGTTCCATAAACGGTCACGCATTGCAGTTACATGCTCTAAATCTTGTGTCATTTCCGCTTTAGCTAGACGAGCAGCTTCACCGAAACCTACAATTTGATGTGTTGCTAACGTGCCGCTACGCATACCACGTTCATGACCACCACCGTGCATTTGAGCTTCTAAACGGATACGAGGTTTACGACGAACATAAAGTGCACCTATCCCTTTAGGGCCGTACATTTTATGAGCTGAAATAGACAATAAATCTACTTTGGCTGCTTGCATATCAACAGGAATTTTACCTACTGATTGAGCCGCATCTACATGGAAAATAATCTTACGAGAACGACAAAGCTCACCAATTGCTTCGATATCTTGAACAACACCAATTTCATTGTTTACATGCATGATACTTACCAAAACCGTATCATCACGCATTGCTGCTTCTAGCATTTCAACGCTAATAAGGCCATCTGCTGCTGGATCTAAATAGGTAACTTCGAAACCTTGACGTTCTAATTCACGACAAGTATCTAAAACCGCTTTATGTTCTGTTTTTGACGTAATGATGTGCTTACCACGTTTATGGTAAAAATGGGCAGCACCTTTGATAGCAAGGTTATCTGATTCAGTTGCACCTGATGTAAAAACGATTTCACGAGGATCAGCGTTGATAAGATCTGCAATATCGTTACGAGCGATATCAACAGCTTCTTCCGCTTGCCAGCCGAACTTATGCGAACGAGATGCTGGGTTACCAAAGAAACCATCATTCGTCATATATTGCATCATCTTTTCGGCAACACGCTTATCTACAGGTGTTGTTGCTGAATAATCAAGATAAATTGGTAATTTCATGGATTGTTTTTCTCCAACTAAACGGTGGTTTTATTACCACTCGTTAATAATATTTCGTGTTGATATTAAAGTATTTAAGCCTTTAGTGGCATGAGCTGTACTCTCGTGCTCCGCATCTTGGCGACTTGATACTTTTTGAACGTCACCTTGATTGACTAAATCACTCAAGGTAATGCTACTTAAAAAATCAGCGATACGTTCGCTTAAACCGTGCCATAAGTTATGGGTTAAACATTGCTGACCGGCTTGGCAATTGCCTTTACCTTGACAGCGAGTTGCATCCACGCTTTCATCGACCGCACTAATTACATCTGCGACTGCAATTGCAGCGCTACAGCGTCCAAGACGGTAACCACCGCCTGGTCCACGTACACTATTGACTAGGCCATTCTTACGTAATCGTGAAAACAATTGCTCTAAGTAAGACAATGAAATACCTTGGCGCTCAGAAATATCTGCTAAAGGTACAGGACCACTTTCAGCGTGGATAGCCACGTCAAGCATTGCTGTAACCGCATAACGGCCTTTAGATGTAAGTTTCATTTTTTCACCCTGACTTTCTACAATTCGTGTAAAAAAAGCAGTTTATTAACTAATAAATTTCATTTTTTCGTTTTTCTAAATCCCTAAATTTTCGAGCAATAACAAGGGATGTAGCGCGCATTTTACATAACCAAGTAAATTAGTCAAGTAAATACCCAACCATTTTACTCAGGTATTCCTTGATTGGCAATATTAATTACGAAATGGGTTAGATGAATTGGCTATAAACAATTATTTATTTCTTGCCTCAGCAGTTCGATCAATTGACGCGAGAATGCCACGTAGCATTTTTAATTCTTTACCATCAGGTCGGGCACGGTTAAATAGTCGACGAACTTTTGTCATTATCATGCCAGGGTGCTTTGGTTGCACAAAACCAGTTTTCTTCATCGCAGATTCAAAATGCTCATAAAAACGCTCAGTTTCTTCTACTAACGGATATTCACTTTCTTCTTCTGCAACAACATCTGACTCTTTCTTTTCGAATTGTGCTTGCTCTGCTTCTAAGAAATTCATACGAATTTCATAGCTAAGGGTTTGTACCGCCATAGCTAAATTAAGCGAACTGTATTCTGGGTTTGCCGGAATTGCTACGTGATAATGACAAAGCTGCAATTCTTCGTTAGTCAAACCCGAGCTTTCACGGCCAAACACTAAAGCAACAGGATATTTCTGACCTTCTTCGACGAACTTCTGTCCACAACTTCTTGGCTCTAACATCGGCCAAGGAAGCGTACGAGAGCGAGCGCTAGTACCAACAACTAAACCACAATCCGTTATCGCTTCTTCCATTGTCGCAACAACTTTGGCGTTCGCTAATACATCAGTTGCACCTGCCGCTAATGCTTGCGCTTGACCGTTAGGCAATTCGATCGGGTCAACTAAAACCAAGTTCTTTAAGCCCATGGTTTTCATGGCGCGGGCGGCACTACCTATATTTCGGCAATCGGAAGTATTTACAAGGACAATGCGAACATTCTCTAACATAGCAGCAATCTTAATTTTAATGGGTTGTTCAATTTGGCGGCGATTTTATCACAATTACACTCGATTGTTAGCAAAAATTAGCGAAATTGATTACAAATTAGAACAAATTTTTTATTCGCTTAATCAACCGTAAAATCAATATTTTAAAAATGTTTAATATAAGTAAACCTACTGTTTCACTTATGTTTTTGAGCAAAACCTGCATTTATCGACTATAAATAATCATCATCTTTGCAATTTCACTTGCGATTCGCTTATTAAATTTTTATTTGTTATAATGCGCGCCGCAAAATACTGACGAATGAGTTGGTATTGAAATTGTTCTTTATAAAAATAGGGTAGTCTGAATATGCATCCGATGCTAAATATCGCCGTGCGCGCTGCGCGTGGAGCCGGTAGTTTAATTGCACGCGCTTTCGAAAACGCTGATAAAGTGGAAGTAGAAGCAAAAGGCAGCAACGACTTTGTTACAAACGTAGACAAAGACGCTGAACAAACAATTATTTATACGATTCAAAAGTCGTATCCAAAGCACACCATCATTGGTGAAGAATGTGGCATCATTACTGGTGAAGATAATGACTACCAATGGATCATCGACCCTATCGATGGTACAACAAATTTTGTTAAAGGCATTCCTCACTTCGCTGTATCTATTGCTTTAAAAGTAAAAGGCAAATTAGACCAAGCTGTTATTTATGATCCAATTCGTGGCGAATTATTTACTGCAAGCCGCGGTAACGGTGCACAATTTAACAATGCCCGTGTGCGTGTTAAAGCTCATAAAGAATTAGCCGGTACAATCTTAGCAACAAGTTTCCCACATAAACAAAAAGCAAGTACTGACGCATACATGGGTATGTTCAAAGACTTATTCTTAAAAGCTGCTGATGTTCGCAGTGGCAGTTGCCCTTCGTTAGACTTAGCTTACGTAGCTTCAGGTCGTGTTGACGGTTACTTCCAAATGGGTACTAAACCTTGGAATACTGCTGCCGGTGAATTAATGGCAATTGAAGCTGGTGGTTTGGTAACAGACTTTACTGGCGGTCACAATCATTCTAAATCTGGTAATATCGTTGCTGCAAGCCCGCGTTTAACAAAAGAAATGTTAACGGTTATGCGCCCTCATTTATCGCCAGCGATGAAACTGTAGTAACAATAATTGAATTATAACTATTAAAGCGTCTAACGCTTAAGTAGTTAATTTGGTACTCTAAAGCCTAGATGTTGTATGCATCTAGGCTTTTTATTTTGAGAAAGATTTCTTATAAGAGTTTTCGGTTCTACTTCTGCTTTGTGCCATTAGCTGCCCGTTAGCAACCTCTAATATAAGAGAAATTTAATAAAGAATTTGGGACTGCTGTTGGTTAAACTTTTATCTTTGCCTACGAAGTTAAAACAATGCCAACTATCAAGTAAAAAAGGATACAGTTTAGTGCTAAAACTAGCTTTAAGCTTACAATACTTATTTCTGTAAAGGTCTTCATTAAATTCAATGGATTGTAATAAAAAAAGAATACTTTCTTCGTGTGGTTGATGTCTGACTTTGCAAACGCTCCATCAAATATATCTTTGTACAAACTAGGTAACTTATTCTTTAAGGAGAAATATACATACATTTGTAATACAACCGAGAAGAGTATTAAACCTAACAAGTATTCAGTCATTTTAATCCGTTAAATTATCATAGTTAAGAGGCTGGTTATCGCTCGCAGCGGTCGCTCGCCACTGCATTTATTAATCAATAACTTACGCTAGATTCTAGACCGACGCAAATGTGCCACTTGCCGTCATTCAACTTTGGCTAACTTGTTATCGTTATCTCTCTTCCAACGTGGGTTTTGCCAATGCAGGTAGAATGGAGCCTTATAGTACAAGGATAAAGCTATAATATTAGAGATACATAAAAGTATGTAAAACACCCACCAGTTTGAGTAGTAGATAATATCTTGCTTTAAAATTAGTATTAAAACGGTGACTGCACATACAGCCCAAGCGGGATACATATCGCTATAATTAATTTTTAAAATTGACTGGCAAGTTCGACATTCAACCCCAAATCCATTCATATAAGAAATCCTATCTACTAATGTGATATGCCTGTCACAAACAAGACAGTGAGTTTTGGATTTTTCAGGTGATTTAGACATTATTTATTATTCTAGTGATTTTTATTATTGGCATTAAAAGAGTTTAGGTTAAGCTTTATTTTACTTCCGCTTATCGCTCATTATAGCCCTTGGGCTTTTGATTTAACTTACGTTATTTTCTAGTACGACGCAAATGTGCCATTGTGAGACGGTCAATAAACCGGTTAAAAAACGCCAAAGCAGCGTATGCATATTCAGAAAAATTATACCGTCATTACGGCGCAGGCCGTAACCCCTTTCAGGTTCGAAGTGGCTTTATTATATGCGCTTTTAACGGCTCGCTATTACTGGAGGAGGTTGCGTTCTGCAACGCAATGACGGTGCGCACTTTCTTATTCTGAGCGCGCTTCTTTGGCGCTCTTTATCGGATATTTTTTAGCTCGTCTAATCGCTCTAACTGGAAGCAGAACCTCCGCTTTACTTAACTCTATCCTAGTGAAAATTATGAGGATGTAAACCCACAATATAAAACATAAAATTTGCGCACAGGGTCGACTTGCTCCCAGAATCAAACTGAAGCGCCGAAACGATACCATCCCTGGTGTTTTGGCATACCTTCATAATTAGGAAATAATAGAGAGCGTCGCTGACTTGAATGGATTCACTAGTGCCGTGGTCACATGGATGTGAAGGAACGGCGACTGGTTCGGGTAAGGCACACGAACAAACCATCATCCCTGATGAATTCGATGTAGGTACATCCTGTACCCAAAAAAAAGGCAGCTAACGCTGCCTTATCATTATCTGTTTTCACCCGTTATAGAGGGAAACCTTCTTGATCGACACCTTCTTTTTCAACTTCTTCAGGGATAAGATCTTCTTTCGAGATACCTAAACCTAATGCTACCGTTGAAGCAACATAGATTGACGAGTATGTACCAATGATAATACCGAACAATAATGCTGTTGAGAAACCGTGAATTAGGGCGCCACCTTTAAAGAACAATGCTAGCAATACTAGGAATGTCGTTAAAGAGGTGATCATGGTACGACTAAGCGTTTGCGTTAAAGAAATATTAATGATTTCTTCCGGCGAACCTTTACGTACTTTTCTGAAGTTCTCACGAATACGGTCAGATACAACAATTGTATCGTTGAGCGAGTAACCTATTACCGCAAGTACCGCGGCTAATACTGTTAAGTCAAACTCTAAACCCAATACTGAGAACAAGCCGAGAGTTAAAATAACATCGTGTGCAAGTGCCGTTACTGAACCTAATGCAAAGCGCCATTCAAATCGAAACGCAACATACACTAAGATACAGATAAGTGCTGTTAGCATTGCTAAACCGCCCTGCTCAGTTAGTTCATCACCAACACCAGCACCTACAAACTCAATACGACGCATAGTGATGTTATCACCAGTACCTTGCTCTAGAATGCTTAAGATCTGATTACCTAACATTTCAGCTTTAACGCCGTCTCGTTGACCTAATCGAATCAATACATCATTTGCGTTACCGAAAAGTTGAACAATCGCATCATCGTAACCGCCACTTTCCATTACCGCTCGGATCTTACCAAGGTCGGCAGGTTGCTCAAAACCAACTTCAAGTAACGTACCACCAGTAAAATCTAAGCCCCAATTTAATTTATTGGTTGCCAACGAGGCAAGTGAGCCAATAACTAAGAGAATACTTATTATTGAAGCTACCTTTCTGTATGACATAAAGGCTAATGTGTCTTTAATTTTTAATAATTGCATAATTAATTCCTAGCCTAAATTGAAAGCTTATCAATTTTCTTACCACCCCATAGCGCGTTCACACACGCTCGTGTACCTATAATTGAGGTAAACATTGAAGTAATAATACCGATTGAAAGAGTTACGGCGAAACCTTTAATTGGGCCAGTACCTACAGCAAATAGGATTAAAGCAGCAATTAGCGTTGTAATATTGGCGTCAAAAATTGTCGAGAACGCAGAGTCATAACCTTGATGAATCGACTGCTGAACAGTTTTTCCTGCCCTGATTTCTTCTCGTATCCGCTCAAAGATAAGGACGTTCGCATCGACCGCCATACCAACAGTAAGAACGATACCTGCCATACCTGGTAGCGTTAAAGTCGCTCCTGGAATTAATGACATAATACCAACGATTAATACCAAGTTTGCTGCAAGTGCTAAGTTAGCAATAACACCAAATTTACGGTAGTAAACCATCATAAATAATAATACTAAAGCAAAGCCCCATAAGATGGCTTGCATACCTAGCTCAACGTTTTCAGCACCAAGTGAAGGACCAACTGTTCGCTCTTCTACAATCGCAATTGGTGCAATCAAGGCACCAGCACGAAGTAAAAGTGCCAAGTTGTGAGCCGCTGCAGGTGAGTCTTGACCAGTAATGCGGAAGCTCTTACCAAGACGAGCTTGAATAGTTGCAACACTGATAACTTCTTGATGTTGAGTAAACTTCAAGCTGCCATCGGCATTTTTCTCGCCAGTTGCTTTTGATTCAATAAATACCGTCGCCATTGGCTTACCGATATTATCTTTGGTCGCATTTGAGAATAAGCTACCACCTTTGTTATCTAAATCGATATTAACTTGCGGTTGGCTAGTTTGTTGATCAAGTGATGATGTTGCACCTATGATGTGCTCACCACGTAACATGATGCGCTTTTTCAATAACTGAGGACGACCATCTTGTTCATAAACTAAAAATGAACCTGGAGGAACTCGACCGTTTACAGCGTCATAAACATCGTGCTCTTGGTCAACCATATGAAATTGTAAGGTTGCAGTTGCACCTAAAATCTCTTTCGCTAATGCAGTATCTTGGATACCCGGTAATTCAACAACAATATGCTTTGCACCTTGACGTTGAACTAAAGGTTCAGCAACACCTAGCTCATTTACACGATTACGTATAATGGTAATGTTTTGCTGTAGAGCATATTCACGAGTTTCTTTTAACTTGGCATCAGTCATTGTTACTCGTAACGAAAGATTATCTTCGTTATCAACAAATAAATAGTCGCCATAGGTGCGTTTTAAAACGTCTTCACCACTGCTTAAGTCTGCCGTGTCTTTAAATATAACTTCAACGCCGTTGCCAAACTCTTTTACACCACGATAGCGAATTTTTGCATTTCGTAATTGAGTACGAAAATCGCCAACCATGTCTTCTTGCACACGATTCATTGCTGTTTTCATGTCTACTTCCATTAAGAAGTGAACACCACCAGATAAATCGAGACCAAGTTTCATTGGCACACCACCAAGACTAGCTAGCCAGTCAGGTGTTGCTGGAGTTAAATTTAAAGCAACTGAATATTCATTACCTAATTTTTTAGATATCAACTTTTTCGCTGCTTGCTGTGCTTCATAGTCACTAAACGTAACCATAACTTGGCCGTTTTTAAGTGCAGCACTTTGATATGTTGTTTGTGATGAATCGAGCTCAGCTTTCACTAAATCAAGTGTTGCTAAGTCAGCTTTTACACCTTTTGTACCAGAAATCTGTACAGCTGGATCTTCACCATAATAGTTGGGTAATGCGTAAAGCGAGCCAAGGGCGATGATAATCACCACCATTAACGACTTCCACAATGGGTATTTGTTTAACACAATTTTTCCTTACAGAGACTTCATAGTCCCTTTTGGTAATACTGCAGAAACTGCACCTTTTTGTACTGTTAGCTCAATACCTTCAGCAACAGTTACTTTAATAAAGTCTTTTTCGTCTGATACTTTTGATACTTTACCAACAACGCCACCTTGAGTTAGTACTTCATCGCCTTTAGCAATTGCTGCCATTAAGTTTTTGTGCTCTTTAACACGCTTTGCTTGTGGGCGGTAAATCATGAAATAAAATACCACACCAAACACTAACAACATAAGCAACATTTCCATGCCACCGCCTTGTTGTGCTGGTTCGCCGGCTGCATAAGCTTTGCTAATAAATAAATCCATATGATCCTCTAACTTCTATTTTAATTAAATTTTAATAATGAAAAACAAACTTTATCGTTATTATTTTTCTTCGTTTGTATTTGACTTCAATGGTGGAACTTCAAGCCCTCTTTGGGCATAAAATTCTGCAACAAATTCGTCTAATTTACCTTGCTCGATAGCATCGCGCAATCCTTGCATTACTTTTTGATAAAAATGCAAATTGTGCATGGTATTCAATTGCGAACCTAATATCTCATTACACTTATCTAAATGATGTAAATAGGCACGCGAATAATTTTTACAGGTATAGCAATCACACTCAGGATCTAATGGTCCAGTATGTGTTTTATTAACCGCATTCCTGATTTTTATCACACCCGTACTAACGAATAAGTGTCCATTACGAGCGTTACGTGTAGGCATTACGCAGTCGAACATATCGATACCGCGTCGCACACCTTCAACTAAGTCTTCAGGCTTGCCCACTCCCATTAGATATCGGGGCTTATTTTCAGGAATCAAGTCTGGCGTATGATCTAATATTTTGATCATCTCTTCTTTTGGCTCACCTACCGATAAACCACCGATAGCATAACCGTCAAAATCAATATCCAATAGTCCGGCAGCACTCACTTCACGCAAGTCTTCATACATGCCGCCTTGAACAATACCAAACAAAGCCGATTTATTATCACCGTGAGCTGACTTTGAGCGTTTAGCCCAACGAAGCGAAAGCTCCATTGAATCTTTAGCTTCTTGATGCGTTGCAGGGTACGGCGTACATTCATCAAAAATCATCACTACATCTGAACCAAGGCTACGTTGAACTTCCATCGAACGCTCTGGAGTAAGCATGATCTTCTCACCGTTCACTGGCGAGCGAAACTCTACCCCTTTTTCCGTAATTTTACGCATTTGGCCAAGACTAAATACTTGGAAACCACCTGAATCGGTTAAGATCGGCTTATCCCAATTCATAAAGCCATGAAGACCGCCATGCTGTTCGATAATGTCAGTCCCAGGACGCAACATTAAATGGAAAGTATTGCCGAGAATGATATGAGCGCCAGTTGCTTTTACTTCTTCGGTTTTCATACCTTTAACAGTACCGTATGTACCGACGGGCATAAATGCAGGTGTTTCAACAACACCTCGGTCAAACGTCAAGCGACCACGACGAGCTTTACCATCTTTTTTGATTAAATCATATTTCATTTTTTTTCCTTACCATGTAGCGAAACAGGCCACAGGTTTGTTTTAACAATTTAGCTAGTTTCTAAATTGCCGTTTTATTAATAATTAGCGAGTCTAATTATTAACTAGTTTTATCTATTTCGCCTGTTGGCGCGTTAAAAACATAGCGTCACCGTAGCTAAAGAAACGATACTTTTCCTCAATCGCGACTTTATAGGCATTCATCATATGCTCATATCCGGCAAAGGCACTGACTAACATTAATAGTGTTGACTCTGACAGATGAAAATTTGTGATCAGCGCATCAATTAGCTGAAATTCATAACCTGGGGTGATAAAAATATCGGTATCACCATAAAATTCAGCTAACGGCTTATCGTTTTGTAATGCAAATTGCGCTGCGCTTTCCAATGAACGAACCGATGTAGTACCAACTGCTACTACTCGATTTCCTGCTGCTTTAGTGGCATTGATTGCTTCAACAACCTCTTGGCTCACTTCAACATATTCAGAATGCATTACGTGATCTTCAATTTTGTCTACTCGCACTGGCTGAAAAGTTCCTGCACCTACATGCAAAGTAATAAATGCTAGTTGAACGCCTTTTTCTTTTAATCTATCTAGTAACTGATTCTCAAAATGTAATCCGGCAGTTGGCGCCGCTACCGCGCCTGGCTTTTCATTGTAAACCGTTTGATAACGTTCTTTGTCCGAGTTTTCATCTGGGCGATCGATATACGGAGGCAGCGGCATATGACCGATATCTTCTAAAATATCGAATACACTTTCTTCACCTGAAAATTCAATCTCGAACAAGGCATCATGGCGGGCAACCATGGTCGCTTTTACTTTGCCTTCAAGTAATAATTCATTGCCAGGTTTAGGTGACTTACTACAACGAACATGGGCAAGTACGCGATGTTGATCGAGTACACGCTCAACCAACATTTCAAATTTTCCACCGCTGGCCTTGGTACCGAATACACGAGCAGGGATCACACGAGTATTATTGAAAACCAATAAGTCACCGGCATTTAATTGATCAATAATTTGATCGAAACTTAAATGTTCTAAGTCGCCGCTATTGCCATCAACAGACATCAATTTCGATGCACTTCGCTCAGCCTGCGGATAACGAGCAATTAACTCGTTAGGAAGTTCGAAAGAAAAATCAGAAACTCGCATAAATCACACCAAACCTTATCTAAATTACCGTCATAAATTTCTCTAAATCCTTGTTTTGAATGACAACAAAATAGGTTTAAAAACTCTGTAATTAGACAGGCACAAAATTAAACTAATAAAAAACGCGTCAGTGTAGTGCTGACAAGGCTTAAAAGCAAGGAAAAGTTATCTTGAAAAAGTGCAACAATGTTGTTGTTCGGTGTAATTAATAGCCGCTTTAGTTGGGGGCCTAAAGCGCATTTTAATCGTTGTTTTTAGCGGTTGTAGTTTGTTTGTTTTGAATTGAAGATTGAACACCGAAGAATCGGTCTGGTTCATAATCGCTTTGAATATAGTCTATTTCGACCTTCACAACACTGTTTTTGGCGGTTTTGGGTTTTGTTAATTTACTGCGGCCAATGATTTTACCGAGTAGATCTAGGATTTTCAAACTTAAGCTCCCTTTAAGTTGGTTTGTATAAGTCATTTTATAATGAACTTAGTTATAGTTAGCGCAGACATTAAAATTTGTTTCGAAGTCTCAGCTTAGTCGCTATTTTCAATTATGCAAATTCAACTATGGCATTTTTAATTTTCTGCTTCAAAGTACTTTTGTTGGCGATTAATTAAGCGCTTGAACAAATTTATTAAAATTTCCCTTTACAGCCTGAAAAGCATAAGTATAATGCGAAGCCATTGCAGGGGTGTAGTTCCAATTGGTAGAACGGCGGTCTCCAAAACCGACGGTTGGGAGTTCGAGTCTCTCCACCCCTGCCATCTCTTCTTTTTAAATCAAATTAAACTCAACCAGTTAAAGTAAAATCAAATAAACTAATTATTTAAATTAGTGTTTAATAACAGCGTATTTAGCTATTCAAATATTACCGTTTTATTTCCTTTGACAATAACTCTATCTTCTAGATGATATCTGAGACCTCGAGCAAGCACCGCTTTTTCAACGTCACGACCTAAACGTTTCATATCTTCTAATGTACAACTGTGATTTACACGAATAACATCTTGCTCAATAATTGGCCCTTCATCTAAGTCTTCTGTCACATAATGACTGGTTGCACCAATAAGCTTAACTCCTCTCTCAAAGGCTTTCGCATAAGGGTCGGCGCCAATAAAAGAAGGTAAAAAGCTATGGTGAATATTAATTAACTTACCGCGATATTGCTCGCACATTTGAGCCGGTAGAATTTGCATATAACGTGCCAGTACAATGCTTTGTGCATTGTGCCTTTCAATAATCTCAGACGTTTTATCAAACCCTGCCTGTTTATTATTTTTGTCAATTGGTACGTAGTGAAATGGAATGCCATGCCATTCAACCATGCTGCGTAAATTTTCATGGTTTGAAATCACACACGAAATCTCGCATGGCAGTTCTTTGGTTTGCCAACGATATAGTAAATCCGCTAAACAATGGGACGCATGACTCGCCAAAATTACCATTTTCTGACGTGATTCAAAATCGCGAATATGCCATTTCATCGAAAATTTTTCTGCTAATGGCGAAAACGAGTTTCGAATACTTTGAAGATCATACTTGTCGGCATCAATAACAATGACATTACGCATATAAAACCATTTATTTTCAACATCGGTATGATGATTGGACTCAATAAGCGAACCACCCATATCGGCGTAATGCTGGGTCACCGCAGCGACGATACCGACGCCATCAGGACAAGATATTACTGAACAAATGGTAAGGAGATTTTTCGCGCTAGTCATACTCTACTCTAATTATATTTACTCATGCTTTCGCTACACGTTACTTGTCATTGCTGTAAATATCAACGCTAGCTTATGCTGTTGCTCAACTTTTTCTTTGTTCGGCAATAATTTAGCCACCGTTAACGGGTGATATTTCGCTGATGTCGTTGTATTGGCGCTTTCGATCTGTCATCATAATTGACCAACTATGAATACTTTTTTATAAAGCCATTTGTGCTTTAAAAGCTTATTTAAATATCGAGTCACAGTCGGATAAAATGAATATCAACGAGCGTCAATTTAAACAATTACAAACGATGGGAGTGAGCTTATGGCAATCTCGTAGCGGTGTTTTTGTTAATGTTGAAGACGAGAGTGTTAAGGCCGATAATAGTAAAACCAAAAGTACTCCGACCGACAGCAGTGATAATGCATGTAAAGACAATGCAACTGATGTACCGTTAACAGCTCAAACCTCCGCTGACCCAAATGACAAGCTAACGGAGAGGCTAACCGACACTGCTGCAGAAAAGGAAACGGAAACATTAGTAACTACCGAAGAAGTCAAAATTACCTTTAGTGATAATTTATTAAAGCAAAGTATTGTCAATGATGTTGCTATTGCCTTAAACGTAAATATTGCTCAAATCAGTTTAAATGCCTTTGGACTTGACCTTGATGGGCTAAGCTGGCAGATCGGCCAAAGTGAACATTGTGAACTTGAGCAAAACCTTTTAACAACGCCTGCTATTGAAGACTTTAGCAACAATGCTGAATTAAAACGTGCGCTTTGGTTATGCCTAAGCCAATACCTAAATAGCAAACCCGCAGAAACACAATAGCTGCAGTTTACTGATACTCTAAAAGATAAACGGTCCATAATGATTCACAAAATTAGTACTTTTGACAAGCAAGATGCTGAACAAATTTATGCCATCGAAACGGCAAGTAATCCATTCCCATGGACCAAGAAAACACTGCTTAGCTGTATTGGCGGCCGATACATCACTAAACAAGTCAGTGTCGATGGAAGCGTTGTTGGTTTTTATGTTGGCGACTTAGTCATTGATGAGTTCACCCTCATGGAGATATGTGTTCATCCGGACTTTCAAGGTAAAGGCTTAGGGCAAGTTTTAATGAATGATTTTATTGCAACTGCGCGAGCAAAAAATGTCGTTACCTGCCACTTAGAGGTTCGCGCAAAAAATATCGCAGCGCAAATGATGTATATGAAAAACGGCTTTATTCAAGTGCATCGTCGCACTGGCTACTACCCAGCTGCCATTGGCTATGAAGATGCGCTAGTAATGACTCTTAGTCTTTAAATATTCTAAATTTATGTGACTTAAATCACCTCAAAAACTAGCAATTGCTCAAATTCGCATTAATAAATACAAAAAAACAGCATTTTTGGCCATTCAACTACTGCTCTTCCCTCACCTTTTCGGTATAATGTTGCGCTTTTATGTCTGTATGATTTTTAATCATTAAACTTTCGATGTATTTAACTGCTTTTACTTTTTACTAAGCAGTTTGTTAATAAACGGTTTAATAACGTTTTTCTCATAAATACAGACTAACAATAAATTTTTAATATCAATTTTGGCCCGCTAAAATTGATATTTGTAAGCCAAACACAGCGAGTAATTGTAACCAATGTCAATTCAACAGCAAGAAGTAGACAAACGTAGAACGTTTGCCATTATTTCTCACCCGGATGCGGGTAAGACAACCATTACTGAAAAAGTACTATTGTTCGGTCAAGCGATCCAACAAGCAGGTACAGTAAAAGGTAAAAAGTCAGGTCAGCATGCAAAATCTGACTGGATGGAAATGGAAAAAGATCGTGGTATTTCAATTACAACCTCGGTAATGCAATTTCCCTATGCTGATTGTTTGGTAAATCTATTAGATACTCCAGGTCACGAAGATTTCTCAGAAGATACTTACCGTACTTTAACAGCGGTAGATTCCTGTTTGATGGTTATCGATACGGCAAAAGGTGTAGAGGATCGTACCATTAAATTAATGGAAGTTACTCGTTTACGTGATACGCCAATCATTACTTTTATGAACAAGATGGATCGTGATGTACGTGATCCGATTGAAGTGATGGACGAAGTCGAAGATATCTTGAAAATCAAGTGTGCCCCAATCACTTGGCCAATAGGTATGGGTAAAGAATTTAAAGGTGTATATAACCTGCTTGAAGACGAAGTTATCTTATATGCCACAGGTCAAGGCCATACCATTCAAGATAAAGTCGTTATCAAAGGTTTGCATAATCCTGAACTTGATGCCGCGATTGGTCATTTTGCCGAAGATTTCCGTGAAGAATTAGAGCTTGTACAAGGTGCTTGTCATGAGTTTAATTTGGAAGAATTTTTAGCTGGTGAATTAACGCCAGTATACTTTGGTACTGCACTTGGTAACTTTGGTGTTGACCATATGCTTGACGGTTTAACGAAGTGGGCACCGACGCCACAATCTCGTTTAACAGATACTCGTGAAGTACAGGCAAATGAAGAAAAATTCACTGGCTTTGTATTTAAAATCCAAGCAAACATGGACCCTAAACATCGTGACCGTATTGCCTTTATGCGTATCTGTTCGGGTAATTACAGCAAAGGCATGAAGATGCGCCAAGTGCGTATTGGCAAAGACGTCAAAATTGCTGACGCAGTTACCTTTATGGCAGGTGATCGCTCAAACGTAGAACAAGCATACGCGGGTGACATCATAGGTTTACATAACCATGGTTCGATTCAAATTGGTGATACTTTTACTTCAGGTGAAGAAATGAAATTTGCCGGTATTCCAAATTTCGCTCCTGAAATGTTCCGTCGCATTCGTCTTCGTGATCCACTAAAAGCTAAGCAGTTACAGAAGGGCTTAATTCAACTTTCAGAAGAAGGTGCGGTGCAAGTATTTAGACCGTTATCAAACAATGACATGATTGTAGGTGCCGTTGGTGTGCTTCAGTTTGAAGTTGTTGTTCATCGCTTGAAAACTGAATATAACGTCGATGCGTTATATGAACCAATTTCAGTAGCGACTGCTCGTTGGGTAAGTTGTGATGATGAAAAAATCATGGCGACATTCGAGAAGAAAGCCTACGACAACTTAGCCCTTGATGGTGGTGATAACTTAACTTATATCGCACCAACAATGGTAAACTTAAATTTAAATATGGAACGTTACCCAGAAGTAACATTCCATAAAACCCGTGAACACTAAATACCAATTGGTAATTGCAAACGCGAAACAGAGATTTTATAAAATATGAATATTCGTCAACTTTTAAATGAAAAAGTTAAAGCTGCAATGATTGCAGCAGGTCTTCCTGAAGATACTAATCCAGCGGTTAGCATTTCAAACCGACCGCAGTTTGGTGATTACCAAGCCAATGGTGTTATGGGTGCAGCGAAGAAACTTAAAACTAACCCACGTGAATTAGCGACCAAAGTTGTTGAGTGTCTTGAACTTGACGATATTGCTGACAATATTGAATTGGCGGGCCCTGGTTTCATCAACATCCACTTGAATAAAGTTTGGCTTGCAAACCAATTAGTTGCAGCAAGCAATGATGAACATTTAAATGTGAGTCAAAATGCTCAACCGCAAACCGTCGTTGTCGATTACTCAGCACCTAACCTTGCAAAAGAAATGCACGTTGGTCACTTACGCTCTACCATTATTGGTGACGCAGTAGTTCGTGCATTAGAGTTTCGCGGTGAAAAGGTTATCCGTCAAAACCATATGGGCGATTGGGGTACACAGTTTGGTATGTTGCTCGCTCATTTGAGTGATAAATTAGCCAGTAATGAAGTGGCTGAAACTGCCCTAGCTGATCTAGAAAACTTTTATCGTGAAGCAAAAATTCGTTTCGATGAAGAAGATGGTTTCGCTGATCGTGCCCGCGATTACGTTGTTCGTTTGCAAGGCGGCGACAGTGATTGTTTAGTGTTGTGGCAGCAATTCATCGATATCTCAATTCATCATTCTGAAGAAATTTACGATAAACTAAATGTTACCTTAACTCGTGATGACATCATGGGCGAAAGCGCATACAACCCTGACTTACCAGTAGTTATTGATGAGTTAATGGCAAAAAACATTGCCGTTGAAGACCAAGGCGCTAAAGTTGTATTTATTGAAGAAATGGCCAACAAAGATGGTGAGCCTTCAGTATTTATCGTACAAAAATCAGGTGGCGGTTTCTTATATGCAACAACGGATTTATCCGCATGTCGCTACCGTAGCGGTGAGTTAGGTGCCGATCGCATCATTATCTTCACAGATGCACGTCAAGCACTACATTTTAAACAAGTAGAAATTACTGCACGTAAAGCTGGCTTCTTACCAAGTACAACCGCTTATGATCATTGTCCATTTGGAATGATGATGGGTAATGACGGTAAGCCATTTAAAACTCGTACTGGTGGCACGGTAAAATTAGCTGAATTACTTGAAGAAGCAGTTAGTCGCGCAACGGATTTAATGGCAGATAAAATTGCTGATTTCTCTGAGCAAGAGCGCAGCGAAATCGCGCGCAAAGTTGGTATTGGTGCGGTTAAGTTTGCAGACTTATCTAAAAACAGAACTTCTGATTACATCTTTAATTGGGAAACAATGTTAAGTTTTGAAGGTGCAACGGCGCCGTACCTGCAATATGCCTATACGCGTGTACAAAGTATCTTCAAAAAAGCGGGTATTAATCAACAAACGCTAACTAATGATATCTTAGTTAACGAACCGCAAGAAAAAGCATTAGCAGTTAAGTTGCTACAATTTGAAGAAGTATTAGATGCTGTGATCAGTGAGTGTACACCAAACTTACTGTGTAATTACTTATATGAATTAGCGTCACTTTATATGAGTTTCTACGAAGCCTGTCCAATTCTGAAAGAAGGCATTGAAGAAGAAACTAAGCTGTCACGTCTACGTTTATGTAATGTTGTTGCTCGCACATTATATAGCGGTTTAGATGTTCTCGGTATTGAAGTAATGGATAGAATGTAATTCTAGCTTTAAAAATATGAAGCCAATAAAAGGTCTGCAATGCAGGCCTTTTTTGTTTATAAAATTAGCAATCTAAGATACAGTCAATAGATGTTTACTGATAGTCATTGCCATTTAGATTTTAAAGAGTTCGACGCACATCGTGACGAGCTCATCGAGCAATGTGCAAAAGCCGATATTCATCGTTTTATCGTGCCAGGTATAACGGCTAACACATGGCCGAGGGTATTGCAGTTATGCAGCACTTATAAAGCAGCGTTACCGAGCCTTGGTTTACACCCTTGGTGGATAGATAAAGCGACGCCTGAAGATTTGCTGCTGCTTGAGAAACTATTAGATAAACACAAAAACACCATTGTTGCCGTCGGTGAAATAGGTATTGATGGAGGTCTGAATAAAGGCGAACAAGACATAGCAAAACAAAGCCAATACTTTGTCCAACAACTCAATATTGCTAAACAGCATAATTTACCTGTTATTGTTCACCATCGCAAAAGCCATCATTTAATAATCCCGCACCTGCAAAAAACAGCACTTAAACAGGGCGGGGTCATCCACGCATTCTCTGGCAGTTATCACCAAGCAAAAAGTTATATCGATTTGGGCTTTAAGCTTGGCATCGGCGGTACCATTACTTATCCGCGAGCAATAAAAACACTGAAAGCGGTCAGTCGGATCCCTCTTGAACACATTGTCTTAGAAACCGATGCGCCAGCGATGCCACTTAATGGTTTTCAAGGCCAGCATAACTCGCCAATTAACATACCAATAATATTCGAGCAGCTTTGTAAAATTCGCCAAGAATCTGTGGCAGAAATAAAACAAAAAATAGAGCAAAATATCGAAAGCTTATTTAATAAAATTCAAATAAAGTGCGAATAAAACAAAAATAAATTTCCTATAACAGACAGCTAAATTTCTTACAAACAATACTAAAAATGCAATTTAAGAGCTTTTACCTATAAGAAATAACAAATTGCACTAAATCCACTTTCATACCAAGTAAAAACATCAATCCCTTGTTTTAAAAGGGGATTATCGATATTGAGTGAAAAAACAAGGTGTATATAACAAATTGGAATAAGTTTGTTTATAACAGTCCTTTTATTGCTTTATAAACACCACTAACATCCCGTTAACAATCACTCTACCGAAATAAAGATTATGACTTCAGCGCAACTAGTGCAACAAGCAATTCAGACGGCATCACCGTTATCAACTCAGCAAAATGCTGCGTTATCACAATTAGTCGATCAACTTACGCCAATTCAACAAGCTTGGGTTAGTGGATACTTGTCGGCTATATCGCAATCAAACACATTAAGCTTACCGACTGCAGCAGAGCCTACTGCGCAAGCGGAACTTACAATTTTAGTTGGTTCACAAACTGGTAATGCAAAATCTATCGCGACTAAATTACATGAACAAGCAAGCAGCCATGGGTTAGCGGTCAAATTAGTCAATATGTCTGACTACAAGCCAGCGAAACTTAAGAAAGAGCAGTTTGTTGCCATCGTAGTGAGTACCCATGGTGAAGGTGATGCACCAGACGATGCGATTACTTTGCATAAATTTTTATACGGTAAAAAGGCACCTAAGTTAGATGGCTTAAAATATTCGGTATTAGCACTTGGTGATTCAAGTTACGAGTTTTACTGTAAAACAGGTCACGATTTTGACCAACGACTAGCAGAGTTAGGCGCAAGTCGATTATCTGACATTGTTGAATGTGATGTTGATTTTGAAGAAAGTGCAGATGCATGGGTAGATGCATCTTTAGCGCTTTTTGATGAACAATTAAAACAAATTAATGGCGATGCCAATAACAGTCAGTCACCGGTTGTACCATTTACCGGTCTTGCGGCGAATGCTGCTGCATCAAGCTCAGCCTATTCTCGTAATACGCCTTTTAGTGCTGAGTTGTTAGCCAACCAAAAAATTACCTCTCGTAATTCATCAAAGGATGTTCGTCATATCGAACTATCTCTTGAAGATAGTGATATCAGCTACCAAGCCGGTGATGCTTTAGGTGTTTGGTTTGATAACGATCCACAATTGGTTGATAAATTATTGGCGCTGCTGTCAATTGAAGAAAGCCAAACGGTTGATTTTGAAGGCCAACAAATTTCAATTAAAACTGCATTGGTGAAGCACTTTGAACTCACCCAATTGCACCCTGGTTTTATTGAGAAGTACGCACAATTTAACGCCAACGACGAATTGGCAGCGTTATTAGCTGACAAAGCGGCGTTGCGCAGTTTTGTTACTGAGCGACAAGTTATTGACGTTGTTAGTCAATACCCAGTAGCTAAAGATTCGAGTATTACTGCCGAGCAATTGGTTGCATCACTGAGAAAAATTAGCCCACGTCTTTATTCAATTGCCAGTGCCCAAGCGGAAGTTGAAGAAGAAGTACATTTAACAGTAGCAGTAGTGGAATATGAAGCTTATGGCGAACGTCACTTAGGCGGCGCTTCAGGTTTCTTAGCACACCGAGCAGACGACGAGAGTATCACCGGCATTAATATTTATGTCGAAGAAAACTCAAACTTTAGATTACCTCAAGATAACGACACTAACGTTATCATGATTGGCCCTGGTACTGGTATCGCGCCATTTAGAGCATTTTTACAACAACGAGAAGCAAACGAAGCTGAAGGTAAAAATTGGTTATTCTTTGGTAACCAACACTTTATTGATGATTTCTTATATCAATCAGAGCTTATTAGCTATCGTGATTCCGGTTTATTAACACGTCTTGATGTTGCATTTTCAAGAGATCAAGAACAAAAAGTTTATGTTCAAGATCGTATTAAAGAGCAAGGTGAAGAGCTATTTCAATGGTTATCTTCGGGCGCTCATCTTTATATCTGTGGCGATGGCAATCGTATGGCAAAGGATGTTCATCAAGCACTAATTAGTGTGGTTTGCGAACACGGTAAACAGTCAATTGAACAAGCAGAAGAATTTTTAGATAACCTACGCGAACAACGCAAATACCAAAAGGACGTGTACTAATGAGCAGTACTGACACGAAAACACAAAAACTTGCCGTTAATGAAGGCATTAAAACCAAAAGTAATTTTTTGCGCGGTACTATTAGCGAAGGTTTACAAGATGCAGTTACCGGTAGTTTAGCGGAAGATGACACCCAATTAACTAAATTTCACGGTTTTTATCAACAAGACGATCGTGATCTTCGTCAAGAACGCAGCGAACAAAAACTAGAACCACTATTTAGTTTTATGTTGCGTGCGCGTGTACCAGGTGGTGTTGCTACGCCAGAGCAATGGCTAGCAATTGATAGCATGGCTGATAATTACACCATTTATGGTTCATTGCGCTTAACAACTCGTAATACTTTCCAGTATCACGGCATGTTAAAACCAAACATTAAAAATGTGATCCAAGGTTTGGATGATATTGGCTTAGATTCTTTAGCCGCATGTGGTGATGTAAACCGTAACGTTACCTGTAACACTAACCCAGTTCAATCGCATCTGCACCAAGAAGCGTTTGAGATGGCTCGAGGTATTTCAGAGCACTTACTACCGCAAACCAAAGCCTATAGTGAGATTTGGTTAGACGGTAAGAAACAAGATCTGAACGACGTGCCAGCTGAAGAAGTAGAGCCTATTTATGGTGAAACTTATTTACCGCGTAAATTCAAAATTGCAGTCGCAGTGCCTCCGCACAACGATGTTGATGTATATACCAACGATCTTGGATTAGTAGCTATTACTGAAGGTGAAGGCGAAACAGCCAAAATCATCGGTTACAACATCACTGTTGGTGGCGGTATGGGTTCAACTCATGGCGATGTAGAAACATATCCTCGTTTGGCGTCAGAGCTAGGTTTTGTTGAAGTTAAAGATGCAATCAAAGTATCGGAAGCGGTGTTAAAATCTCAGCGTGATCTAGGTAACCGAGTGGTTCGAAAAAATGCTCGCTTAAAGTATACCGTTGATCGCATTGGTCTTGATGCATTTCGTGACGCTGTTGAAGCGCACGCGGGCTTTAAGATGCAACCTTCAAAACCGGTTAAGTTCACCTTACAAGGTGATCGCTTAGGCTGGGTTAAGGGTGTTGATAATAACTGGCACTTAACTCTGTTTGTCGAAAACGGTCGTATTATTGATACCGATACTCGTCAATTAAAAACTGGCATGAAAGAAATCGCAAAAGTTCATAAAGGCGATTTCCGTATGACGGCAAATCAAAACGTTATCATCGCTAATGTTCCTGAAGATGAAAAAGTAATGATTGAAGGCATGGCCAAACAATACGGCTTATACCGCACATTTAACGAAGGTGGCGTTAGTCCTATCCGTGGCAACTCAATGGCTTGTGTCGCGTTGCCAACTTGTGCTTTAGCAATGGCCGAAGCAGAGCGTTACCTGCCAACTTTAATCGATAAGGTTGATGGTTTAGCCGCTAAACACAATATTAGCGAACAAGATATCGTGTTAAGAATGACAGGTTGTCCAAACGGCTGTGCTCGTCCATTTGCCGCAGAAATCGCCTTTGTTGGTAAAGGGCCTGGTAAATACAACATGTACCTAGGAGCCGATGGCTTAGGTACTCGCTTAAACAAATTACATTTAGAAAATATTGGTGAAGACGATATTTTAGCTGAATTAGATCGCTTATTTTCATTGTTTGCAGAGCATAGATTGGAAGCAGAACGATTTGGTGATTTTGTTGTTCGTTATGGCGTTATCAAAGCAACGATTGAAGGAAAAGACTTTCACCAATAATGGTGAAAATCTTTAGATGAATGACATTATGAGCGCGAACGGTACTAACACCCTAGTAGTTAACAAAGAGCTGGTTAACGAAGAGCTGGTTAACAAAGAGCTGGTTAACGATGAACGAATTGACGATAAAGTACTCAAAAGTGCGTCATCGTTAACAGCAAATTTCGATTTAGAAAAAGTAAATTCAGAACTTGTTAATCTAACTGCTGAACAACGTGTCGCCTGGGCCTTAGAAAATTTACCTGGTCAAGCGGTATTGTCGTCTAGCTTTGGTATTCAATCTGCGGTAATGTTACATCTAGTGACTCAGCAACAGCCTGATTTACCTATTATTTTAATTGATAGTGGCTATTTATTTGACGAAACATACCAATTTATAGACCAACTAACCGAACGATTAAAACTGAACTTGAAGATTTACCAAGCCAATATTTCACCGGCATGGCAGGAAGCACGTTTTGGTAAGTTATGGGAAAATGGCTTAGATGGTATTAAGCAATACAATCAAATAAACAAAGTAGAACCGATGCGTCGTGCGTTAAACGACTTGCAAGTTAATACTTGGTTTAGTGGCATACGCCAAGGCCAGTCACAATCACGAGCAAATAAATCAATTGCAGAATACAGTTTCATCAAGGGTGAGCAACAAGCCGCAATCAAGTTGCACCCAATCCTTGAATGGACTAACCGTGATATATACCAGTACTTACAAAAGCATAATTTACCTTATCACCCATTATGGGAAGAAGGTTATGTTTCTGTTGGTGATAAGCAGACAACGAAAAAATTAGAAGCAGGCATGAGTGAAGAAGAAACTCGATTCTTTGGTTTAGCTCGTGAATGTGGATTACATGAATACAATGACGGAGGTGGTATTTAATGGAAACGTTACCATTATTTCTTAAACTAACTAACAAGCCAGTATTGGTTGTTGGTGGTGGCGATGTTGCGTTAAGAAAAGTGCAAAGCTTAGTAAACGCAAATGCAATGGTAACCGTAGTTGCAACCAAAGTATGTGAGCAGTTACTTTCGATTAAAGAGCCTAATTTAAAGATTGTTATTAGCGAATATCAACAATCATTTTTACAAAACCAGCGATTAGTTATTGCCGCGACGAATGATTTAGCAGTAAACACTTTGATCCACGACCAAGCCGAAGCTGCCGACATATGGGTAAATGTTGTCGATCAAAGCGATTTATGCGAATTCACTTTTGGCGCGGTCATTGATCGTAGCCCATTAATGATTGCTATTGGTAGTAATGGTAAAGCACCAGTATTAGCGCGTTTGTGGAAAGAACAACTAGAAAAGTCTATTCCTCGTTGGACTGGGAAGTTGGCCACTGTCGCAGCGCAATATAGAGCTGAAGTGAAAGAAAAAATTACCAGCTTCCAATCACGTAGACATTTTTGGGAATCAGTTTTTAGAGGTAAAGCAAGTCAAGCAGCGGCGATGGGGAATTGGAAAAAAGTCGACGCTTACTGCAAAGCAGAATTAAAAAATTCGGTGAAACAACAGCGCACTGAAGATAAACAAAAACGTCCTAATATGGGACAAGTTTTCCTTACTGGTGGTGGTCCAGGAAATCCGGATTTATTAACCATAAAAGCATTACAAAGCATGCAAATTGCCGACGTGATTGTCTACGATTCGTTGATTTCGCCAGAAGTATTGGCGCTTTGTCGCAAAGATGCGGAAATGATTTTAGTTGGCAAACAAGCTGGTAATCATATTATGGTTCAGGAAAACATTAATCAGCTTTTAGTCGATTTAGCAAAACAAGGTAAAATCGTTTGTCGTCTTAAAGGCGGCGACCCTTACATTTTTGGTCGTGGTGGTGAAGAAGCACAACTATTAGCAGATAATCGCGTACCGTTTGAAGTTATTCCAGGAATTACGGCAGCAGCAGCATGTTCAGCCTCAACCGGTATCCCTTTAACTCATAGAGATTATTCGCAATCGGTTCAGTTTGTTACTGGTCATGCAAAACAAATTAGTAATTCCGCTAATCAAGGGAATGACAATCAAGAAGTGAATTGGAAGTCGTTAGCGCTAAGTAATAATACCCTGGTCATCTATATGGGGGTAATGCGCAGTACCAATATTAAAACGCAACTGATTAAATATGGCCGTGATCCACACACCCCTGTTGCCATCATTGAAAAAGGTACTCGCGCCGATCAGCGTGTTATAACAGGAACATTGGATATGTTGGATATTCTTGTTGAAGAGCACAATATAGGCTCTCCTGCCCTAACCATTATCGGTGAAGTAGTATCCCTGCATAGAGAGTTATACAAAGGAAGTTTAGATGCAGACTTTGACATCAATGGTATTGTGGGCGCTGAAAATACAATTTCATTAGTTAATCCAGCTGCATAAAATTCGCTTAAAAAAGCTTGCAATATTAGGTGCATGTTTTATTTTACCAACATGCACTTAAAATCATTTACAGCTAATTTTTACCAAACTGCGCAAACCCTATGTAGAATAGGTGTCTATAGTTTAGCGTTATTTACAGTATTTAGTTGTTCAAACTTAAATTCACGTTCCGCTGAATACTGCGAAAATAATTGGAAGATCACTGGTTATTACACGCCGATAGAGCTCGACTTCAAATCAAAGCAAACACGTCTTATTCGTATTTCATCAACGCAAAGTTATATGCTGAATGAAGACTTTGTCAACGCGGTAAAAATTGAAGGTTGGGGGAAAACCAAATTTGGTTGGTATCTCGGATATTACGGCAAAACTTGGCACAAACAATCAAAACCTTTAAATGCTTATGGTCGCGCGTTAACGAAAGGTGCAATTGCCGTAGATAAAAACTTAATTGCTAAAGATAGCGTGGTCAAAATCCAAGGATTAGAATCGATACTTAATATCGACCAATTTGTTGCTGTTGATGTAGGCAGTGCGATTAAACAAAAGCGAATTGATGTTTATACCGGCGAAGGTTTAAGCGCGAAACAAAAAACTTATGCGGTAACAGGTAACCACCAAGTCTGTTTCAATAGTTTAAGTCCTGCACCAGTGATTTCGTTATAGACAGCGCAAGTGTTTATCATTGCCGTTTAATGTAAAGTTTTACATAAAAAACTAACTTGCGACCTTTTTACCTAACCTCAATCCTTGACGAGAAAAACGACTGAAGCCTCGGGTGAATAAGAACCCCGCAAGCACCGCCACTAACAACATAATTCTAAATAATTCAAATTGACCGCGTATTTGTTTTTCCATGGTATTGGTTAAAGTATCTTCCACCAAAGTTAAACGTAAATAGCCGACTAAGTTATCGTTACGTATTTCGGCGATAAAAGGTGAGTATTGATCACTCTCATCAGTACTGCCGCCTTCAATGCCGTATAACTCTTTTACCGGTGTTGCCAGTTCTGATTCAGCAATGACTTGCCCATTTTTATCATACAATCTTGCCGATAAGACCAAATCACTATTGGCCAATGATTCTACAAATTGACGGATTTGCTTTTTATTTCCAGTATTTAATATCACAGCCGCGCTATTGACTGCTTGCTGTAAAAATTGGGTCGACACCTCACTTACGTGTTTATCTAGCCCGTCTTCACTGTCACTGACACCCGTTACTGATAAATGTAAAATCATGAGCAATAAAATAATTGCGACACCAATTTGCATCAACTTGTTATAGATTGACGTTACTTGTGGGTAAATTATTTCATTTGTATCTGTCATCAGCAATACAACTTAATAAGTAATAAAAAAGTTAAAAAAGATATATACACTATAGAGGGATTTTTGCGATTATAGAATCACTTTTTAGTGGTATAACCAAAGTTTAATTAAATTATGACGTCGCCAACATTTTCAAGCTCTTATTCGATCACCAACAATGAACTTCAACTTGCTTCCATGTTTAATGAGCAAGCAGAAAACTTACCTGTATCGCTAACACTATCAGCAAATAGTTTTAACCTTGTAGCTAACGCACAACTATCAGCTATGGAGAACAGTACGACCGGCGCTAACGAATGCTACGAACTGGTTTTGTTTGGCGATACCAACATAGCCCACTTAAAATCAATAATGTCGCTGCTAAACATTGATTCGATGATACTTAATGCAATCAATTCTCGCGCTGACAAAGTAAGTTATCGCTTTGATACCGGGTTAAATAATGTTGAACAGATAAAGTCGGCACTCGATGAATATGCACTCAAAAATAACTTTGAATTAGCGTTAGTAAAAAACGCGCCATCGTTAAACGAACCTGGTCTATTAGTCATGGACATGGACTCAACGACGATTCGAATAGAATGTATCGATGAAATTGCAAAACTTGCAGGTGTCGGCGAAGAAGTCAGTAAAGTGACCGAATTAGCAATGCAAGGAGAGCTTGATTTTGCCGAAAGTCTTCGTGCTCGTGTAGCAACTTTAAAAGATGCGCCGGAATCTATTTTACAACAGGTTGCAGATAATTTGCCGCTTATGCACGGTTTAGAAGTGTTATTAAAAATCCTTAAACAACACAATTGGAAAGTTGCCGTTGCTTCCGGAGGGTTTACTTATTACACCGAAATTCTTAGAGCGCAGTTAGGCTTAGACGCAACGCAAGCAAACGATTTAGAAATTGTCGATGGTAAACTAACCGGCAAAGTTTTGGGCAGTATTACCGATGCACAAGTAAAGGCAGATACCTTGACCAAATTGTCGTCTGAATATGGCATCAGCAATCAACAAACTGTGGCGATGGGCGATGGCGCTAATGATTTAACTATGATGCAAGCGGCAAACTTAGGCATCGCATTTGAAGCCAAGCCTGTGGTATTAAAACAAGCGAGCTGTGCGATAAACTTCTCAGGTCTTGATTGCATGTTGCACTGGCTAAAGTAACACTGTATATTTATACACTAAAAATATTTATCAATCTAATTGCTAGTGGCTAGAACATAAATGGCTAAACCAAAAATCACTTTTGTTTGTAATGACTGTGGCTCGGACTTTCCGCGCTGGATGGGACAATGTACCGATTGTAAAGCATGGAATACCTTAGTTGAAATGAAAATTTCGCCAAGCAAGGCGAAAGCAGCCAATAACAAAAGCTTATCTGGTTATGCTGGTGGCATTGGTGGCGGCTCGAAAAAGATTAACGAAATTGAGTCGTTAGATGCTGAAAAAAGAGCAAGTGGTATTGGTGAGCTTGATCGCGTCCTTTGTGGCGGTGTCACTAAAGGTTCAGTAAATATTATCTCTGGCGACCCTGGCGCTGGTAAAACCACATTATTATCCGATCTTGTCGCTCGCATGTCTGCAGATACTGCGTCATTATATTGTACTGCCGAAGAATCATTATCTCAGTTTAAAAATCGAGTTGACCGTTTAAAGCTAGATTACAATCAAGATAACTTATTTTTATTATCTGAAACTAGTGTCGAAGCGATTATCGAAGAACTTGAATCTAATCAGATTAAATTTGCCGTTATCGATTCAATTCAAGCGGTTGTTACTGATAACGCCAATGGAAGTCCTGGCTCGCCTTCGCAAGTAAAAAGCGCTGCTCAAGCATTAACTCAATACTGTAAGCAAAATGATGTCACCATGTTTCTTATTGCCCACGTCAATAAGAACAATGAAATAGCTGGCCCTCAAACCCTTGTTCATATCGTCGATGCGTTATTGCATATTGACACCAACGACGGTCAGGTACGGACCTTACGCGCTAATAAAAACCGTTTTGGCGATATTGATACGGTTGGTATCTTCAAAATGACTGAACGCGGTATGACTAGCGTCGACAATCCAAGTGAAATATTTTTATCCGGTTCATCGACTGAATCTCCAGGTTCCACAATCACCTGTATTCGTAAAGGAAATCGCAATCTGTTACTTGAAATTCAGTGTTTAACCACAGAAACAGAAGCAGAATTTCCACAACGTGTTTGTGTTGGTCTTAATATGAACCGTATCAAAATGCTTACCGGCATATTGCGTAAACATACTAAGACGAAAATTTACCATGACACGTTTTTTAATATTGTAGGTGGTTTAAAAATTGACGAGTCTGAAACTTGTATCGACTTGGCATTAGTCACTGCTCTATTGAGTAGCTTAAATGAATTTATCATGCCGCGTAGCACCTGCATTATGGGCGAGTTAAGTTTAAACGGCGATGTCAGACCAATTGATAGCGGTGTTCCAAGAGTCAAAGAAGCCGCACAGCATGGTTTCACTGAAATATATATTCCTCATCGAAATTATCATAAATCTATGGAAGGATTGGGGGCACGAATTGTTCCGGTCAAAACTATCCATGAATTAATGACCCTGATCAGTTAAAGAACAGAGCAATCTTTATCATTACCGCGAATAATTTGGCTTGAAATATGCTGATATGCAATCTAATTTGTTATTTCCTTCGACAGGTCGAGCAGTCAAAGGTAGAATAGCCGCTTTTTTGCACATGTTTAAATTACTCAGATAAGATCATTACTAACCATGCCGTACTCGTTTTTTAAGATATTTACATTTATATCTAGTCTTACTTTTGCAATCACTTTCTCTTCGCTTGTAAATGCTCAATCTTCCTTAGCGGATGCCACTTCAAGCAACGAAGTTAATGAGCCGTTAACACTTGAACGTATGTATTCTTCACCGGCATTAGCTGGTGAAAAGGTTATTAAATTAAAGTACACCGCAGACAGCAAAAAAATTACTTATTTAAAAACCAAGCAAGAAAATCGAAGTCGTTATGACTTGTGGCAGTACGATATTGCAACAGCTCAACATAGTTTAATTGTTGATGCTGACTCGATTTTTTCAGGTATTGAGGTGTTAAGCGAGGAAGAAAAATATCGCCGCGAACGTTTACGTCTGCGTGGAAGCGGAATTATCGAATACTTCTTATCAGCAGACAGCAATAAAGTTGTTTTCCCAATCAATGGTGATTTATATCTTTATACTTTTGATACAAAGAAAACTTCTCGCCTTACCGACGACGATGATTTTGAGACCGATATTAAATTTTCGCCAAAAGGTAATTTTGTTTCATTTATTAAGCAACAAAATATCTACATTATTGATTTAGATGAAAAGACAGTACAAGCACTGACCACAGACGGCAGTGGTACCATCAAAAATGGTATGGCGGAGTTTGTCGCGCAAGAAGAGATGGACCGAATGAGCGGCTATTGGTGGTCGCCGAATGAAAAATACATAGCATTTTTACGAGTAGACGAATCGCCCGTACCTACGGTGATTCGTAATGAAATTTATGCGGACAGCATTAAACTGATAGAGCAACGATATCCTAGTGCCGGCAGCAACAATGTCGACATATCTTTGCGCACTGTCCGAGTAAGCGATGGCAGTATTAAAAAACTCAACTTAGGTACTGAGAAGGATATATATATTGCCCGGGTAAAATGGCTGCCCGATTCGAAAACGGTTAGTTATCAGTGGCAAGATCGCAGTCAGAAAAAGTTAGAATTAAGGTTTCATAACCTCAATTCTAAAAAAACAAAAACGATCTTAACCGAGAGTTCTGATTACTGGATTAATATAAACGATGATTTAAAATTTTTATCCAACGGCGAGCAATTTATATGGGCTTCAGAGCGAGACGGTTTTAAGCATTTATACCTTTATAAAAACAATGGTGAAATGATCACTCAATTGACCAAAGGTGAATGGGTGGTAGACAAATTAGTCGCTGTAGATGAGAGTAAAGGTTTAGTATATTTTACCGGCCGCGCTGATACGCCGATGGAAAAGCACCTTTATAAAACAACGCTTGACGGTAAAGCGCCAGAGCATGTGATCCCTTTGACAAAACGAGGCGGTTTTCATCAGATAACGTTCGCTGCGGATAAGCAAACATATATTGATAATTACTCAAACATCAATACGCCGTGGCAATTAAGTTTACATAATGTCAGCGGTGCCCATCTTGACTATTTATTAGAAAACAAAGTTGACGAAGAACATCCTTTGTTTACATATAAAGATAACTTAGTGACGCCTGAATTCGGCTCTTTAATAGCAGATGATGGCAAAACAAAACTGTTTTACCGTCTCTACAAACCAACGAATAAGCAACCAGGAAAGCGCTACCCTGTAATTGTAAGTGTTTATGGCGGACCGCACGCTCAACGAGTGAATAACAAATGGGTAGACATTGGCTTTAACCAGTATATGGCCAATAGAGGCTATGTGATTTTTCAATTGGATAATCGCGGTTCGAACTATCGAGGTACCGAGTTCGAGTTTATTATTAAAGATAAACTTGGTGCTGTTGAGTTACGCGATCAAATCAGCGGCGTAAAATATCTTCGCACTTTACCTTTTGTCGATAAGAACAATATTGGTGTTTATGGCCACAGTTATGGTGGCTATATGGCGTTAATGGCAATGTTTAATGGTAGTGAGTATTTTAAAGCAGGGGTAAGTGGCGCACCCGTAACAGATTGGTTGTTGTATGATACACATTACACCGAGCGATACTTAAGCCATCCACAAAACAACGCTGACGGCTACACAAACAGCTCGGTATTTCCTTATGTGGCAAACTTTAATGACGATAGAGGGTTACTCATTTATCACGGTATGGCCGATGATAATGTATTGTTTACTAACACCACCAAACTTATTAAAGCTTTGCAAAACAATAACAAACAATTTGAATTGATGACCTACCCTGGTAGTAAACATTCGATGCGTGGTAAAAAGGTGAAAATGCACCTTTATAGTACTATTGAAAAGTTTTTCGACAACCAGCTAAAGAAATAATAGTGGATAGCTCAATTCATTGAAAAATGATTTGAGCTATCCACTTTAATTAAGCATTGTTGCACTATTTTTCTGGACAACTCTATTTAGAGTCTACTTCAAGTCGTTCGATAATCGCGCCGTTGAAATGTATAACTTCTTGCTCTGTTCCATAACGTAATATTGCAGATGAATACATTGTGTTGTGCTTTAAGTCGATGACTAGTGTTACAAAATCAGGTTTGTCTTTTTCTTGCCAATTGACGATGAACAAACGCTCGCCGATTTTTCTAGATTGGTAAGGTATATTACTTGCCTTATTGCCTTTACGCTGCCCACTAATCCATTCGTAACCTAATAAGCCGTCATCAAAACTAATCTTGAGTCCTCCACCGGTTTGATAAAAATACTCAAAGCTAACGCCGTCTAGCAAGTGCTCTGCTACGGCGTATTTATCGGATGCATCTGTTGACGCCTGCAGCGGAGCGGAAATTAATGCGGCTATAGCGAGCGTGAAATAAAGATATATTACTTTGTTCATAATTATTTGCCTTTAATCCAAGCTTTTAACCTAGGTCTTTAATGAGCGTTTTTAACCAACGCTCTTCATTGATAAAACCCCAACTCCAATCTTTATATTTTTCACCTATACCGTCTTTCAAAATCTGTTCACTACTTTTACCAGCAGCTAAAGCTGAGCTCACTCGCTCAATTGAATACTCAAGCATGGCTACAACTTGTTGTAATCCTTTTAAATCAGTAATGTCACCGTGACCAGGAATAATAACCACATCGCTTGGGTACGATTCTGTGACCTTTTTAACGTTAGCTAAATAACCTTTAACTGAGCCGCCATGGTCTAAATCAATATAAGGGAATCGCCCCTGAAAGAATAAGTCGCCCATATGTAAAACATTAGTGTTTTTAAAATAAACAATACTGTCACCATCAGTATGACCATGAGGAAAATGTACTATTTTGACTTCTTCATTGTGTAAATGAATGGTGATACCTTGCTCATAGGTCACAACCGGTAAATCTGCGTCAGCTTGCTTATTGTCTTCTTTGACACGAGTGCGGACATTTTCGTGAGCAAAAATCGGCGCTTGCTTGCCAAAATAGCCATTACTGCCAGTATGATCACCATGGTAATGCGTATTTATAATGTATTTAAGCTCAGCTTTATTTAATGTTTTCATTGCCGCTTCGATTTTTTCTGCCAATGGCGCAAATTTATCATCCACCAAAAGTAAACCGGCATCAGTTGCTAAAACACCGATATTTCCACCAGGGCCAGTTAAAACATAAACATCCCCCGCTACATTTTCCGCTTTAATTTCAGCGTCTGAGAAATCTCGGGCAGCCATACAACTCATCGACATAACCAAGGACAAAGCTGCCATAAAACCTGATAAAGCTATTCGCATTTTATTCTCCGCATTCTTTTAAATTATTATTTAGCTTCTTATTTAATTTTTTATTTAGTTTTAGTTATTTAACTGAACGCTAAACACCTATAGATACAAGCCTAACAAACATCTTGTAATTTACCAGTGACACTAAGAGCTAGTTATTCTCATCTAGGTTTAAATCAAAACCTAAATCAAAGCTTAACTGCGGCTCATGCAGCTGATTGTCGCTATCATCATTATTTTCTATTTTATTGAGTGAATCTTCCAATTCAGCAAAGCCAACACTAATTCCTATTAGCCTTACCTTTTTACCCTCGCCACGTGCCAGCGCTTGCGGCAGTAATTTGGCAAACAATTGATTATCAACGCCCTTTTGTGAATTTTCGACCGTAGTCTGAGTAAAGTCTGCAAACTTAATTTTAATGCCTTGTTTTATCACTTTAAGGTTTCTAACTTTTTCTAATCGCTGTTCAAATTTCGGCAATAAATTGTCGATTACTTCTAAGCATTGCTCTTCTGTTTCTATGTCTTCCATTAAGGTGGTTTCAATGGCTAGTGATTTTCTCACTCTTGTACTGACTACTTCTCGCTCATCTTTGCCGAACGATAAATTAAATAACGAAGGGCCAAACTTACCAAAATATTTTTGCATGGTTGTGAGATTGCTGCTGCGCACGTCGGCACAAGTATAAAAACCTTTCGCTTGTAAACGCGCCATGGTTTTTGGTCCAACGCCAGGGATTTTCTTTAACGGCAAATTTTCGACAAAATCTGATACTTTGTCGGGGGGAATAACACACTGACCATTAGGTTTATTTTCATCACTAGCTACTTTTGCTAAGAACTTATTTGGTGCAACTCCTGCTGAGGCCGTTAGATTAAGTTCATTATGAATTTCACTGCGAATTTTTTCAGCAATCAAGGTGGCACTACCTGAACATTGCTGGCAATCACTCACATCTAAAAACGCCTCATCTAAAGACAAGGGCTCGATTTTATCTGTATAGCGGGAAAATATTTCACTGATTTTCTTCGATACTGCTTTATAAACGTCCATCCGGCCAGGCACTAGCACTAATTGCGGGCACAATTTTAAAGCTTTAGAAACGGGCATAGCTGATCGAACGCCATACGCTCTTGCCTGATAGTTACATGTGGCAACAACACTGCGCGCAAGCCTGCCACCAACCGCGATTGGTTTATCAGCAAGTTCTGGATTATCTCTCATCTCTACAGCTGCATAAAAGCAGTCCATATCTATGTGAATAATTTTTCTCATAACGTAAAGTGATCTCTCACAGGCAACCAAACACTGTATATATAAACAGTTTAAGTGAAGCATTAATGCAATGCAATCTTTGCTATTGTATAAATTATATAAACCTAGATAAGTCGATAACACTGTTAAACACCATGTTTCAATATTTAAAACTACTGGCAAAGCGAGAACGTAAAACTTGGCAAGATAGCTTTGAGTTAATCTTTAATGTTAATGCTATTGCAGAGCAGAAAATCGATCGTTTTCGAAACCTGTTTAATATTGCGCGTGGTGAAGAGCTGCCAATAAGCTATGCTTTTATCGCGTCATTTAAGCCATTGATGAAAGTGCTGTCCGATAAGAAATTTGCTTTTTCACCGCTAGGACTCATTCATATTAGCGCCAATTTTAGTCTTAATTCGAAATTAGATTACTCACAACCTTTTGCGATAAGGTTTAAAGTTGACCAAAGTGGAATACATCCATTGGGCCACATTATTACGGTGACGTCACATTTTTTTCAAAATGATAAAGAGTGCTTAATCAATACCAATACCATGTTGAAAAAAACTAAAACTCAAAAATCCACTCGCAAAGAACTTCCTCACTTTGATGGCAAATGCTCACTATTGGTTGATAAAACACTTGCTCGACAATATGCAAAAGTAAGCGACGACTATAACCCAATTCATATAAGTAGTTGGTTAGCGAAGCTATTTGGAATGCAAGATGCAATTATGCACGGTATGTACCTTGGTCATTTAGTTTTAATTAATAATGATGTGAAAGCAAAGCAGGTTGAAATTAAGTTTAAAAAACCTTGCTTTTTACCAACCCAAATAGGCATTTTAACTAATAGCGATGAAGCCACCGATATCGACGCCAATACTGAAAAGTACAAAACCTTTCAGGTATATTCATTGCCGGACAACCTTCATTTAGAGCTGGTTTGTAGTTAATACTAAATGCGGAAAATTACAGGCAATAAATCCTACTAATATTTTTCTTTATAACGTGGATTTTTAAACACTTAACTACTATATGTTAAGCAATCACAGATACATTAATAACAATATAATGACTAAGGCTTCGTATGCAAAATACCACTAGAACAAGAACATTAATCACTCTGCTGTTTAGCACCATGATAATCAGCGCCTGTAAAAGTACGAGCTCTACAGTTGACTACGATACAGATACCAATTTCAATCAATTTAAACACTATCAAATGGTTACTTCGAAACAACCAACCAATAAGAAGCAACCTCCAATGGATCAAATGACAGCTGATAGAATCAGTTCTGCTATCGAGTCACAACTCAAAGCAAAAGCATTAACAAAAATGGATGCAGAAGCTGAGTTGCAAGTGAGTTATTTTACCGCAACAGAGCAAAAAGAAAATAAGTCGTCTCTAGGTATTAGAATTGGCGGAGCAAAAATTGGTGGTAACACTTCAACAGGGGTTGGCGTTGGAACTTCGGTACCGATAAGTTCTGACACCTCAACCATTACCCAAATAACCATTGATATCTATCATCAAGATAAGTTGATTTGGCGAGGGATTGACAGTTATGAAACTGATTCTGATGTAACACCACAAGAAAGAGAGAAAGAAATTAACGCGACGGTAGCCAACATTATGGCAAACTACCCGCCGAAAAAATAAATCGCAAACAAAACTGGGGTCAGAGTCAAGTTATTAAATAACTTGACTCTGACCCCAGTTTTGTTTGTATAGATTATATGTTTTTAACGTCTATCGAGTTTTCACTTAGCGCAGCTTTGCGCTCTCGCTCTTTACGTTTCTCACACGGATTATCGCAGTTACAGGCTTTATCAATACCGAGACTGCCTAAACCGCCACAACTACCTGCTAATGTTTTTTGTTGGATAATATAACCGACAGCCATTGCCAAAAACATTACAACGAAAAAGCCGAAGGTTAAATAAAATATAGTCATGTTAGTTCTCTTTAATTACTGCTCATTTTGCGACTTGGCAAAATACTGATTAAACTGTTCAGTAGCCTGTTCACTAAAGCCATCATCCGTTTTAGTGATCAAATACACCGCTAAAGCGTTTGCTGTAGCAAATTCATAACCTTTTTCAGGTCCCATCACCTCAATCGCCGTTGCCAAGCCATCGGCAGTCATTGCAGAAGGATGAATCACAGTCACAGAAACTAAACGATGGTTGATTGGCCATCCAGATTTCGGGTCTATGGTATGAGAATAACGTACGCCATTCTCTTCAAAATAATTACGATAATCACCCGATGTAGCCACCGCGTTATCGCCCGGTATTATAACCTTTTGTACGGCACGAGTACCAGCAATTGGTTTTTCAACAGCAACTACCCAACTTTGTCCATTTGCCTTACTGCCTTTGAGTCGCATTTCTCCACCAATATCAACAAGATAGTGATGAAATCCATTAGCTTCTAATAATTCAGCAACTTTATCGACAGCAAAACCTTTAGCAATTGCCGATAAATCAACATACACATTGTCTTGCATTTTTGACAATTGGCCGTCAATTAAACGAATTTTTTCAATGCCTATTTGCGCTTTTTTCTGAGCAATCAATTCTGCAGATGGCACTGTTTCGGCGCGATTCTCAGGGCCAAAACTCCATAAATTAACTAAAGGCCCAACGGTAACATCTAAAGCGCCTTCACTCACTTGTGCTAGACGAATCGATTCTGCAAGCACCTGCTCTAGCTCTTTCGACACCGAACGGCTATCTTGACCTTGATGTTGATTGAATAAAGACAATTCAGAAGTTTTATCGTAGGTCGACATTTGTCTGTTAATTTTAACCAACAGGTCATCCACTTGTTTGGCCAACTGTAATTTTTCAACTTCAGTTTTTTCACCCATGAGTTTCACTGAATAAACAATAGGTCCCATGGTATAACCGCTTAACATTAACTCATCTTGAGTGTCCTGCTCTGCAACCTTTTGATCGCCACAAGCGATTAATAAAAACAATAGGGAAAAAACAAATACGTGTTTGAAAATTGGCATCAAGTGATTCTCACATTAGTACTGAACAAGCACAGGCTAAAAAGTCGGCGCATTATAAACAAAATATCGGGTTAATTCATCCCTTGTGTTAACAATCGTTCTAGCCCATTGATAATCGGTCGTAAGTATATGTGATGCTCCAAAAAATATTAGTGCAGTACATTTACGGCTTTCTATAATCATCGATATGGTGAGCAATAAATAAAGTGTTAGAGACAAGAAAGACGCCATCTAGGCGCCTTTTTTAAATTCACTATGCAAATTACATGTTCGGGTAATTTGGTCCACCAGTACCTTCTGGTGTTACCCAAGTAATATTTTGGCTTGGGTCTTTAATATCACAGGTTTTACAGTGAATACAGTTTTGCGAATTGATCACAAATTTCTTATCTCCGTCTTCTGCTTCTTCTATCTCATAAACGCCTGCTGGACAATAACGTTGCGCAGGCTCTGCCCATTTCGCGTAATTAACAGCAACAGGAACTGACGCATCAGCAAGTTTCAAGTGACACGGCTGTTCTTCTTCATGGTTAGTATTAGATAAGAATACCGAGCTTAGTTTATCAAAACTTATCACGCCATCAGGCTTAGGGTAGTTAATTACAGTACTTTCAGAAGCCAACTTCAGAGTCTCATGATCAAAACTATTGTCTGCAAAATTGAATGGTAATTTACCACCAAAGAAATTTTGATCAATCGTATTGTAAGCGCCACCTAAAAATGTGCCTAATTTGTGCATTGCTGCGCCAAAGTTACGAGTATTGTATAACTCCTCATATAACCAGCTTGATTTAAAGTTATCAGTAAATGCGGTTAAATCATTACCACCTTCATCACCGCTAACTAGCGCGTCGAAAATAGTTTCCGCTGCTAACATACCAGACTTCATCGCTGTGTGATTACCTTTGATTTTGGCAAAGTTAATGGTACCTGCATCACAACCTACCATAACCGCACCAGGCATCGTCATTTTAGGAAGAGAGTTGAAGCCACCTTTTGCGATTGCTCGAGCACCGTATGATACGCGCTTGCCACCTTCAAGGTATTGAGCATATTTCGGATGATGTTTTAGACGTTGGAATTCATCAAATGGGCTTAAGTGCGGATTTGAATAATTAAGATCGATAATTAAACCGACAAACACTTGATTGTTTTCGGCGTGATATAAGTAGCCACCACCTGTTGTATCGCTTTCTAACGGCCAACCTGCAGAATGAACCACTAAACCTTCTTGGTGCTTAGCTGGATCGATATCCCAAATCTCTTTAAAGCCAATACCGTAATGTTGCGGCTGCTTGCCTTCATCTAGGTTGAACTTACTAATAAGTTCTTTACCTAAGTGACCACGACAACCCTCTGCAAACACTGTGTATTTAGCACGAAGTTCCATACCTGGCATGAAAGAATCTTTTTGATTACCTTCGGCATCTAAACCCATATCGCCAGTAATGATACCTGCAACTTTACCATCTTCGTATATAACGTCTTGGGCAGGGAAGCCAGGGAATATTTCTACGCCCATTGATTCAGCTTGCTCAGCTAACCAACGACATACATTACCCATAGAGACAATGTAATTACCGTCATTGTGCATAGTTTTTGGTACAGAGAACCCAGGCAATTTAATGCCTTTTTCAGCGCTATTTAATAAATAGATATCATCGCCAGTTACTGCGGTATTTAGCGGTGCACCACGCTCTTTCCAGTCTGGAAATAATTCAGTTAAAGAACGAGGTTCTAAAACTGCACCCGACAAGATGTGGGCGCCAACTTCAGAGCCTTTTTCAACAACACAGACCATTAATTCTTGATCTTTTTCTTGTGCCATCTGCATTAACTTACAAGCTGTAGATAATCCTGATGGGCCGGCGCCGACGATTACGACATCAAATTCCATAGACTCACGTTCCACGTGCTTCCCCTTACAATTTATTTTCTTTAAATTTTGTACTCAATATCTAAAATCCACAAATTCACGATAATGAGTAATTTTAATATTTACACTTTTATAGCATTTTCTTGGCAGCAAACCTATGCAATTTAGGCATTATATTTGCCAAAAGTCACATATTCTAGCATTTATCATTGACCTTTTGTAACTGACTTAGTAGTCTTTCGAGCCAAATTACATTATCCTGCTTTTAGTGCATTCAAACGAAAGTTTCAAACAAGCGTTTGACTATTATCTACAAATCAGGATATAAATAAACAAAAATATTTATATAAAGCACAATAAAGCGAAAATTTATTGTTTTAATCCATCTAGAGGTTGCTATGAAAATACTTGTACCTATCAAACGCGTTATTGACTACAACGTCAAAGTACGTGTTAAGCCAGACAATTCAAACGTTGATTTAACAAACGTTAAAATGGCAATAAACCCATTTTGTGAAATTGCAGTAGAAGAAGCAGTTCGTTTAAAAGAAGCTGGCGTTGCTACTGAAATCGTTGCTGTCTCAATTGGCGACAAGTCTTGCCAAGAACAGCTTCGTACCGCATTAGCACTTGGTGCAGACCGTGCGATTCAAATTGACACGGCAGAGAGCCTTGATTCAATCAATGTGGCTAAACTATTACAAAAAGTTGTTGAAGAAGAACAACCACAAATCGTAATGCTTGGTAAGCAAGCAATCGATTCAGATAACAACCAAACTGGTCAAATGTTAGGTGCTCTAACAGGTATGCCACAAGGTACATTCGCTTCAATCGTTAAAGTTGAAGGCGATAAAGTTAACGTTACTCGTGAAGTTGACGGCGGCCTACAAACTGTTGCATTAAACTTACCAGCTATCGTAACTACTGACTTACGTTTAAACGAACCGCGTTACGCATCTCTTCCTAACATCATGAAAGCTAAACGTAAGCCTTTAGATGTTAAATCAGCTGCTGATTTTGGTATCGATTTAAGCCCTCGTACTACCTTAATTAAGGTTACTCCTCCTGCCGAGCGTCAAGCTGGTATCATAGTTGAGTCAATTGACGAGTTAGTAGAAAAATTAAAAAATGAAGCGAAGGTGATCTAATGTCTATTTTAGTAATTGCAGAACATAACAATGAAAGCCTTAATGCTGACACTCTTAAAACAATTGCTGCAGCAGCGGCAATTGGTGGTGACATTAACGTATTAGTTGCCGGTAATAACTGTGACGCTGTCGCTGCTGAAGCAGCAAAAGCGACAGGGGTTAGCAAAGTATTAGTTGCAAACAATGCAGCTTATGAACATCAATTAGCAGAAAACGTTTCTGCACTAGTTGCTGAGATTGCAGGCGACTATAGCCACATCTTAGCGCCGGCTTCAACAACAGGTAAAAACTTTATGCCTCGCGTTGCTGCATTATTAGATGTCGCTCAAATTTCAGATATCATCGCTGTTGAAAGTGCTGATACATTCGTTCGCCCTATCTACGCAGGTAATGCCATTGCGACTGTTCAATCACTAGATTCAACAAAAGTAATTACTGTACGCCCTACAGGTTTTGATGCTGTAGAAACTACAGGTTCTGCTGACGTTGTTGTTCTTGATAATGCAACAGATGCAGGTACTTCTAGCTTCGTAAACGCAGAGTTAACTGTTTCAGAACGTCCTGACCTTGGTGCAGCAAGTGTTGTTATCTCTGGTGGTCGTGGCATGCAAAATGGCGAAAACTTCTCAATGCTTGAAGGTATTGCTGATAAGCTAGGCGCAGCAATTGGTGCATCACGTGCAGCTGTTGATGCTGGATTTGTACCTAACGATATGCAAGTAGGTCAAACCGGTAAAATCGTTGCTCCAGACCTATACATCGCAGTGGGTATTTCTGGTGCTATTCAACATTTAGCTGGTATGAAAGACTCTAAAATCATTGTTGCTATCAACAAAGATGCTGAAGCGCCAATCTTCCAAGTTGCTGACTACGGTTTAGTTGCAGACTTGTTTGACGCACTTCCAGAACTAGAAGCTAAGCTTTAATCAAAGTTTAAATGATGTCCTGAATAAGTTCAGGATGAATAAAAAAACCAGCCTAGTTGCTGGTTTTTTTGTATAATCAATTTGAAATAACTCGGAAATCATTATGTCATCATTACAAGATCAATTATCGGCGCTCGTTTATTCAACCGACGGTGGTCGAATTAAAGAAGAGAAAGCTGAACCAACAGTCACCAAAAGCGATGGCTTTGCCAAAGTTCGAAGAGAAACAAAAGGTCGTAAAGGCAAAGGTGTTATCACCATTACAGGCTTAGGTTTAGCTCCTAAAGAATTAAAAGCGTTAGCGAAAAAGCTTAAAACAACCTGTGGCAGTGGTGGTACGGTGATCGATGAAGTGATCGAGATCCAAGGTGATAAACGAGATCTAATTAAAACAGTTCTAGAAAAAGAAGGCTTCAAAGTGAAATTTATCGGTGGATAAACGTCACTTTCTTTAAATAAACATTTGCGTTAAAGCTAAGAACTAAATCTTCAAATTGTCAAAATCCGGTCTCGGCATTTTCTCAAGATTGGCATACAAGTAAAATACAATTAACGCCATTGCTGCCGCGACCATAAACAACCAGAATCCTCCAAACAAATCTAATATTATGCCTCCGCCTAGCGGGGCAAACGCATAACCGATTTCGTAAAACGAAGCGGCACCAAAGTATGCGCCGCGAAGATTTTGCGGTGCCAACCTATCAATATGAACATTCATGGTTGGGAATAATATCGCTTCCGCCAGACTCATCACAATGATGGCACTAATAAAGCCCCAGAACCAATCAAGCGGGTTTAGCGCCAGCCAAACTTGTGAAACCATCAATAAAATCAAACTCAACTGAATGCGTTTTATCAGTGTCATATTTGCCATCAGTTTTAATAGTAAAAACTGTGTCGAAATGATCACTAAAGCATTTGCAAATATCATAGAAGAGATTAATTCAATTAGCTTTGGTACTTCAGCACGAGTTAGGTACTGAATTAATGAGCTATCCATTTGTGCATAGATAAACATACACAAGATATTGGCGATGATCAGAACTTGCAGCAACTTGTCATGCATCAGTACCCGCATAGTCTGATGAAAACTTGTTTTAGGTGATGCTTGTTCACCATCTTTATCATTAACATCGTTAGATGTATTGCTGAGTAAAGCTTGTTCTTTGTCTAGTCGAGCTTGCTCATTATCTAAAGCGAGTTTTTGATGATGGTTAAAACCCCAGCAAAGTAGGACGAGTAAAAACGCAAACGCCCCAGCAGTTAAATAGAAACTGGATTGCTCTCCCGTTAAGCCCATCCAAACCCCGACCATAGGCCCAATAGCACAACCGACATTGACGGCAAAATATAGCGACTGCATTGCTAATTCTCGCGTCTCTGTTTCATCAATGATGTCGCCAATAAGTGCCGAAACTAGCGGCCGCCAAAGTGCTGTAGCGATTGAACACAAGGTCATCACCACAACATAGCCAGTAACGGTGGTAACTTCGGCTAATAGAGAAAATGAAATAATGTAAAGAACGCCGCTCAAATACATCAGCTTTTTGCGACCAATGCGATCGGATAGCAGACTACCAACAAAGCTTACTAATACAGAAATGATTGCTGCATTGGTGAGGATGAGCCCAATCTCAGTAGCGCTTAGTGCGAATTTTTCATAAAGAATTACGGCCAGAAAAGGCCATACCATGTAGTAACTACCACGGGTAATAAATGAGCCAAATAACAAAATCCACATCAGCCGTGGAAATTGTTTTAAGCGTTTGATAGAAACATCACTTTGCATAAAACGAGAAAGAGAATTTGAATGTAAAAAGTATGGCTAGCTACTTTATACCGCATGCCAAGATTTGGCTAATAATAATTTTTCACCTAAGAAAACTTTACCTTCAAATACCGCGCCCGATTTAACAATACCAACCCCTTTAGGCGTGCCAGTCATGACGATATCGCCATCTTCTAAGGTGGTAAAACTTTGTAATTCAGCAAGAATATCATCGGGTTTATACATCATTAGCTCAACACCACCTTGCTGTGTTAGTTTGCCATCAATGCTTAATTGCAACGTTAATTGCTGAACTAATTGCTGTTCAATATTATCAATAGCGACAAAGTGACTCAGCACCGCGGCACCATCAAATGCTTTGGCTCGCTCCCACGGTAAACCTTTTGCTTTCAATGTTGATTGCAGTTCGCGCTTAGTCAAATCTAAGCCAAAGCCTACAGCCACAAACTTACCTTGTCGGTACAAAAAACACAGCTCACCTTCATAATGAAGTGCTTCTTGATGAAACGAATTTAACGTACTAGATATTGCTGAATTAGGTTTTGAAAACACTACCATATCGGTTGGAATTTCATTGCCTAATTCTTCAATGTGAGCAACATAATTGCGACCAACGCAAAGTACTTTTGACGGTGTGATTTTTTGATTTTCAAAGTTAACTGTATTCATTATTCGCTCGGTAAATTTATGCCCGTGCCACACATTAAACCTGCGACACTAGGTTATAACTGGCAATACTAAACTGCCACTATAATACACAGCCTGCTTATAAATTAAAGAATGACATCGAATTAGCACCTAATATTTTTGTTTTCGCTTGCTCACTTAATACCTTATTTTCACGAACTAAGGTACCAACTCGCTGCTCACCTAACGGGAATGGTGAATCTGAGCCTAGTAAAACTCTATCTTCGCCCATTACATTAGTAAGAAGTTGTAATGAATCATCACTAAAAACAGCAGAATCAACATAAAACCGATCGCAATAAGATGATGGAATATTCGGACAGTCTTGGCGAACAATATCTCTATGCTTCCATGCATTATCTACACGGCCTAATTGAAAGGCAAAGCTACCACCACCATGAGCAAAACAAATTTTCAAATCTTTGGAAATTCGCTCGAAGGCACCTGACAAGATCAACGACAAAATAGAAAGCTGGGTTTCAGCAGGCATTGCCACTAACCATTGCAGCATGTATTTTGGCATGCGGTCACCACCAAGCATATCCCAGGGATGCACTAGTACTGAAATATTTTCACTCGCACAATGTTGTAAAAAGGTTACGAGCCCTTCGTCATCTAGGTTTTTATCACCAACATGATTGCCGATTTGCACGCCAACATGGCCGTTTTTAGCCGCTCTGCTGACTTCTTCACAAGACTTATCTATATCTTGTAATGGTACTTGCGCAAGTGCTTTTAAGCGATTGCTATCATGGCTACATATATCTAATGCTAAGTCGTTAAATAATTGCGCACAATAGTGAGCTTGCTCAGCTTTCTTTGCATAGGCAAATAAAATAGGAGTGGCACTCATAATTTGAATATCAATATTATCTCTATCCATTTCTGCAAGACGAACAGCAGGATCCCAACAAGCCTCATAGACAGGTCGAAAATCTTTATCGCCAAGCATCAACATTGCTTTACCTGGTTCTGTATGGCGCATCGAAGGCCAAGGATTCGAGCTAGGTTCAGCGCTAAACTTTGCTGCTAGATCTGGCCATTGTTTTGGCAGAAAGTGAGTATGCATATCAACTACAGGCATGATAATTCCTATTATTTTATTTGAACGTATGGTTTGTGTTTTCTACTTTTCGTACACCTTTGCTAGGCAGGATGTATTGCCGAGCAATTTGGACATTTGCGTAAGCTTTCGTCTTCTTTAAATGCCTTAAAAACCGGTTGTAAATCTTTCGAAATATTTTTCAAAATCATTTCTGCTCGGTGCACCAAATGATTACACTCTTGGCAATACCATTCGAAAGCGTCCTTTGCACCTGCAGGGCGTTTTGGTTCGATCACTAAACATAAACTTCCTTCTTCCGGACGCTGCGGAGAGTGGCGAACAAACGGAGGAAGAAGAAACACGTCGCCTTCTTTTAAATGCACCTCTTCAGGTCCATTTGCCGTCATAATTCGTAAAAATGCATTGCCTTTAAATTGATAAAAGAACTCTTCAACCGGATCAACATGATAGTCATAACGCTCATTAGGACCGCCAACAACAGTAACCATTAAATCGGCATCTTCCCAAATCAACGCATTATTGACTGGCGGTTTCAATAAATGCTCGTGTTCTCTAAGCCATTGCTGAAAATTAAAGCCACGTAAACTACTGACGTTGTCGATTAACTCATTACTCATCGGTGTTTCCTTATTTGATCAATTATTTATTTCTATAAAACCTATAAAGGTTTATAGGCAACTACTTTTATCTCGATTAAAAGATGTGGATGCGGCAATTGGTGCACTGCAACCGTCGTTCTTGCCGGTCCTGTTTCATCAAAATATTCACCATATACTTTGTTATAGCCAGCAAAGTCGTTCATGTTTACCAAGTAACTGCTTACTTCAACAACATTCGATAAATCAGCGCCTGCTGCTTTCAATATTTCATTTATATTATCGATCACTGCACGTGTTTGTTCGGTGATCGACAGATTGGTCGCTCCCATTTCATCAACTTCAACACCAATAAAGCTATTATCAGGTCGTCTCGAACTAGTACCCGATACGTAAATGAAATCCCCTGCTCGTTTAAAGTGTGGAAAGCGACCTCTTGGTTTAGCCTTGCCTGAAATCACTTGGCTATCGTTTGGTTTTGTTATCTTGGTCATACATAGAACCTTTAAAATTGTTTACTTTATTAACCGGCAGTAACAGTAAATTCCGCAACGCCAAGTTTTTCACAATGAAGTTTGACATGAACACCAGGTTTAATCGGTTGCGCTGCTGTTGCCGCACCGGCTAATACGATTGAACCGGCAGGTAACACTTTTCCAGCTTCGCCAGCAACTCTCGCCGCGGCAGCTAAAGAACGATAGGGATTCCCTAAAATAGCGGCAGTAGAACCTATTTCAACCGCTTCTCCATCAAATTCCATAACCATACCTAAGTTAGAAATATCAGTCGTTACTTGTTGCCATGCACCAATGGTAAAACCTGAAGAAGAACAATTGTCAGCAACCACATCTTCTAATGAAAATTTGAAATTATTGTAACGAGAATCAATAATCTCTAATGCTGGTGCGACCGCTTCAACTGCAGCCATCACTTCTGTCATGGTGACATTCCCTGATAACGGTTTTTTCAGTAAAAATGCGATTTCTGGTTCCACTCGAGCATGGATGAATTTATCAAACGCTACTTCACCACCTTCTTCGATAAACATTTCATCGGTTAGTGGCCCCCAAATAAGATCATCAACCCCCATTTGGATCATTTTAGCGCGACTAGTAAAACCCATTTTTATGCCGACTTGCTGCTCGCCTCGATCAAGACGACGCTGCAACGACATATCCTGCACCAAATAAGCTTGCGTAAGTGATAATTGCTCACCTTGACTAGAAAGCTGCTCAATGGCGACGGCATTAAAAGCGGCATCATCAACCTGCTTAGCTAATTTTGAAAGTTTTTCATTCGTTGTAATGTCAGTCATAATTATGCTCTTTGCTTTATTAAATCTAAGGCGACATCAACAATCATATCTTCTTGTCCACCTACCATTTTTCGTTGCCCAAGCTCTACTAATATTTCTCGGGTATCTAGTCCGTAATGTTTCGCTGCCTGCTCAGCATGGCGTAAAAAGCTTGAATACACTCCTGCATAGCCTAGTGACAAAGTTTCACGGTCAACCTGTACCGGTCTGTCTTGTAATGGGCGCACTAGTTCGTCTGCCGCATCCATTAAGGTATATAAATCTGTTCCATGGTCCCAACCAAGGCGAGCCGCGGCGGCGATAAACACTTCAAGAGGTGCATTGCCAGCACCGGCGCCCATACCAGCAAGTGATGCATCAATACGAGTAACACCATGCTGAGCCGCAACAATTGAGTTGGCAACACCAAGAGATAAATTATGATGAGCATGAATACCTAGCTCAGTTTCCGGTTTTAACACCTCTTTATAAGCTCTTGCTCGAGCGGCAATATCATCCATATTCATTGCCCCACCGGAATCCGTTATATACACACACTGGGCTCCATACGACTCCATTAATTTAGCTTGCTGTGCTAGAGCCTCTGGTTCACTCATATGTGACATCATCAAAAAACCACACGTATCCATGCCAAGTTCACGAGCATATTCAATGTGCTGTTTGGCAACATCAGCTTCGGTACAATGAGTAGCAACACGCACAGATCGAACGCCGCTATCCCATGCCCATTTCAAATCTTCTTTCACTGCAATACCGGGCAAGATCAAAGTGGTTAATTTCGATGACTCAATCACATCCGCAACCGCTTCAATCCACTCTTTATCCGTATGCGCGCCAAAACCATAGTTAAAGCTTGAACCACCTAAGCCATCACCATGGGCAACTTCAATTGCATCAACACCGGCGCGATCTAAAGCCTTGGCAATATTTTGCACGTGTTCAATGGAATAATTGTGACGTATCGCATGCATACCGTCCCTTAATGTCACGTCTTGTATATAAAGTTTTTTAGCCGTGTCATTGCTTGTATCATTTGTTTTGTTAGCCATAATTAAGTCCTTACGCTATAACGAAGTTGCTTTGCTCGGTACTATATTTACACTGCGCAATACGTTCTGCTGTGCCCTGTGCCGCCGAAGTCATAATGTCGAGATTTCCTGCGTAAGCTGGTAAATAGTGAGCAGCACCTTCAACCTCTAAAAATATCGACGACTTTAAACCAGAGAAATCGCCATAACCTGGAATATGCAGTGGTGCATCTTTTTCAAATCGCTCAAATTGCACTTGTTGTTTTAATCGATAGCCGGGTACATATGATTGTACTTTTTCGGTCATTGCTTCGATTGATTTAGCAATTTCGGCTTCAGTCGTACCGCTCTCTTCAGGTAGTTCACTTAACACCAATACCGTATCGCGCATCATCATTGGCGGCTCTGCCGGATTCATAATGATAATGGCCTTACCTTTTACTGCGCCGCCTACCTGTTCAATGGCACGCGAAGTTGTTTGTGTAAATTCATCAATATTCGCTCGTGTTCCTGGACCGGCTGATTTAGATGAGATTGATGCTATGATCTCTGCGTAATGAACTTTACTAAGTTGACTAATAGCAGCAACCATTGGGATTGTTGCTTGGCCACCACAGGTGACCATATTAACGTTGCCTTGCTCCAGGTTATCTTCAATATTTACTACCGGTACCGTATAAGGGCCGATTGCAGCCGGCGTTAAATCGATGACTTGTTTGTTGTGCTTTTGCAGAACATCATTGTGATGCTTATGGGCATAGGCAGAAGTTGCATCAAAAACTATCTTAATGTCTTCAAATTCTGGCAAGTTGATTAAGCCATCGATCCCCTGGTGGGTTGTGGCTACGCCAAGTCGCTTCGCTCTTGCAAGACCATCGGAATCAGCGTCTATGCCAACCATTGCCGCCATCTCTAAGTTTTGAGATGTGCGTATTATTTTGATCATTAAATCAGTGCCAATATTTCCTGAACCGATAATCGCAACTTTTACTTTTTCAGTTGCCTTGGTTGTATTGGTTGCTACTGTCATTTTAATTATCCTTGCTATTGTCTGCCGCGAACGCTACGCGAACTGTACCTAAACCAGAGATGCGAGTTTCGATAGTGTCACCTGGCTGCACCGCCACCATAGGGCCTAACGCACCGGTCAATAAAATATCACCGGCTTTTAAAGGCGCACCGTTTTCAACGAAGGTTTTAGCTAACCATACCGCGGCATTTAGGGGGTTACCCAAACACGCTTGACCAGCACCCGTCGATATTTGCTCACCACGTCTTTCCATAACCATGCCGCATAAACGCAAATCTAAATCGTCTAATGCAACAGGTTTACTGCCCAGCACAAACAACCCAGATGACGCATTATCAGCAATCGTATCGACAATATTAATATTCCAATCAGCAATGCGGCTGCCGACAATTTCAATTGCAGGTAAGGCGTAAGCGGTGGCATTAATAATGTCGACAACCGTTGGGTTGTTAACATCAATATCTGCTTTAAGTACCAAGGCAATTTCGGCTTCAACTTTAGGCTGCATAATTGCATCAAGTGCAACCGTTTCACCATCACCAATAAACATATCCGCATAAAGCACACCAAAATCTGGTTGCTCTACACCTAATTGCTTTTGTACGCTTTTAGACGTTAGCCCAGCCTTAACCCCAACAGTTCGGCGCCCTGCTTTTTGCCAATATTGACTATTGATGTACTGCACTGCGTAGGCAGAATCCAGACACTGTTCGGGTAATAAATCTCGTACCGGCTCACAAGGCACGCCCTGTTGATAAGCCGTTCTAATATTTTTCGCAGCGTTAATTATGTCTTCACGCTCGCTTAATTGTTTAATCTTGTCTGTCATGATGATTTCCTGACTTGTTAATCTATTGTTTTGACGATTCACGTTAGCTCAAGGCGAGTTCGGCTCACTTAAAGCTTGATACAAATGTTGGTTGGTTCACTGTAGAAATTGAGCGAATGAACGCCACCTTCACGGCCAACACCAGAAAGCTTCATTCCGCCAAATGGCGTGCGTAGATCACGAAGATACCATGCGTTAACCCAACAAATACCGACATCCATTTGCTCAGCAACGCGGTGGGCACGTTGTAAATTTGTCGTCCAAACCGTTGCAGCTAAACCATAGCGACTGTCATTTGCCATATTGATCGCTTCATCTTCATCATCAAACGGTGTTATGTGACAAACAGGGCCAAACACTTCTTCTTTTACAATTTTGCTTTGTTCACTTAAACCAGTAAAAATGGTTGGTTCAACAAATGCACCATTGTCACGAGCGTCACCAAACTTAGGAACACCGCCGCCGGTGACAACTGTCGCCCCATCACTAATCGCACTTTCATAGTAAGCAACAACTTTGTCACGATGTTTATGGGAAATTACCGGCCCCATATCTGTGCTTTGATCTAACGGCCAACCAATTTTTAATTGTTCAGCTTTATCTTTTAATGCAGCAACAAACTTATCGAATATTGAGCGATGTACATACAAACGTTCGGTACATAAACAAACTTGACCGCCATTAGTAAAAACCGAACGAGCAGTACCCGCAACAGCCTCATCAAAATCGCAATCCTCAAAAATTATTCCCGCATTTTTGCCACCTAATTCAAACGACAATGCTTTTACGCCATCCGCCGAGGCTTTCATAATGGCCGAGCCTGTTCTAGATTCGCCAGTAAAGGTAACCGCGTCGACATGCTCATGTTGAGTTAGAAACTCGCCAGCCGACTGATGACCAAAGCCATGCAATAAATTAAACACACCTTTAGGAATTCCAGCATCGTGCATTACTTCGGCAAGCAACGTAGCCGTTGCTGGAGTTTCCTCCGATGGTTTAGCAACAATGACATTGCCAGCGGCCATCGCTGGCGCTAACTTCCAAGTCATTAGTAATAACGGTAAATTCCATGGTGCAATCACGGCAACCACTCCAAGCGGTTTATTAACTGCGTAATTTAACGCTTTACTACCATCTTGCGTATGGGTGTGAAAACATTCGGTTGATTGAGATTTTGCTAAATCCGCAAAAATTCTAAAATTTGCGGCACCGCGTGGAATATCGATTGTAGTTGCTTGAAAAAAGGATTTACCGGTGTCAGCCATTTCAGCTGCGACAAATTCATCAAAGCGAGCTTCTATTCCATCAGCTACTTTATGCAAAAGTGCACAACGTTGGTCAACAGAAAGTTGTCCCCATTCACCTTTTAGTGCCCTTTTAGCCGACATTACCGCATCATCAACCATGGTTTTGTCAGCTTCAGCAACTTGATTAATTATGCTGCCATCGACCGGGTTAATGTTATCAAACAACATGGCAGAACTAATAAACTCACCGTTTATATAGTTTCTCAGTACAGCATCTGCGTGGGGGATTGGAGTATTCATATAATGTTCTCAATAGGAGCATGTTTCGATATCCACACTTTATGCAACCAAGGCATAATATAAAAATAATATTTAATCACTCATTTATAATAATTTAGTTATAACTGAAACATTATCTAAGTTGTTAAAATTACGTTACTCTAGAGCAAGTAAAGTTAATACATAAACGCTAAAATTAGACATTCAAGCTGCAAAAATAAAACCTAAGCACCTGTTATATATAAAGTATTATGGTTATTGTATTTTTTAACCATGATATTAATTAGGCGCCAAATAGGCATTGGATTGAAATTAAAACAGAGGTTTTATCGTTAATTTATTAAGCTCATAAATTTCTAAAATTATGTTTTTGTAAAATTAGATGCTTGACAGTCAGATTGTATACAATTAGATTTTATTGCATACATAAATTTGAGAGAGGCGATTATGTCAACAGGATCTATCGAATCATCTAATACACACAACACGGATAAAACAATGAAAACAAAAAATATATTTTACGGTTGGTGGATAGTTCTAGGCTGTATTATAGGTATATCTTTGGGCTATAGTGTTATCGCTATGTCTTTCGGCACATTTATAAAAGAATTTGAAACGTCATTTGGATGGAGTCGTGGTCAAATATCTTTCGGCTCTACCATTATTGGTATTACCGCTATTTTGTTTTTTCCTTATGTCGGCACGTTAGTCGATAAGTATGGGGTGAAGAAGGTGATGATCCCTTCTACCTTTCTATTTGCTTTTACCATTGCTTCAATGTCATTGCTTACCGCCTCTATCTGGCATTTATATGCAATGTGTATTTTAATCCCACTTCTTGGCGCAGGTACTGCCCCACTCACCTATTCAAAATTATTGGTAAGCTGGTTTGATAAAAAACGCGGTCTTGCATTAGGTATAGGTCTTGCTGGTGTTGGACTCGGTACCACGTTAGTACCGATTATTGCGTCGAAGTTTATCGAACTTTATACATGGCGTGAGGCATATATTGCAATTGGCGTGCTAATACTTTGTCTCGCCTTTCCTATTGTAAAATGGGTGTTTAAAGAACAGCCTAGCGATCTCGGACTACATCCTGATGGCGATTCAGCGGCAGAAGTTGAGCAGCAAGCACTTAAAAATGCAAATGATAATGCGAAAGATAAAAACGTTAAAATTGGTTTCACCGCCAAGGAAGCATTAAAACAAAAAACATTTTGGTTAATGTTCGCATCTTTTGTTATTACCGGTTTAACAACCTCAACCTTGTTAGTACATTTGGTACCTATGATGATGGACCAAGGATTAACACTAAAACAAGCTGTCGGTACCTTTGCTTACTTAGGAATGTCTATTATCGGTGGTCGCTTACTTGCTGGTTATCTAATGGACAAGTTTTTCGCACCATTTGTGGTGGTAGTCTTTATGTTTGGCCCAGTAATCGGATTAGCGGCATTTGCAATGGGGGCTACTGGTGAAGCAGCGGCACTATGTACTGGATTAATTGGTATTGCCATTGGTGCTGAATTTGACGTTATGGCCTACTTTACCAGTCGCTATTTTGGTCAACGAAGTTTTGGTGTTATTTATGGCTATGGCTACTCAGGCTTTAAACTTGGTGCGAGTATTGGCCCATTAATTATGGGTATCGCATATGATGTAAATGGTCGCTATACCGAAGTACTTTGGGCAATGTCTGCCACTATGATCATCGCTTGTGTCTGTATTTTAATGATGGGTAAATATCCACAATTACCAAAACGCACTATCGAAAAAACCTAAATTTTAATCAATCTAAACTCCCAGGATCAATAACGCAGCCTTATTGTTATTGATCCGCCATTTTGGCATGTATACAAAACCTTCATTTTGCGTACATTAAAAGTAAACCAACAAAGTAAAGACAATGAACAAAACATTAAATGTAGGAATTGCTGGATTAGGTACTATCGGATTAGTCGTAGCAAAAGCCCTAGAAGACGGTATCGACGGCTTAAAATTAACCGCAGTCACGTCTGGAAACTTAGATAAAGCAAAACAAAATTTAACTACTATAAACTCAAGTGCAGATGTAATAAGTTCTGCCAAAATGGTTGAAAACGTCGACATTGTTATCGAATGCGCACCAACTTCGGCATTCATGAATATTGCCAAACCAACTTTAGAACAAGGTAAAACCTTAGTTACGGTTAGTGGAGCGGCAATTTTACAACACCCTGAAATCATCGATATTGCCAAACAAAATGGAGGCCAAATTATTCTTGCGACTGGTGCACTGTTAGGGCTCGACGCCGTGCGTGCGGCAGCAGAAAGTACAATTCACTCGGTCAACATGGTCACGCGAAAGCCGCCAACTTCGTTAAAAACAGCTAAATATATTGTTGAAAAAAATATCGACTTATCTAACTTGCAGGAGCCTTTACAAGTATTTAAAGGCAGTGCTCGTGAAGGTGCGGAAAAATTCCCTTCTAATGTAAATGTTGCTGCCGCTCTTGGTTTAGCTGGCGTAGGTGCTGACAAAACTCAATTGGAAATTTGGGCTGATCCGACAAAAACCAGAAACACCCATTACATCAATGTTGACGCCGATAGCGCCAGCTTTGCTTTAACTATTGAAAATGTACCAACTCTGGAAAATCCAGGTACCGGTAAAATTACTGCATTAAGCGTTATTGCAGCGGTAAGAGCCATTACCTCGTCAATTAGAGTTGGTAGTTAAAAAATTTAATTTTGGAGAAAAACATGACGAAAAAAGTAATTAAACTAAAACACCTTGCGATGGCATCACAAGATCCAGATAAAAGCAGAGATTTCTTTGTTAACGTTTTAGGCTGGTCAGTAGCTGGCGTTGTTGCAAGCAGAAATGCTAACGGTTATTACGTTACCGACGGTAATGTTAATTTAGCGATTTTAAATTTTAAAAATGGTCCTGCCGCAGGTAAAGAGTTTCCACAAGGCTATGTCGGTCTACACCATATTGGCTTCCAATGTGATGACATCGAGCAAATGGTTGTAGACTTCCAAGACAATGGTTATCAACCGAGACACGACGTTAATTTAGCGCAAGGTTTAGGCAAAAATCCGGCTAAAGATAATGCCGAATATAAAATGAACGGCCCGGAAAATATTATGATCGATATTTCTGAACGTGGCTGGGTTGGCACTGAAACATACAAAACATTGTAATATATTATCGATTGGGCACTAGAATTTTGGCATGCTAACGACAGAGATAAGCTTATTTATTATTAGCACATTAACATCGACCTTAGCAGCCATATGCGCTATGGGAGGTGGAATGATCTTAGTGTTAGTACTGCCATTTTTCGTACCGGCTAGCGCAATCATTCCAATTCATGGAATCGCTCAATTTGCCAGTAATAGCTCAAGGTTAATATTTTGCTTCAGTGCGATTTGTTGGCCATATGTCAGTCAATTTGTTATTGGAGCAGTGTTTGGTACCGCAATTTTTAGCGCACTTTTAATAAACTTATCGAGCCAATTTCTGCCCTTGTTTATCGCTTGTTATTTATTATTGTCTTTGTGGTTTAAACCAATACAAAACGTAATTAGCAAATTTGAAAATATGTATATGGCGGGGGCATTTCAAGCCGGTTTTGGTTTACTTGTTGGCGCACCAGGGCCAATCACAGTAACCTTACTTTATAAAAATTTAACCGATAAAGAGCAGATTATTGCGACAGCGTCATTGCTGATGGCGATAACAAACTTAAATAAGGTGCTAGTTTATCTGTTTATTGGTTTTATATTTAGCGATTACTGGACACTCATCTTAGCCTCTATTTTGGGCGCAACCTTGGGTTCTTTGATTGGTAATAAACTTCGAAACAAGATTAACAACGACTATTTCATGGTGTTACTAAAATCAATACTGACTATTCTTGCATTGATTATCATCGGCAAATCGCTGATAGCACTTTATTAAGGAAACTTATGATTAAAATAACCTTTATTGAAGCCGATGGCAGTGAAAAAGTGGTAAATGCCGAAGCAGGCTTAAGTTTAATGGTGGCTGCCGTTGAAAATAACGTTAAAGGTATTCAAGCAATTTGCAATGGCTGTTGTAGTTGCGGTACTTGTTTAGTATCGATTGAAAACCGTTTTATCGCGCATACATCGACAAAGTATTCAGGCGAAGAGCAGGTTCTAAGTAAATTGAATAAACAACAACCACAACACCGTCTAGCTTGCCAAGTCATTGTTAAAGAGGATTTAAATGGCATGAAAGTATCCGTTAACTAACGTTAACATTAATCCATTCGCGGCTTGAAAACTTGCTTTATTTTTGCGCCATTAAGTAATCTAAAGTCCCCATACTGGTGTTGGAGATGTGGTTTTTCATTGCCAAAGTTGCTTGTTCTTGGTTTCCACTAATTACCGCATCAACCAGTTGTTGATGTTCTGCAAAAGACGTTTCTAATCTATCTCTTTTCTTGAATAACCAAGGTTGACGATACAAACTTAAGCGCTTTCTTAAGGTGGAAATAGATTGCTCTAGCGTTGTGTTGCGAGAGCCCATATGAATTGCTGAGTGAATTTGATTATTAATTGATGCAAACGTTTCGATATCTTCCACTTCTACTGCTAATTTAGATTGTTCATGCAACCGTTGTAATTGCTTACGCTCAACAACACTCATACGAGTGGCGCTTAGCCCAGCACAAAGAGCTTCTAACTCAGCAAGTGCTTCATACATATCAGCCAGCTGCTCTATATTAAGCTCAATAACAGTGACGCCTTTATGTGCTTTTGACTCTACTAATCCGCTATTATGTAGTAACCTAAACGCTTCTCTGATCGGGGTTCGTGAAGCACCGTATTTATCAGCAATATCCTGTTCTTCTAAACGCTGTCCAGGTTTAATCTCGCCAGAGATTATCGCACTACAAAGTTGATTATATATTTTGTCAGATATGGTGATACCAGCCATCAGAAAAGCCATGATTATTAGAGATATAAGCTAGTTTACGAAAACCTAACTAACATGCAAGAGAAAAATACAAACGTTGCATATTGCATACAACGCTTGCTATAAGGGTAGGGTTTTGGGTTAACTATCTAAGTTCATACAAAATACTTTTGTTTGCGTCATTTCTTTAATCGCAAATTTTACGCCTTCTCTGCCCATACTGCCGCGTTTTGCACCACCAAATGGCATCGCATCCAATCGATAATCGCTAGAATCATTAACCATTACACCTGCAACGTCTAATTGCTTAGAGACCTGCATAGCGGTATTGATATTGCTAGTAAATATGGCTCCATGAATGGAGAAATCGACATCATTAGCTTGTGCAATTGTTTGCTCAAGATTGCTAAAGGGAAATAAACTCACCACAGGACCAAATGCTTCTTGGCATACGAGCTTTTCATCGATAGCAACATTATCAAGGGCGCTAGGGTGATAACAAGCCCCTTCGCGCTTGCCGCCAACAAGTAAATTAGCGCCATTTTTAACCGCTTCATTTACCCAATTTTCGATACGTATTGCTTCATTTTCATTGATCATAGGCCCGACATCGGTTTTATCAAGACATTGATCACCAACCTTAAGCCGCTCGGTTTGCTCGATAAATTTGCGTTTAAATTGCTGGTAAATTCCTTGTTCGATATAGATACGTTGTACGCCGATACAGTTTTGACCTACCGCCCAATAGGAGCCAGAAACACAACTTTCAACAGCTTTATCTAAATCACAATCGTCCATAACAATAACAGGAGAGTTTGCGCCCAACTCCATTGCTAACTTTTTAATGCCGGCATTTTTAGCAATGATTTCTGCAGAAGCTTCACCGCCTGTATAAGTGACCATTGCCACATGTTTACTTGCCACCAATTGGTCACCAAAATCTTTGGCATAACCGGTTAACACATTCACTTGCCCTGTTGGCAAGCCACTTTCAATGAGTACTTCAACCAATTTCAAAGCAGATAATGGTGCTTGCTGCGAAGGTTTTAATATAACTGAGTTACCCGCAGCAAGCGCAGGTCCAAGCTTATGCGCTGCCAAATTTAATGGGTCGTTAAAGGGAGTGATTGCAACAATAACCCCTAAAGGGACATGTTCGTAATAACCAATTCGGTTTTCTCCGCCACTAAAACTATCAAATTTAACTGTTTCGCCAGTTAAACGCGTTGCTTCTTCTGCTGACAAATTAAGTGTATTTACACAACGGGTCACTTCTTTGCGAGCGGCAACAATTGGCTTGCCTGTTTCAACCGCAATGGTTAATGCAAACTCTTCAAGACGTGCTGTTATTTTCGATGCCGCAGTTTTTAATAACAAAGCGCGCTCATGACTTGCCTGGTTTTGATTTGCTTTAAACGCTTTGCATGCGCTAGAAATAGCTAACTCTACATGATTAACGTCAGCACAAGCCACACGTTGAATTAATTCACCATCGAAGGCGTTAGTTATGTCCATGGTGCGTTTGGCACCTTGCCACACGCCATCAATTAAAATGGTATCACTAGAGTAACTAAGACAGTTTTGTTTTTCGTTCAAAGACGTGACTAAAGCTTGCATATTAAGGTTTATCCTTTCTCAGAACTAAGTCATCATATTCACGAGAGTTTAATATTGCTTCTACGATAATTGGGCCGTCCCGATCAAAGGCAGATGTTAATGCCTGATCAAACTCATCAGGTGTAAAGGCTTTAACAACTGGCACGCCGAAAATATTGTCACCACCAATAGTGCCACGCTCTCTAATTGGAGTACCATAAATTGGGTTACTTTTCTTTTCTTGTTTAATGCGTATTAACGCCAAGTCATTATCGGTAAACAACACAAATACAATCTTAAGGTTTTCACGAACAGCAACAGCAAGCTCACCGGCGGTCATTAAAAATCCGCCATCGCCAACAACTGAACACACTTCGGTATCTGGATTATTTAATTTCACTGCAATTGCAGAAGGAATTGCAAAGCCCATCGCCGACCAACCGTTGGTCATAATTTGTTTGCCAAATGCTGGTGTCGGCCATTTCTGACCAATTAAGTGGATATGAGCACCAACATCACACGTCATAATGCCATCTTGTGGACATTTGTCTCGTAAGATATCTAACGCAGCACATGGTCCAAATGCCCCTTTTTGCGAAGTCATTTGCGCAAACATATCAGCTTTTCGAATTGCAATGGCCGGTAAATCCCAGTGTTTTTCGTTAAATTTACCTTTAACCAGTTGATCAATCGAGTACTTGATATCACCAATTACATCACAAGCTAAGGTGTATTCATTGGTGTCTAAGTCTGTAGCGACAATATCAACACTAACCAATGGCACATTCGGGATCCAATCTTCATAATTAAATTCGATTTCATCATAGCCAATACTTAACACTAAATCGGCTTGCTGATGCGTTTGACCAACAACATCACTTAATGCATGAAATAGTACGCCGGTATAGCATGGGTGAGACTCGGGGATCATACCTTTTGCCATCGGGCTTATCACCATAGGTACTTTGTATTTTTCAGCGAAATTTATAATTTGCTCATCAATACCACTTGTTACTGCGCGCATGCCTAATGCAATGACAGGCTTTTTCGACTCTGCAAATAATAGCTGCATCTGTTTAATTAATGCTTTATCGGCTTTGTTGGCACCAGGAACTGGATAAGGCTTAATATCTTGCTCTTCGGTTAATTCAGCACTCATACCAGCAGGTAAGCCAACATGAACGGGTCCTGGTACGCCTTCTAATGCAACCTTGGCCGCGTCAAAAATTATTTCTCTAACTTTATCTGCTTCTAAACGCGTGGTTTTTTTAGTAATTGGGGCGAATAATGCTTGATGGTCAACGTTCATTTGCACAATGCGATCGCGCTTATTCGGCGCCATTTCATCAGTTAAAGCGATCATAGGTGACCTATCTAAATAAGCACTACCAACTCCCGTTGCTAGATTAGTTGCGCCTGGTCCAAAAGTACCAAAACAAACACCAGGAACGCCAGTTACCCGGCCACAAACATCAGCCATAAATCCTGCGCCCCCTTCATGGGTTGCAAGAATGAAGTCAATGCCATCGGTTTTACGCATAGCTTCCATATAGTCTACCCAGCCACCGCTAGGTACACCAAAAACATGTTTAACGCCCAAGTCTTTTAAGGCATCGACAACTTGTTGCGCGACTAATTTTTTACTCATTTGAATTACCAACTAAATTTAAGGTTAAATTTCATTAAGACAATTTATTAAGCTAATGGCTTAACTATTTCTCGTATTTTTAAAAGGTTACTGGGCTACGTAACCACTGGCATTACTGTGTACACTTTGGCTTGGATTTAAACCCGCCATTTGCAAGAAGCTAAGAATGCTATCGTTGAATTCTTCTGGCTTTTCAAAAAATGCCGAGTGACCACAATTGTCAAATTCAACGATGAACGAGCCGATTACTTGTTCTTGCATTAAACGTACCGCCTCAATTGGGAAGAGAATATCGTCTTGACCGCTAACAAACATAATAGGCACATTTAGATTAGCTAACTGCTCAGCAGATACTTTTTCATCGGCATAATTGCCTGATAAGTTACTTTTATCGGTTTTATTAAAACTGTTTATTTGCTGATAAAGTAACGCTTGCTCTGGCTGTTTTGTTTGAAAACTTAAACCTAATACCCTTTCTAACTGACTTAAACCTTTAGTTTCAAGACGCGCTTTATCCATTATTTCTGCGATATCGTTTGACTCTACTAGGCCATGCAACGAATCACAGATAACTAAACCAGATACTCGTTGAGGGTATTGATGTGCAAAGTTTATCACTGTACCACCGCCCATCGACTGGCCGACTAACGCAGCTTTTTCAATATTTAAATGATCAAGCAATGCCAACAAATCGCTGACAAAACCAGCGCGACCTGACTGTTCATTATCAGTTGATAGTCCAAAACCACGGTGATCAAAGGTAATGACTTTATATGCTTTCGCTAAAACACTAACTTGTTTATACCAAGTTGCATGGTTGCCTCCCATACCATGGGCAAGTACGACAACCTCCCCTTCACCGTGAATTTGATAATAAAATTGTTCTGATTTAATGTTTAAAATCGGCATAGCTTTTCCTGTACTATTCTTGCATTAACTCGGTTAGATAGTTTTTATGTAACTAGTTAGGTTTATTCGTCTTTTTTCAAAATAGCGGTTATTCTCGCTGGTGGCTCAACAACAAAGTCATTAAGTTGCCACTGGTCAAATGTTTCTAATACATCACTTTTCCATACTGAAGCGGTATACGGATGCTGTTCATCGATTTGCACCATGTCGGAATAGAATTCAACATTATTGCCGTCGGGATCTTTAAACACGATGAATGTATTGTCGCCAGGCCCATGACGACCAATACCACGATCTATTTCAATACCTCGCTCAATTAACATCGCTGTTATCTGGCGAATTTCTTCAATATCTTCAACTTGATAAGAAAAATGTTCCACTCGTGATTTAGCAGGATCGTGTTCACTAATAGCATCTTTTGGTAGCTGCAATAACGCTAGATCATGGTGATCTTTTGATGCACGAAGAAACACCATGTGCTGATCAATCCAGTCAGATACTTGTAAACCGACCACTTCTTGATAAAACTTTACTGATTCATGAATATCGTTAACTTTTAACACTAGATGGCCTAACTTTTTTGGTTTTGGTGTATACATTTTCATTCCCTCTGCGCCTTAAACCTGTTCCGCTTGAACCGTGTTTTTAATGCTTCCTATTCCTTCAGCAGAGGCAACAAGCTCGTCGCCATCTTTGAGAAATAGACCGATGCCCTTGCCCACACCTGCCGGTGTTCCGGTCATGATCACATCACCAGGACGAAGTGTTAACATGCTTGATATATATTCAATTTGCTCGAATACATCCCAGATTAACTCACTGGTATTACCGTCTTGCATTTGTTTACCATTTAAAAACAATGACAGCTTAACGTTATGTAAATCTTCGATTGCCGATTTAGGCACAAAAGCGGGTCCTAATGGGCAGAACGTATCCCAGCTTTTCCCTCTAAACCAATCATGTTTAAATGGGTAATCATTACGGCGGTTTAAATCTCTTGCAGATATGTCGTTTACCACAGTAAATCCTGCAATATAATCGATTGCTTGCTCAGCTTTTACTCGACGAGCCGGCTTACCAATAACCACCGCTAATTCGACTTCCCAATCAAGATTTTTGGTCTCTGGCGGTAATACAACAAAATCATTAGTTCCCACTACACTAGTGACCGCTTTCATAAAGACATACGGTGAGCTATCGACTTTCGCTGCCAGCTCGGTTTCCATTTCTTCGGCATGTTCATGATAATTCGATGCCGTGCCAAAAATGGTTGTAGGATTGAATGGCGCTAAAACCTTTATTTCATTCGGTAAAGATTGCAACGACTGTTGCTGGTTAACAGCAGTCTCTAAGAATGCTTCAATCGCATCTTTATGTTCTTGCCATTGGGTTATGGCTGCAGTGTTACAATGAACCCACTGTGGTAATTCATTATCTGTGTTGTTCAACGCTTTGTAAGCGGTTGCTAAGTCATAAAAAGAATCACCAATAACTAATGCGCTTTTGCGATCGTTATTGAGTTCATAAGTAGCTAAACCATAATTTGTCATTGCTACATTCTCCAATAAGGTTTGATTTAATTTCGATAGATATAATGTGCGACTTTTTGATATACAAATCGACTAAATAATTTTGCTCCAGATATACACATTTAGTTATACCTATTTCCCCCCTGCTATTTATTGCGATATAGCCATATATTGGACGCACAAGCGGCAAAGCTAGTGGCTAAAGTTAAGAAATAGAGAATTGAAAATAAAAAACGGCGTTAATCAACAAGTGATTAACGCCGTTTATTTACTCAATAGAGCTAAAAATCTATATTAAGTTTTAAGGTTGAGAAACTTAGACAATACTAACCAAGACACTAGCCAACAAATGTTCGATAAATCATCCGACAAGCAACGATAAATAAGAAACCACCAAATACACTACTTAACACTCGTTTATCTAGGCTATGGGCGATTTTCACACCGATAGGAGCTGTTAATACGGTAATTGGTGTAATTAGAATAAAGCCGATTAAATTAACATATCCAACACTGCCTGGTGGCAAGCGACTATCGCCTATTCCTGAGATAACAAAACCTAAGGCACCTGGGATACTTATTAATAAACCAAGAAACGCAGCAGTACCGACTGCACGATGAATAGGTTGATTCATTAACGTTAACGTTGGCACACTTAAAGTGCCACCGCCAATTCCCATCATTGATGACAATCCACCTATCATTAGTGGGGTAACCGGCGCTATCGCACCACGAGGGACATCTTGCGTAATTGCCACATCATCGAAAGGCATAACCATTTTAATGGCAACAAGCAAGGCAACAATACCGAAAATAGCAGATAACACTTGGCTATTTACTGAACTTGCTACCAGCGCTCCGATAAATGCACCAATAAAAACAGCTGGCCCCCAAATTTTTGTTAAATCTATGTCGACCGCTCCTTTAGCATGGTGTGCTTTTGAGGAGGATATCGAGGTAAAGATAATACAAGCTAGAGAAGTTGCTACAGCAATATGCATACGGATGGCTGAATCAACGCCATAAATACCAAGCGCAGTATCTAAAACCGGTACGATAACAATACCGCCACCAACACCGAGTAAGCCAGCTAAAATTCCGGCTACCACACCAGTTGCTAGCATCATTAGAGCAAATGGTAATATATCCATAACTAATTCCATTAACGAATCCTCACGTAACATCATTTGAACACAGTATACTTAACCGTCAATATCTATACAACGCTATAAAAACACCCACTGACATAATAAAAAAATTATACCTAAGCCAATTTAATTTAATTTTCTTTTGACTTAAAAACCTAGAGAATGGGTTAATCGAAAAGAGTAATAGAGACAGATTATGACAACACCTAAGTTTACTAATGCGCAACTAGCAGCAATCGAGTCGGCGCAAAAACTCGCCTCTGAACTAAAACAAGGCAACACTACCCTAGATGAGCATGCGCTTGATTTAATTATCAGAGAAGCACGTAGTCATAATGGCTGGTTAAAAAAAGACGTAAGTGATGACTTACTTAAGCAGCTTTACGATATTGTCAAAATGGGCTCGACCAGCATGAATACCTGCCCAGCTCGTTTTATTTTTATACGCAGCGAGCAAGGCAAGCAACGTTTGAAAAAATGTTTAGCGCCACTCAACGTGGATAAGGTGTTGGCTGCTCCCGTTACCGTTATCATTGGCTATGATTTAGATTTTGCCCAACATATGCCTAAACTTTTTGCACATAATCCAAATGCACAATCGTTATTTGCAAACAATGAGAAGCTAACTCTTGATACGGCATTTCGCAACGGCACACTACAAGGTGGCTATTTAATGATTGCCGCTAGAGCATTAGGCTTAGATATAGGACCCATGTCAGGTTTTAATAATGCAGCAGCAGATGAAGCGTTCTTTGCCGGTACCAATATAAAAAGTAATTTTTTATGCAGCTTAGGTTATGGTGATACCAGTAAAATATTTCAGCGATTACCACGATTTGAGTTTGATGAAGTATGTGAACTCATTTAATGATATAACCTTTTTGCTATAAACAACCAATTTGCTATATTAAGTTAAATAAGCGCAAGAATTAATAAAAATAGCAAACAAGTTGTAGAGGAGATTAAATGAATCCGAATATATTAGAGCACCATTTGGTATCACGCCTTAAGTTTAAATACTTACAATTATTGGTGACTGTCGGCGAGCAACGCAATATATTTAAAGCCGCACAAATACATAACATGGCACAACCTGCGGCAACCAAAATTATTAGAGATATCGAATCTGCTCTTAATATCGAATTATTTGACCGTTCATCTCGAGGGGTAACCCCGACGCTTTATGGTGAGGTTTTAATTAAGCATGCCAAGCTCATCCTTTCGCAAGTAAAACATGCTAGTGAAGAATTATCATCATTACACGGTGGATTATCAGGCCGAGTTACCGTTGGTAGTTTATTAGCTGCTAGTGCGACGTTATTACCTAATGCGATTAATCGCTTGAAGAAAAACCGTCCAAATGTATCTGTTTCCTTAATGGAAGGTACAGGGGATAAGTTACTTAACGCGTTGAAAATTGACGATTTAGATATCATGGTGGGTCGTATTCCAGAAGTCCCAGATGAAGACGGCCTCACTAATGAGATTTTGTATCATGAGCCAGTTGTAATTGTTACCCGTGCTGATCACCCACTACAGGGCAAAAAGAATTTAGCGCTAGCTGATTTAGTAGACCAACAATGGATATTACCGCCAAGAGAAACAATGTTAAGAAAGGAAATCGATATGGCCTTTCATCGTGACGGTTTAGATGTGCCGGTCAACCCGATCGAATCAGTGTCGATCTTGACCAACCGTACTTTATTAAAGAACTCAGACATGATCACCGCCCTACCACTGCAAGTTGTATTAACTTATGAAGAAATTGGGCTACTGAAACGATTAGATATGCCGTTAATTATAGAGCCTGGTCCAATTGGGGTTACACTACGAGCCCATCGACAGTTACCTCCTGCTGCAGATTATTTGCTCGACTCGTTGCGTGAGGAAGCCGCTAAACTCACCGCACGATATAAAGATTTATATTAATCTGTAAGAAAATAAAACATCAAAAACAGCTGCCTAGTGCAGCTTTTTTTTGGCTATAACGAAAATGAGCTAACAATACTGTAATTACTTATAAGACTCCCATCCTTGGCTATGTAACTATCAATATCAACTAACATGACAATTGGGATAGAAGATGAAAACTGTGAATGCATCTATTATAACGACGCTGATAGCGACAATGTTTACCTCAACTTTAACGCAGGCAACAGAGAGACAACAACCGCTTGCAAAAGTTAACTGGCTACAAAACCTAAACCAAGTTAAGCAGGACCAATCACAGCAACCTGAAGATGAATTGGCCAATCGATTGACCTACAAAAGTGAACTATTTGATATTGAATTTCACCAAGAATTCCTTTTCGACGACCAAGGTAAATTAAAAAATGTTTTGTTTTACAAAGGCATCAGCAAAGATAATAGCACTTGCGTCGACGACTACGAAAGCATAAAGAAATTAGTAGAACAGCAATACGGTAAAGTTGAAACTGCAAGCAATACCTACACTGATTTGACCAATACGCCAAAAGAACAGTTGTGTAAACATGCCGCAGATGGTGTATATCAACTTGAGAGCAAGTGGACTACCGACAACTCAAATATCAGTTTTGTACTCAACACATGGAAAGGACAAGCCTACATCGGCCTGTCATATAAACCACTATAAATAGCTATCTCATCTCTGGCAGATGGGATCTTCCAGATTCGAGAGTGCTCGACCGTCGCTTTTGTGCCAATCAGAGACAGTCGTAAAATTAGTAATAAGGAGTATTTTGAAGCTAAATTATTCGTTATGGCCAAGTTCTACAACTTAAGGGGTTGCCTCCTTCATCAAATGCCCATGATTTGATGATTAAAGTCTTAGGGTCTACTACATAATAAAATAAACACTTACCAATCCATTCTTTATTTGGTGCGTTAGAAAGAACTTCTTGCTCACTGTAATGATAAATAAAGTTCCCTTCTTCATCTTCTGAGATATCAGTAAGCCCTTGTCCAGATATTAAAAAGTCTGCTCTAATAAGCTCACCAGAATTTTCCCACTTATATGGCTTAGTATTTATTTCTTTAGTACCAATAGAGTCATTTCTAAAATTAATAAAGTCTTCATGACCAACTGCACATCCATTAAGTACGATAATAGATAATAATATAAAGAATAACTTCAATTCGCACCTCGATTCACTTATATCATTAAACAGCTAATTGGTTCATCTAGCTAAGAGTAGGTGATTTTTAGCTCGGAAACGGCTGGTTATCGCTCTTTTCAGCCGTTAGGCTTTTGATTTAACTTACGTTAATTTCTCGTATGACGCAAATGTGCCATTAGCTGCCCGTTAGCAACCTCTAATATAAGAGAAATTTAATAAAGAATTTGGGACTGCTGTTGGTTAAACTTTTATCTTTGCCTACGAAGTTAAAACAATGCCAACTATCAAGTAAAAAAGGATACAGTTTAGTGCTAAAACTAGCTTTAAGCTTACAATACTTATTTCTGTAAAGGTCTTCATTAAATTCAATGGATTGTAATAAAAAAAGAATACTTTCTTCGTGTGGTTGATGTCTGACTTTGCAAACGCTCCATCAAATATATCTTTGTACAAACTAGGTAACTTATTCTTTAAGGAGAAATATACATACATTTGTAATACAACCGAGAAGAGTATTAAACCTAACAAGTATTCAGTCATTTTAATCCGTTAAATTATCATAGTTAAGAGGCTGGTTATCGCTCGCAGCGGTCGCTCGCCTCTGCATTTATTAATCAATAATTTACGCTAGATTCATGACCGAAGCAAATACGACATTCTCTGCTGTTAACGCCTTGAGGTTGTTACGTCTCACTGCACTTCAATAGTTCTTCACCGTAATGATAGGTATTGTTGACTCCCACATAAATAGTAGTGAATACGCTCGTGATAGGGCCAATTAGTATAAGGGAACCTGAATCGCTAGCGTGCCCAAGATTCTTACCTAATCCAACTATTTCAACCCTTTTTCGTTTGCTATCAAGATCACAAGTATCGATATGTGCCTTGTCTTCTTTTGGCAAAGCAACGCAGCCAATCATAAAAAAGCAAATTAGAAAGCTAATTCCAACATTCCTTATCACATACATAACTAATTCCTTATTCTGCCGATTTCCGCTATTCGCTCTTAACAGACCTTAACCATATCAGATAGTTAGGTCAACATATATCAAATTTGGCTTGTATTATTTCACCACATTTTTCTGGATTAGACTGCACTATAAAGTGCCCACCAATGACGTTTATCACTTCTAGATTTCGAAATGCACTTTGAAAAGGTTTAATGGATTCAGCCATAACAAATAAATCATTATTTGGTTTGATATACGAAGCCTCTATATCAAAGCTATCACTTGCTTCATCTAAGGACGAAATCAAATCTAGACGACTGCTCAGTGTTCTATTGTTTACCTTCTTTAACGACTCAAAGACTTCCAATACTTTATTGGACATATTATATGAATCAAAAAATATCTTGCTCAATATCTGGTTGGGTATTAATTTTTTCTTTATTAAGTTTACTGGTAATAGGTTCGCAAATTTGCTGATTGAAGAAGGTCGATTTATAAAGCTAGATGCGAAGATTATGTGCTTGATATTCAAATTCAGTTTACACAATTCATAAGCAATTTTACCCGAAAACGATTCAGCAAAGATGATGACTTCATCAGTTCCAATTTGGTCGGCAACTAGAGATGCGTGTTCAGTATAATTTAAACACTCTTGCGATAACGGTATGACTTTATAGATTATGTGGGCGGGTAATACGTCTAGCAAAGACTTGAAAAGGTCACCAGTACCATCCATGCCTGGTAAAAGTATTAACTTCATTCACATATCCTTTATCATTTACCAATGGCGGCTTTTCGCTCTTAACGGTCGGTCACGACCATCAAAAACCTTGTTTTTGTACAATAACATCATGTATTGTGTATTTACAATTTTTAAACATTGCCAACGGCGGGTTTGAGCGAATAACGGAAGTTATCATCTTCACCTATGAATATTAAACTCCCTAAGGCTTCTTTCTTTATTTTGATCTATTGATGAATTAGTCGATGTAATGCCGTTGAGGTAATGAATTGGAGCGTTAATTTCCTTAGCACCAATAATGACGTGATTTAAATACCATGTATAAGGTAGTAGTCTTGTGTCTATGTCAGTTGCGTAATATGTTATAGCCTCATACTGTTCGCCATTTTCATTAGCCACAATGACAATTTTTTCATCATAACCTTTACCTAACCCTTCAATCGTATCAAGCATATGCTTTTCTTCGTAATTGATCTCATAAAGTGCACCAATAATGGTGTCATTGCTATTGCCAGTGAAAAAGGCATCACATTTACCTGAGCCATCGGCACTTTTTTTATGAAAACGTAATTGATGTTGAACTAATCGATAAGTACCAAGGCGCTCTACTGTTGGTACGCGTGCGGATAACCTGCGAATCGACATATTGGAGCCGTATGCAAAATACTTCACTTTAACACCTCTACATTATTAGGGAGTTGTATTAGGCTACCGAAAAAAATTAATAATTGAAAAGGTTTTAGATAAGAAAATTAAACGCTCAAATCCCCTAGCGAGTGTATGAGCGTTTGAAATCATTTAATTGAATTCACAATATAATCTAGCACCTTATCGCCAGATGAGGTGTAAGAAATATCGAACAGTGGTTCGGGTTTATTAAGTAAACCACGCTCAACCATTTCTGATATTACGTCAAAGTCTAACAACCCCGTTTTTCCTACCAATAGATTATCTATCATCTGCCCTTTCGCTATCGTGAGAATATCCCTAAATCCTTTCAAATACAGATAGTCTTTTGTAAATCCACCTCCACGATAAACACGAGTAGTGATGGTAAAAGCAACCTGTTTATCAAGTTCAAATTCATTCATTAGTGCATGGTAAGTTTTAACAAAGTCGCCATGCTTGAGCATATAGTGAACCGCTATTACCCTCAATGCTATTGTCTTTAATCTTTCTATTGTCAGACTACCTGAGCAATATTCACTATACAGCGCGATACCTTCTTGGGTATGTGTATTCCCCGTTAGTCCTAAGCTGAAGACTTTAAGCTGATGCTTTTTCGCATTTAAGGTCGTTAACATATGAATGCCTAATTCATGATAGGCAAAAGCGTGTAGTTCTTTTTCAGTAAATAATGCATCTTTATTGATAAGCAATAATGCTTTCTCGTTATTTACCATAGCCTTAGCGACAATCTTGCTCGATTTTTCAATACGGCAATTTAACCCCCACTCATTTGCTTGGTATTTGAAGTAATCAATCGCATGTTCTGCACTGAGTAAAGCTTCCTCTTCAAACTCGTCATCGTTTAAATGGAGTAAAAATCTGGCATTAGCAATATCTGTTTTACTTGGCTCGCCATAATACTTCAAAGAGTTATACATAAAGTCTTCAGTACCAACAGAAGTTAGTAAATCTATTTTACAGGCCAAATTATCAACTACATGGCGATATAATTGCTGGATACCGACATCATTGACATTATCAACGGGCAGTTTATAAAGGTTTTCTCGAAACTGATAAGGGTTGATGTTCAATTGTTTGTAATTGAAGCTAGGTGCTATATAACTATTACGCTTTAAGAAGCGAGTACGCTCTGCCCCCAAATTAATCGGATTAATAAAATTCAGCGTTTCAATATTTTTACAAAGTGAGAATAATTTTTTGTCTAACGTGATGATTTCTGGACTGATGTTTGATGAAAGTATGTCCGCTTTTTGCGTTCGCTTCTTTTTACCGTATCTACGAACAAAAAAAGCCGCAGTTTCACTAATAGCATCTTTAAAACCAGTTTTTAATTCCTCTAGCACAAGAGGGTAAACCTCACCTGTACTCTCATCCATAAAGACTTTTTTCACTTCAGTGGGTAACACTAAGGTATTATCGAAATGAGCGTTAACATGAGAAATTAGATAACCGCGCCCATGAAAAACTTCGTCTGTCGCAGCTCTTACATCAAGGTTAGGTAGAATAATTTTATTGAGTTGGCGTTCAAATTGACTAACAATATTCCCCCATCGTTCAACATCTATTTGGCCTGCACCAATGTTGAAAGTAGGTGAATCTTTTTCAATACGCTTATAGTTGTATGAGTGAATATCAAAGACAATAGCATTACGAAACTCTTGTTCCACCACCGTGATAATAGCTTCTAAGACATGATAAAATGCTTGATGTTTAGCATGACTGATAGAACGCTGCTTAGGTGTAAGCGGCTTTTGCCAAACTTGCTTATTCCATGCGGTTTTAAAGTACGTTGACAACGTTTTTGCACGATTTAAATCGTACTCAAAGCGAGAGTCATTACCGATAAGCTGAATTGGGAATGATGAGATCAGCTCATCGGTGTAAGGATCTTCTTCAAAAAATCGTTCTTCTTTGGATAAAAGAAATGACTTTTCTAGTTCTTTTCTCAGTTTATGGCCATTGTGAATTGCCGCACAAATAATTGGTGAATATTCTTCAATTTTTATGATAAAAGAGCCATCAGCAACTTCTGCATGAAAACATTCTTGCTTTCTAATTTTAGCAATACACTCTTGCTCAGACAGCGTTAGCATCTTCAATTACCTGTCTGAATTCACTTTTTCGGTTCATAACGAGTTCTTTGGCATGAACAACACTTTCAACAAAGTCGATAACTTGAGCTTGCAGTTTTACTCGATTAAGTTTGTTGATACGGACAATACCACCAGGGCTTAATACGTTTACTTCAATAAGCTTTCCGCCGATAACATCAATACCCGTGAAGTACAGCCCGTCACGCACAAGTTTTGGCCCTATGTATTTACATAGCTTTTTCTCTTGTGCAGTAAGTCTATGTTTTACAACCGCACCGCCTGCATGAACATTTGAACGAACGTCATCTGAAGCAGGGATACGTTTCATAGCGCCAATTGGCTCGCCATTTAACATTAATATACGAACGTCACCTTCATGAGCTCCTTCGACATATTCTTGTAAAATAACGTAGTTGCTGCCTTTGCCGTTTTCATCACCGCCGATATAAAAGTCAAGGAGTGAGCGGAAACTCTGTTGTGCACTTTTTTCTAAAACAATCACACCACGGCCACCATAGCCATCAAGTGGTTTTAAGATCATTTTATCGCTGCCCGACTCTTTAAAAATACGTTCTAAATAATCTCGATTTTTAGATACATGAGTGGCTGGAATAAACTCACTTTCGGTGTCTTGAAAAGATGCTGTATAGACCTTGTTATTTGCGATTCGCAAACCATCAAGATCGTTCATTATAAATGTATCGCCGCGAACAGAGTCTAAAAAATTTAAGGCTAAGGTATCGAGAGGCGGATTCGCTCGCATAATGATGGCATCAAAACCTGCTAAAGGTAGTTGAGCGCGTTTAAACTGAGCATTTTTATAAAAACTTGGGATATTATCTGAAGCCTTAACTTTTTTTAAAAAAACATCACAAAAAGCACTGGCAACACTATCTCGAATGGTAAGGTTATTAACCGTTGCAAGTGCAACAGTATGCCCACGTTTTACGCATTCATGAATCAAACGTAAGGTTGAGTCTGTCTCAGCTTCGATACGTTCCCAAGGGTACATAATAAAACAAATCTTCATTTGCTATATCTCTAAAAAGTAAATTCGACAACCATTGTCAATTTTTGCGTAGAATAAATAATAGTAGAGAATTATGCTTGTAAAAAATTTTTGTCGTACAGGAAATTAATTTTTATATACCTCCCTTTAAATAAATGTTTTAGAAGGGGAGGTATGAATTCACGTTAATCTGTTGCTAAATCTTCAATTTGACTCGTTTTGCCACTACTTTTAGCAAAGCCGTGATGTACCTTACTCTTAGCAAGCGTATTCAAATATTTTTGCCAAAGTTTTGCTGGGTAAAACTGACTTGGTTGATTAGCTGTTATCTCTCTAATAAATAATTCTTCATCTTCGTTTTCTGGAGTCAGTGTTCCATCCGCCAATCCAACAAAAGTAACGCCATACTCTTCAAGCTCAAGTGATTCTCTTTTACTAAAAAAACCGCTTCGTGATAATCCTCTTGCAAACATCGTATCACCATAAAAGCGTTTATTGCTTTTGCGTATCTTGGTATTCATATTAACTACTTTCCTTTGGCGTAATAAATTCAATTAATTTTTTATAGCTGCTAAATGTTGAGTATGCAGACAATTTTAGTTCGCTGTTTACACAAGCCAAGATGGCTTGCTCGCTATTAGTCGCTTCAGGTGTATCCGTGACATAAGTGCAGTTGTCTAAAATGGCAGACACATAGCTAACATCTGGTTGAGTTACTTCAAAGTCGTTATCCTCTGCAAATGTTGGAGGAGTAGTTAAGCTAAGCAATAAAGCCAAGGTTTTTAGTGGTGTTTTTTTCATAATCTTTCTCAAAAGGAAACTTTTGACTAAATTTATGAGATTCTGTCAATAAAAAAAATCAAAAAATATTTGTCGATAGGACAAGATTAATTTATATTCGTGCCGTACCTAAATGGGATATTTAGATGGATATCAGAGTTTTTAAAACCTTCATAGCAGTTGCTGAGAACAAACATTTTGGCCGAGCATCAGAAACGCTGTATATCACGCAGGCTGCGGTTAGTGCGCGTATAAAGCAATTGGAAGAATATTACGGGACACAGCTAATTATCCGTGATAAAAATAATTTACGATTGACACCACCTGGAGAGTCATTACTTGCTCATGCTTATCTAATGGTTAGCCAAATGGAGCAGTCTAAAGTAGCTATTTCCATTGCCAATCAGCAAAAGCTCTCTTTTAATATCGCGGCAACGCCTAATGTTTGGGACGCTTTTTTTAGTAACCGAATTCATGATGCACTAGATCTTTTTGAGAATCTGGCTTTAGGCACAGAAATATCAGTTCGAGAAGCAATACAGCGCAAACTTGATGATAGAAGCATTGATGTTGGTTTGTTAACTGACCCTATAAAAGAAGATGACTTTTCAAATGAGCTAATTGGACACTTTGATTTGGCATTAGTAGGTAGTCGCTCAACCTTTGACGCAAATGTTGAAGACTATATATGGGTGGACTGGGGTATTACTTTCCAAAAAGAGCACGCGTTTCACCACAAGGTGACACCGAGTTTTAAAACCAGTACCGCAATGATTGCCCTTGAAGTAATTCAATCGAAAGGTGGCTTTGCTTATTTACCATCAGAGCTTATCGCTCCTCTATTAGAGGAGGAAAGTATATTCTTGATCGAATCACCTCTACAAATAAAACGACCTATTTATATGGTTTATAGAAAAAACACATCTAATGAAGAGTTACTTCAGGAGTTCAGAAAGCTCTTCGCCACGATTCAATAAACATGAACGGCCGCTTGCACAAGCTTGCCGTCCATAGTCACCTTAAAACTGGAGGAGAACCCACCCAAAAGCATGGTGGGAGGACGGTGCATTTTTTTAATATTGTATGGCACCTCCTGGCACTTTTTAGCCGGTCACAGCAGAACCAAAACAGATCCTGAAACAAGTTCAGGAAGTCGAACTTATACTCTCATTGCGCTTGAGGAGGTTGTGGCCTCGGCTCTGGCATCCTGCTTCGCTCTACCTCCTGCATCCATGCAGTCGTTCGCCACAATGACGTTGTACTTTTTCTTATTGTGTGCGGGCTTCTTTGGTGCTCTTTTTCTGATATTGTGACTGTCTCTGAATGACACAAAACGGTCGGTCACCGAGGGTGGCAATTCGCTCCTAACAGGCCTTATGCTTTTCAACTATTTAGGTCAACATTATGTTGCTCACATCAAGTACTTACTGATTAACCTGTTCAAGTAAATCAGCCATTGATTGCGGCCCTTCAACAATGGTACTGGTATAGCTATCTGCAAATTCGTTTAGCTTAAGGGTGTAATTATAACCAATTGGCAAGCCGCGCTTTTTCCCAGCCGCCTCCATTGCTTTTTCGGCTTCATAGTTAAATGGTGGGCTAATGCTGACAAAGTCGTAACTGTCGCCAGAAATTTTACGATACCATTTCATTGGTGGCTCGTTTATCTCTTTAAATACTTCTTCCCACTCTTTCATGTATTTTATAAATTCAACATGTTTACCAGGATGAATTTTCCAGACGGTGATTGTATAAATAGCGTTTGGATCGGCAACCGCATGCGCTTGCTTGGTCAATGCTTGATTTAAACTAACGATTACAACGACAGCGATCAAAAGTGACTTAATAATATTCATAATATTCCTTAAAATAAAAAGCCCTAAAACCAGTCGATTTTAGGGCTTAGTTTCTATGTTTTTAGGTAGATTAAATTAGAAGTTATAACCAAACGTTACACCGTAAGTGCGTGGTGCTTTGTATGAGTTATATACGGTATCATCCATCGCTGCATACAAAGTAGTTGAAGCAATATTTAACTCGTCTGTTAAGTTCTTAGCCCAGACTTGTACAGACCAAGTGTCTTCGAAACTACGTAACATAAATACCGCATCTAAATTCGTTTCTGAATCGACTTGAGTAAGTGGGTCATTTGAATTATCGAAGAAATACTCGTCTTGATATTGATAGCTAACGCTCAAGCTTGCTTCAGCAAAATCACCCATTCCCCATTCATATTTAGCATTTAAGCTATAGGTGTTCTCTGGGGTACGGCGCATCTTATTACCTTTTAAGTTTTCGCCATCAACTTCAAAGTCTTCAGTAAATTCTGAATCAAGGAAACCGTATGATGCTCTCAACGTTAACCCTTCAGTAACTAGTGCAATCATCTCTAGTTCAAGACCTGATACTTCACCGGTACCATTAAATACTTGTAGGTTATCTGGTGTTGTTTCACCGGTTTCAACCCAAACCGTTGTTTGAATATCAGTGTATTCGGTAAAGAATACGGCACCGTTTACTTGTAAGCGATCTTCCAATCCTTGAAGTTTAAAACCAACTTCATAGTTCCAAGCAGTTTCTGGTTTGAATGCAATAATTGCCTCTTCTGCTTTTTCCATACCTTCACCGTTAAAACCACCTGCTTTATATCCCTTAGCAACCGATAGATAATAGAAGGCATCGTCTGATGCTTGGTAATCTAGGTTAAAGCTCGGAGTCCACTCATCCCAAGAATCACTTGTTTCGAAAGCATATTCATCAAAAACCCAATTGCCATCTAAGTCATAATGATGACCACAACAGTTATCAAAGCGACGACCACCAGCAGTACCAGAGAAGTCTTTTTCATCACGAGACCAACGTAAGCCCGCTGTTGCAGACAGCTTGTCAGTAAACTCATAGCTTGTTTGACCAAAAACCGCATAACTGGTAGTTTCGTTTACCGTTGTATTGTAAATATTACCTGTTGTTGTGCCCCATTGCGTATCAAACCAATAATCAACCGATTCATTACGATCAATATCTTCAGTCATGTAAAATACACCAACTAACCAGCCTAATGGGCCATCACTAACATCAGCTAAACGAAATTCTTGTGAGAACTGTTCTGACTCTTCAGCTTTTAAGGACAACCACTCATCATCTGGCTGAATTAAGGCAAGTTCATCTTGATTTTCTACGGTGTTGTCTTCACACGGAAAAACGTTACCCGTGCTCCAATCACCACACCACTCAAATTTCTGTGTTGAGTCAACTAAACCGGCGGCAGCATTTTCATAAATAGTATAATCGTTATCTCGATAAGCTGTAATCGACGTTAAATGACCAATACTTGAGGTGTAATCTACTTGCACTGCAAAAGTATTACTATCTGACTCTTCATCATTATCAACACTACTTAAATCTTCACGTGGATCTTCACTAATGAATGGCTCGTTACGACCTGCACTATAGCCAATATGTTTAATTTTAGGTACACCATCTGCTGTTGATGTTGCTGCAGTAAATAACACTTCTAAATCATCACTTGCAGTATATAAAATCTGTGCACGAGCCGAAGTACTTTCTGCCACGTCGGCATCATTTCCTGTATAAGTATTTTTACCGTAACCATCTCTAGTTTTGCTTACGACTGATATTTTACCTGCAACGTTATCAGTAATTGAGCCAGTTACATAACCTTTAGCTTCTAGCTGGCCATAATCACCTACAGTCACTTCTGCGCTGCCTTCCATATCACCATCAACAGGACGTTTGGTAATAAAGTTAACCGCACCACCTACAACGTTTTTACCGTAAAGCGTCCCTTGTGGGCCACGCAATACTTCAACACTTTGTAAGTCGTATAAGTCCATTACTGCACTTGTACCACGTGAAATGTAAACACCATCTATATACATACCAATTGCAGCAGCGGCACCAGCCGATTCAATATCACTACCAATACCACGCATAAACAGTTCAGGTTCAGCAGAGTTATAGGCGTTCATTTGAAAGCCTGGTACTCGACTTGAAATGTCTTCTAAGCCATTTATACGCTCTTCCTTAATCTGGTCTGCACCAAAAGCTGAAACAGCGACAGGAGTTGATTGTAAACTTTCTACTTTATGACGAGCTGTAACTGTTACATGCTCAATTTCTAATTTGTCTACTTCGGCGTCTGTTGCTGCTGCCTCTTCGGCAAATGCCGATACACTCGACATACTTAAAGCAAGAGCAACACCTAAAGCGATAGGTTTGCGCATGGTTGTTAGTGTTGATAATTGTTGCAAGCTCATCTTTAGTTCTCCTCCCTTTCAAAGGGATTTTATTTTTTATAATTTTTATGAGTGAATTTAAGTTAGTGAGTACTTTGTTTAGTTTTTACTCATCTGTTATCACACTAAAGCACCAAACCATATAATAAAAATAATTTATTTTGAGGTTGTTATAGTTTTTTTTATATACCAAGCCATTTTAAAAAGCGCTTAACAAAACTATAATTAACCTTATTATACAATAACTTAATTAGATTAACGGACTAATTAGAGTCAAAATATATAATTTAATCTAGACAAATATTTGACTCAATCCCATGTTAATACCTTGTAAATAATTTCATAGTTTTTTTTTATTTTGTTTATTTATAACCATTAAATTTAGCGAAATAAAAAAGGCAGCTTTAAGCTGCCTTCTTTTTCTCTATTTAGTACTTTAACTACAAGCCAATAATTAATATTGCAATAACGCCAACAGGGGCGATAAAGCGCATTGTCGTTAACCACGGAGCAAACCATCTAGATGGTGATGCCGAAAACTCCCTTTTAACCGTATTGTGTGGCATAACCCAGCTGCAAAAAAGCACTATCAGTAACGCATTAAACGGGATCATAATGTTTGCCACTAAATAATCCATAATGTCGAATAATGTTTTGCCAGCAAAAGCATCAAAAAACGCCAATGGTGTGAAGTTTGAAAGTGTATTAAATGACAGCGCCGCACCTAACCCTAAAACCGCTGTAGCACTGCCGATGTATATCGTTGCTCGACCGCGACTTAAATGGTATTGCTCAATGATAAACCTCACCAAACATTCAAGCATAGATAAGGCGGTTGTTAACGCTGCGCCTGCCAGTAGAAAGAAAAATAGCAACCCGATAAATTGACCGCCAGGCAACTGGCCAAAAGCGACAGGCAGAGTTTCAAAAATTAACCCCGGTCCACTCGCTGGTTCTAGCCCATAAGCAAACACAAATGGAAATATTGCCATCCCTGCGAGTAACGCAACTAAGGTATCTGCAAAAGCGACAGTGATGACCGATTTCGGAATAGAAATATCTTTACTTAAATAACCACCGTAAGCCATTACACTACCAGCGCCAACACCTAGAGAGAAAAATGCTTGTCCCATTGCCGCTAAAACAACATCCGCATTAATTTTACTTAAATCCGGTGAAAACAAATAGCTAAACCCTTTAGCAAAATCGCCGGCAATAGCAGCGTAAACGACAAGCAAAATCAAAATGACGAACAACATTGGCATTAGATATTTAACGCATTTTTCTAGTCCATCTTTCAGGCCTTTAGAAATAATGAACATGCTAAGCAGCAAAAAGCCTAAAAATAAACCCGTGCTTTTAATTGGTGATCCCGCTAACGCTTGAAACATCGATTTTGACGACTCACCATCGATGCCTGCAAAACTATTTAATGCTGACTTGGCGGTATAATCTACTGTCCAACCTGCAACAACACTGTAATAAGCTAAAGCGATAAACGGTATAAGCAAGCTTAACCAGCCAATTAACTGCCAAGCGGGGTTGGCTGAAAACTTTTCTCTAAGAACTCGCATCGTACTGAACGGGTCTTTTTGGCCCTGACGACCAATCATTAACTCTGCCACCATGATTGGCGCTGCAAATAACAGTAGAGTCAATATATATACCATTACAAACGCGGCGCCACCGTTGCTACCAACAACATATGGAAAACGCCAAATATTGCCTAACCCTACCGCGATACCAATAGTGGCTAACAAAAAGCTCGCTTTCGATGACCAAACAATAGATTTTCCCACTGACATATTAATTATCCCTTATACATAACTATTTGATTTTTATAGGAGCGAAAATTAACTTAGGTTACCGCTTGTCTTTGATTAAACTCAGCCTGTTTATAGGTTTCGTTTTGCATGATATTTTTCAAACGAGCAACCGCGTCATAAACATCAACATATCGTAAATACAGTGGAGTGAGGCCAAATCGAAGCGTATCTGGAGCTCTGAAATCCCCCATTACTCCTGCTTTAATAAGAGCTTGAACGATTTCATAGCCATTTTCATGACTCATCGCAACTTGACTGCCGCGGCGTTCGCGTTGTTTAGGAGTGATCACATTGAAATTAAAATCTGCACATTCTTGCGCGATTAATTCGATAAATAAGTCAGAGAGGTTTAATGACTTTTCACGAAGTTTGTAAATGTCTGCACGCGCTGAAATATCAATTCCAATTTCCGACATAGCTAAGCTCACAATCGCTTGTGTACCAGAAAGCATTTGATTAATGTTATCGGCTGGACGGTAATCCCGTTCGAATGCAAATGGCGCTTGATGAGAATACCATCCAGTCAATGGCTGCAAAGCCTTACCTTGATGACGTTTAGCGCAAAATACAAATGCTGGACTACCCGGCCCGCCGTTGTAGTATTTATATGTGCAACCAATGGCGAAATCGACATTGCAAGCATTTAAATCAATTGGCAACGCCCCACCACTATGACACAAATCCCAAACAGAAATAGCGCCGCACTGTTGCGTTTTCTCGGTAATCGTTTTCATATCAAGTAAACGACCCGACTTATAATGAACCTGTGTCAAACATACGACGGCAACCGAATCATCAATAGCGTCAAGAATACCTTGTTCAGTTTCGGCAAACACGATTTCATGCTTATCACCTAAGAGCTTAACTAACCCTTGCGCTGTGTAGTTATCAGTAGGGAAGTTACTGCCTTCCATAACGATCTTCTTACGCGTTGGGTTTAATGTTAAAGCGGCCGCGAGCACTTTAAAAATATTGATACCAGTTGCATCTGTCACCACGACTTCACCTGCGTCAGCACCAATTGTCGTAGCAAGCGTGTCGCCAATGGTTTGACTTAAAGTAAACCAGCCATGAATATTCCAACTCTTAATTAAACTAGTTCCCCATTGATCAAGGATCACTTGCTCTGCTTTCGCCATCGCTTTTTTCGGCATAGCGCCTAACGAGTTGCCGCTCATGTATATGTCATGCTCGGGCAAACTAAACTCATCTCTGAAACAGGCTATTTCGTCTTGCTTGTCTCGTTCTATACAACTTTCTCTGGTGATCATAGTGAACTACTCTTATCTCGATTTTAAATCTTTATGTATTGCCAGTATTTAAGTTTGACTGCTAAGCGTTAACTGCGCGATCTGCGTGGCTATACACAATAACTAATATCGTCATCATATAGCGCCTAGAAATAACTTAAAAATAATATAAAGAGCAACTGGTATATACAAAAACTTATAGCCAAGTGGAGAAAATATTCCTGCAAGGAATAATTAATTGCGTTTAATGTGAAATAATAAGCAGTGAAACGGCGATCAAAAAGCCCGGTGTAAACCGGGCCTTTTCTGATGATAGGTAACTATAAATAATGCCTATATTAACCTTATGGCTTACTAGATTTAATATTTCGTTTTGGCCACGGTACCGTTGGCGCCGTAAAGCTAGGTTCACCAAGCACAGGGCTAGACAATACGTAAATTCCATGATTCGTAAATAACCAGAATAAATTACGGTCGTATTCAATATAAACGCCATGCGATAGATTGCCGCGGGCATATTCAACCACTCTTTCAGAATTAAACGGTGGCACAAAATACGCTGTAATCTCAGGATTTTTAATGTCACTTACGTCAAACACTTGTAGACCTGCATTATAAAATGCGTATGGTAAAATATTATCTTTAGGTGTACCAGGTTGTGTGTAATAACCTGTGCGTTTAGGGCCAAAGCTACCTCGGCGTTGGCAATAATCTTGGAACTTAGCCTCTGCAGGTGGTTTTGGTCGTGGTAAAACGCCGACTTTAAACGGCTTTTCAGGATTGCTTACGTCAATCATGTGAACATCTTTGTATGGTTCCCAACAATCTTCATTTAACGGATAACCACTAAAGTAAACGATGCCTGTTTTCTCTACTTGCGAAACATCAATAAAATCGCCTTCAGTTCCAGCAACGCTTGGAGCAAAGTTTAAGTGACTTACCACCTTTAAATCTTTGCTGTCGGTAATATCAACGACATAAAACCCTAAACCGCCCATCGCTGCGTAGCCGTATTTTCCACCTTCTTCAACTGGCGTAGGAATAAATAACGACATACGTGCCCCCATCCATGATGTACGATTACCGGCACGTGGATTTTCTTTATAGGCTGCTTCGTGCTCTTCATCAAAAGCGATTTGACCTGGCACAGTTAATTGATCGAGAAATATAGGATTACTTGGATCTGACATATCCCAAGACTGATAACCTGCCGAGTATAGATCATTAGGATATTCAGTTAATGAGTAACTCGCATCAGGCGCTGCGGCAACATACATAGTGTCGCCACCAAAGTATGCGGGTAGATCCCGTACCCCAGATCCTTGCTGCGTACCGATTGGTGCATCAGGATGCTCAACGTCAGTTGTGCGCTCCGCCAGAAGCTTCCAATCTTTAGGTAAAGGACCGTTCATTTCATAAACCTTAAAGCCCTTTAAGTGTTTTGAATTGCGAATCGCTTCCACCTTATCAGGCTGGGTACGTTTATTTTTAAGCAAACCGAAGCGACGAACCTCAAATGCTTGAACCATGACATATTTGCCTAAGGTTTCATTATATTGAATAGACGCAGCGCCAAACATGTCACCTTCATCATAAGGATTTTGATCAACCTCATCAGCGCCATTTGCGCCCCAAGTATGGCCTCGAGTTAACAGTAACTTGGCATCTTTTGGGTTAGTAATATCGAATATTTTTAAATCTCGGCGAACATATTGGTATAAATAACGACGACCATCAAAATCAACAATATTTTGCCAGGTATGAAACGGTTCAACTGTAATTGGGTAATACGCTTCTACCGTCATATTTTTAATGTATTGTTCGGTATCCCAATAATCAAGTTCACCCTCAAATGTCACATTACTATGGCTGTCTCGAGTCGCTACAGGGTGAGTAAAAATACCTGTTTTAGGATCTAAACCATAACTACCTTTAATTGGATCGGCAGGCGTTTTATCAATACTTAAGCTATCCGCACGCTGTACCCATTTATCTTGAATGCTGTTCTCTTGCTGGTGATGTTGCGTTTCTTTTTCAGCGCAACCTACACTTGAACATGCGATGGCGATAACTGTAGTAAGTAAGACAGGTTTAAAAGAGCCTTGCCATAGTTTGATTTTTTTGTTCATAAATCCTCACAATTAAATAAGCAGACACTTATTTAAAGACATATTAATAAAACTTGGTTCTATACTAAGCAACCTAAATATAACAAGATAATAACAATAAACACTACAGTTATAATTAATTTTATATATCCAAGGCGTAATTAAGTTTAATTTTAAATAAACGATAAGATATTTTTAATCTCACTATTTTCATTGTTTACCTATGGAATCTAGGAGAACAGTTTTTATATCAAGAGCTTCAATCGGTTAGTAATAGTGTTGTCTTAAAAATTACAATAACTGATGTTTTTTAAAATGTACAAATTGATCGGCCTACAAGATCAACTTATTTCAGGATGGAACACAAGTACAAAAAAACCATCTAGAAGTAGATGGCTTTTAAGGAGTTATTCAAAAATTCAATTATAGCGTTGTCAGCTAGACCTTATATATAAAGTCGTTGTCGCTTAACAATTCTAATTTATTACCAATAATATCTTGTTGATTTAGTTTTGATAATAAATCAAAGCCTTGTTGGCGCTGCTCTAATGTCAGTGCACGATAAGGAACGCGGAAAATCTTTTCTACGGCATTAGTCATCATTAAAGCGGTGTTAATTGCGATAGGATTTGGCTCACAGAATAACCAACCCATTAAGCCTTGCAGCTCTTGATTAAGCTCGGGATTATTGTCATCCATTAACTTACGCATTAAGCCTGGGATAATATTAGACGTTACCGAGATAACGCCGTGCGAGTTAAATTTGTGGCGACCGTCAAAACATTCATCATCGTTACCAGACCAACAAGCAATGCCTTGTTTTTCATAGTAATCGATACGCTCATTACCGGCACATTCTTTTACACCGATAAAGTTTTGGTGTGACGCAATTGCTTCGATAATATCAGGCGTTAAATCCTGCCCTGTTCTGCCAGGCACGTTATAAATAAAGGCCGGTCCGACATCTAAAGCACGATTGAAATGGTCGATAACACCAGCCGTTGATGTACGGCCGTAGTAAGGGTTGATTTGTAAAGCGGCATCCATACCTGATGCAAAGCCTTTCTGCGTTGCATTAACGGCTTCTCGAGTATTGTTACTGCCAGTATTACCAACAATAATCAGTTTGTCAGAATATTTATGAACACTGTGGGCGATAAGCATTAAGTGCTCTTCCCAGTTAAGTAAATGCCCTTCACCTGTTGTTCCACCAACAATAATACCATCTACACCCGCGGAAATTTGTTGCTCCACAAGTGTGTCGTAGGTCGCTAAATCAATATCACCGTCCTGATTGTATGGTGTTTTAATGGCAGTAATTAAGCTAGCTGACTTTAATCGTTTCATATTCTTCTCAAATCGCATCAATGCGGGGTTAGTAACATATTTTAATAGGCTCAATATTAACAACAACTGCGCTTAGGTTAAATACCGCTTTGACCACAAGATGCTAATAATTGTAAATATTTTATGCTTTTTAATTATGCTTGTTCCGTAAAAACAAAAAACCACCTTAAAAGGTGGTTTTATTATCTTTTTAACAAACACTCAAAGTGAGTTTATTCTGCCAACGGACGCATATGAGGAAACAAAATAACGTCTTTAATTGTTGGTGAGTCAGTAAACAACATAACTAAACGATCGATACCAATACCTTCACCAGCTGTTGGCGGTAAACCATATTCTAGTGCAGTAATGTAATCTTCATCAAAATGCATTGCTTCATCATCGCCAGCATCTTTCTCTTCAACTTGCTTTTTAAAACGAGCTGCTTGGTCTTCTGCATCATTAAGCTCAGAGAAACCATTGGCTAACTCACGACCACCAACGAAGAACTCGAAACGGTCAGTAATGAATGAATTTTCATCGTTACGACGCGCTAATGGAGATACTTCCCATGGGTACTCTGTGATGAATGTTGGTTGGTCAAGCATGTGCTCAGCTACTTCTTCAAAGATTTCACAAAGGTACTTACCAGGCCCCCAAACGTTTGTGCCTTCAGGCTCTTTAACGCCAACTTGTTTTGCAATTGCTTTCAGTTCGTCAAAACGACCTTCAGGATCTTTAATCACGTCAGCATCTAGATGTGGTGCGTGTTTAATAACAGCATCCATCATTGATAAACGCTCAAACGGCTGACCGAAATCGTAGAATTTCTCTTCAGTCACTTCACCATCGCTATTTTTAACGGTATTACGAATAACAGTTGTGCCCATAACGTCTTGTGCAAGAGTACGGAGCATTTCTTCAGTAAGGTTCATTAAGTCTTCGTACGTCGCGTAAGCTTGGTAGAACTCAATCATAGTAAACTCTGGGTTATGACGAGTCGACAAACCTTCGTTACGGAAGTTACGGTTAATTTCGAAAACACGTTCGAAACCACCAACCACTAAACGCTTTAAATAAAGCTCAGGAGCAATACGTAAGAACATATCGATATCTAATGCATTATGGAACGTTTCAAATGGCTTAGCTGTTGCGCCACCTGGAATAACTTGTAGCATTGGCGTTTCAACTTCCATGAAGTTGCGCTGTGCTAAGAAGTTACGAATTCCACTAACAATTTGTGAACGAACTTGGAACGTATCACGAGTATCTTGGTTAATGATCAAATCAACATAACGTTGACGATATTTAGTTTCTTGATCAGATAAACCGTGGAATTTTTCTGGTAATGGGCGTAATGATTTAGTTAATAGTGAATACTCTTCCATATTCACATATAAATCGCCTTTACCTGACTTATGTAAAATACCTTTAACACCAATGATGTCGCCGATATCTAACATGCCCCAGCGAGCTTTAATGTCTTTTTGTACTGCTTTTTCGGCATATGCTTGGATACGACCAGACATATCTTGTAATACTAAGAACGGACCACGCTTAGCCATAACTCGACCAGCAACAGCATAAGTTACTTGTAACTCTTCTAGCTCTTCTTTGGTTTTTTCACCGTGCTCAGCTTGAATATCTGCAGCATAATGTTCACGGTCGAAATCGTTCGGGTGACCATTTGCAGGGCAATTTTCACGAATATTTTCGAGCTTACCGCGACGTTCTGCGATTAACTTGTTTTCGTCTTTAGCTTGTTCTGTCATTTTAATTTCTCAGTATTACTTTAATATTGCTAATTTTTACGATTCTTTGTTACAAGCCTGATTTAAGGCTTGCTTCAATAAACATATCTAAACCGCCATCGAGTACTTGCTGCGTATTACGCGACTCAACACCAGTTCTTAAATCTTTTATACGGCTATCATCTAGCACGTATGAACGAATTTGGCTGCCCCAACCAATATCTGATTTGCCATCTTCAAGGGCTTGCTTATCTTCATTTTGCTTTTGCATTTCTAATTCAAACAATTTGGCTTTAAGCAATTTCATTGCTGCTGCACGGTTCTTATGTTGCGAGCGATCACTTTGACACTGTACTACGGCCCCGGTTGGGATGTGGGTAATACGAATTGCTGAATCTGTTTTGTTAACGTGCTGACCACCGGCACCCGATGCTCTAAAAGTATCTGTCCGCAAATCAGCAGGATTAATATCTATTTCTATATTATCGTCAATTTCTGGGTAGATAAACGCAGACGCAAACGATGTATGGCGTTTACCACTGGAATCAAATGGTGATTTACGCACCAATCGATGAACACCGGTTTCTGTTTTTAACCAACCGTATGCATATTCACCAGTGAATTTAATGGTACAACCTTTAATACCGGCAACATCACCGTCGGTTTCTTCAAGTATTTCAGTTTTAAAGCCGTGGCTATCACCCCAACGCAAAAACATACGTTGGATCATTTGTGCCCAATCTTGTGCTTCGGTACCACCAGAGCCTGATTGAATATCAAGATAACAGTTGTTTTCATCTTGAGGGCCACTAAACATGCGGCGAAACTCAAGTTTAGCCAATTGTGCTTCTAAACCATCAATTTCTGCTTGAGCATCAACTAAAGTATCTTCGTCTTCTTCTTCAACGGCTAGTTCAATTAAGCCATCAACGTCTTCACAACCACTGTCCATATCATCGATAGTTTTCACTACCAACTCTAACGCCGAACGCTCTTTACCTAAGGCTTGCGCTTTATCTGGTTCGTTCCAAACTTCCGGATCTTCAAGTTCACGACTTACTTCAACAAGACGTTCAACTTTTAACTCATAATCTAAGTAAGTACGCAATATATCGGTACGTTCTCGGATATCTTTAATTTGGTTTATTAATGGATTGACTTCAAACATCAAAAAATACAAAAATTCTATAAATAAAAATAGTCGCGCATTGTAACTTAAATGCACAATAGAATATAGATTTAACCGGCAAAGAAGACAAAATAAACGGTGAAATTGTGTTAATTTTGTTGAAAACTAATCCGCTTGAATATAATCAACCAATAATTGCAGTGATTGGCGACCACGAAACTCGTTAATATCAAGTTTGTAAGCAAGATGCACATGTTGGCAATTTGGATTCGGCCATTTCGATAAATCAACATTAAATGCAATAGCGTCAATCGCTAAATCACCATGTTGAACCACCATTTTCAAATGCTTTTCTCCAACGATGCGTTGTTGGATTAATTGAAAGTGATTATCAAACACTGGCTCTGGGAAATTTTGCCCCCAAGGGCCTGAGTCCTTTAGTAATTGAGTAAAATCGAGATTGAACTCTGAGTTGGTTAACTCACCATCAGAAAGGACAACATTTTCGAGCATATCAGCAGTTAACCATTGCTCGGCCATCTCAGAAAATAATTGTTGAAAACGTTCAAAATCAGTGTGTTGGATGCTTAATCCTGCCGCCATTGCATGACCACCAAACTTTAAAATAAGGCCTGGGTGCTGGGAATCAATATTTTCCAATAAGTCTCGAATATGGAGACCAGGTATTGAACGGGCCGACCCTTTTATTTCACCATTATCACCAGCAGCAAAAACTATTGTTGGTCGGTGAAATTTTTCTTTTAAACGACCAGCAACAATACCAATTACACCTTGATGCCAATCTTGATGATACAATGCAAACGCCGGCGGTAAATTGTCTTGATTGACATTTAATTGTTTCAACACATTTTCCGCTTCAGATTGCATGCCTTGCTCTATTTCCCGGCGAGTCTTGTTTAAATCATCGAGTTCAGCGGCGATCATTCGTGCTTGATACAAATCATCAGCCAATAAACACTTTATACCTAAACTCATATCATCTAGTCGCCCGGCGGCATTTATTCTCGGTCCCAAACCGAAACCAAAGTCACTGGCGGTAAGTTTTTTCTGGTTTTTACCTGATATTTCAATTAGTGCCTGAATACCAGGGCGCGTAGCGCCAGCGCGAATTCGTTTTAATCCTTGAGCCACCAATATGCGATTATTCTGGTCCAAACTGACCACATCAGCGACTGTACCTAAGGCGACGATATCGAGCAATTGTGCAAGGTTTGGTTCAGCTATTTGTCGTTGTTCAAACCAATTATTTGCCCGCATTTCTTGTCTCAGAGCAACCATCACATAAAAGGCAACACCTACACCTGCTAAGGCTTTACTTGGGAAAGTACAGCCATGTTGATTAGGGTTTACAATGGCATCTGCATTCGGGGTAGACTGCCCTGGCAAATGGTGGTCTGTGACAATAACGGTACAGCCCAATTCCTTAGCTTTATCGACGCCAGCAATACAACTAATGCCATTATCAACAGTCACAAGTACTTCAGCAGCTTTTTGTGTCACCGCCATTTCGCTAATTTGTGGTGTTAAGCCGTAACCAAATTCAAATCGATTCGGCACCAAAAAATCATGATTGGTCGAGCCTAAAAGCTTTAAACCGTCCATCATTAACGCCGTCGATGTTGCGCCATCAGCATCAAAATCACCGACGACTATAATGCGTTTATTATCTTTAATTGCCGAAAACAGCAATTGGCATGCTTCGTCTAACCCTTTTAATTGTTGAGGTTTATGCATTTTATCGGCAGATTGCAGTAATTGCTCTGCACCGGTAATTCCGCGCGCAGAATAAATAGCGCTTAATATAGGGTGAAGCTGATCGGATAATTGAGAAATGTTTGCGACTTCTCGTCGAGCTATTTGTTTATGCATATTTTTGGCTGTAGCGCTTTAGAAAGTGGCATTGATGGGTTAAATACTACCGCAGCAAGATAGCAATTGAAATAACTAATGAAGCAGGGATTGAGATAGCGTGCAGCACAACGTTTTAGACAAAAGTAAGATATAAAAAAACGGATTATTTAAATCCGTTTTTTTCGTTATAGTCGGCCTGATTTAACCAGCTAATAAGTGACTAACTCGTTTTTTTTCTCGCTTCGATGTTTTGAAAGATTTGCTGCATTTGTGCTGGTGTTTTATAACCAGGTAGCATCATACCGTCATCAAGCATAATTGCTGGTGTGCCAGAGACACCAATTTTACGACCAAAATTATATTGTTCAGCAACCGGTTGTGAACAAATCTTCTGTTCAAGTTGAGCACCACCTTTCGCTGCCGTCATTGCTGATTGCTGATCTGCACTGCACCATACACTGCGAATATCTTCATACCCTTTACTTGCAACACCGCCACGTGGGAATGCTAAATAACGAACGGTAATACCCATGTTGTTGAACGCTTCCATATCATCATGAAGCTTACGACAGTATCCACAAGTTAAATCAGTAAACACAGTCATCTGATATTTTTCATCGTCAGCAGGGAAAACAATCATAGAGTCGTTAAACTCATTCATACCTTGAACGCGAACTTTCGCAAGCGAGTCTTCGGTCAAGCTGCTTACGCCGTTGGCTTGAATTTCATAGATTTTACCTTGGATAACATACGTACCATCGGCACTGCTATAAAACATGCCTTGAGCGGTAAATACTTCATAGACATTGGCCATTTTTGATGGCGTTATAGTTTCAACGTCTAAGCCTAATTTAGCGAATGCGTTTCTAATATCAGCATCATTATACTCACCAGGAGCAGTATCACTTGCCACTTGGTTTGTATTAGCTTTTGTACTTTTTTCTTCGTTACAAGCGGTGGTGGCAATCAATAACATTGCAACAACAGCTGTACTCATTAATTTTTTAATCATAATTCAGTTCCTGAAACTCATGCGGTCACTCAATATATAGTGACCGGTCAAGGGGCGGTAAAATTACTCATTTATTGTTAAAAAAGCAAGATAAACCCCGGTTAACATCAATTAATTCCCTCAATTTGACAACTATTAACCTTTTATTAACTTAATTAAAGCATGTTCGGTGATATTCCTCTTAGCGTACTGATAATTTTCTGATAAAATCGCGCCGATATTTAGCGATTGAATTAACTGTTGGACAGATTAAAAATGAAAATAGGCTTGTTTTACGGCTCTACAACTTGTTACACCGAAATGGCGGCTGAAAAAATTCAGGCAGCATTAGGGGAAGAGTTGATCGACATTTTTAATATTAAAGATGTGCCATTAGCTGATTGTGAACAATATGACATTCTGATTTTTGGCATTTCCACTTGGGACTTTGGTGAGTTGCAAGAAGATTGGGAGTCAAAATGGGATGATATTAACCAACTCGATCTAAGCGGTAAAATAATTGCTTTATATGGTTTAGGTGATCAACAAGGTTATGGCCAATGGTTCCAAGATGCTCTAGGTATGTTGCACGATGAGATCATTCCTCAAGGCGCTAACGTAATAGGTTATTGGCCAAATCAGGGTTATGAATTTGAAGAATCAAAAGCATTAACCGAAGATGGCGATTTCTTTGTCGGTCTATCTCTCGATGACGAAACTCAATATGACCTAACAGATACTCGTGTCGAACAATGGTGTGAACAAATCCTAGAAGAAATAACCGAGTTACTCAGCGAGTAAATTCAATTAACTGTAAAAAAGCGTAATAATTCAACTTGTTTGAAAAATATACGATATAATTACGCAAGACATTCAACAAAGCGGCGAAAATAATCCACTTTGGCGTACTAACAAAAAAACTCCTAAGGTAAAATCTATTCATGTTTAATCAGTTTGATCTTGATGATGAACTTGTAGGCGGCTGTGCAAAAGCCGGTTTCAAAAAGCCCACATCTATTCAGCAACTAGTGTTGCCTGAAGCGATGGCCGGTAAAGATGTATTAGCTTCTGCGCCAACCGGTACCGGTAAAACAGCGGCTTTTATTTTGCCTTGTGCACAACATTTATTGGATTATCCGAGAACTCAACCAGGCTTTCCTCGCGTATTAATTCTTGCTCCTACTAGAGAGTTAGCATCGCAAATATTTGAACAAGCACAGTTATTAACTCAACTGACTGATATCAAAATTGGTTTAATCACTGGTGGTGTTAATTACGGCTCTCACAAAGAAATTTTGACGCAAACTACTGATATGCTGATTGCTACGCCAGGTCGTTTGTTAGACTACATTGAAAATGAACAGTTTGATGCTCGTGAGATTGAAATATTAGTTTTTGATGAAGCTGATCGCATGCTAGACATGGGCTTTGACGATACGATTGGCAGAATTGCTGGTGAAGCTAGATGGCGTAAACAAACAATGTTGTTTTCAGCAACCTTGGCCGGAGCCGGTATTATTCGTTTTTCTAAAGACGTATTAAATGAACCGGTATTCCTAGAATCAGATCCTTCACGTAAAGAAAAAGCAAAAACTCATCAGTGGATCCATTTAGCCGATGACAAAGCGCATAAACTAAAATTGTTAGTCAACATTCTTAAACAAGATGATGTAAAACGTGCGGTAGTATTCGCCAATAAACGCGAAACTGTGCAAATGCTCGCTGGGGTTTTACAATCGGAAGAATTATCGAACGCTTGGCTTGAAGGTGAGATGCCACAAGACAAACGAAACAGCGCCGTTGAACGAGTTAAAAATGGCAGCGTTAATATTTTGGTAGCAACCGATGTTGCTGCACGTGGTTTGGATATCGATGATATTACTCACGTAATTAACTTTGATATGCCACGCAAAGCGGATGTATATGTACACCGCATCGGACGCACGGGCCGTGCGGGTAAAAAAGGTACAGCAGTATCATTAGTTGAAGCACATGATATGTTATCGCTTGGCAAGATTGAGCGTTATATTGATGAGCGTTTACGTCGTCGAGTAATCGAAGAGCTTCGTCCGCAACATAAAGAAGCGCGTGTACCTGTGAAGAAAAACAAAACCAAAGCGATTAAGAAAAACGCTGGCTTAAGCAGAAAAGCAAAAGCGGCGAAAAAGGCTAAGAAAGCCAAGAAAGCGAAAAAGAAATCAAATTCTTAGATGCTAGCTAAGCGCAATCTATGAATCTGCCTCAGCTAAGCCTCAACTATATGTTAGTTGGGGCTTTTTTATTGTCTATCCGAATTATTTAAACTTGCCTCGAGCAACTACTTTACAAAAATCTTCCAAAAACATTACACGCTTTTTAAAGTATTGATTTCTTTTTTCTCTTAGATCAGTACACTGCAACTAATTGTTACCTTTTTTGGAACCCCTATGATCAGAAAAATTATCCTTTGCGCCTTTATTATTGCGAGCTTTTCGACAAGCGCAAATAGCTCAGTAAAACAACTTTTTAAGAAAGTAAATGACGGAGTTGTTGAGCTTCATGTTAAAGCCATTGCAGCACCTAAACCAGGCCAAGTTACTTATAAAACAACGCAAGAAGGTTCACTTGGTTCAGGGGCAATCATTAATAAAAATGGCGACATACTAACAGCTGCTCATGTTGTTAATCGAGCAACTCAAATAGAAGTCATTTTTACTGACGGTAGCAAGACTTCTGGTCATGTTGTTTGGGTAGATAATTTAATCGACCTTGCACTAATTCGAGCCCGTAATGTACCTGAAAAAATTGAACCTTTAACGTTAGCAAAACCTGGTAGCTACACAATTGGTGAACAAGTTATCGCTATTGGTGCGCCTTATGGTGTGAGTCACAGTTTATCCGTAGGTTACTTAAGTGGCGTACGTGATAGAGGTCAAATCCCTGGTACGGATATTACGCCACGTTTCTTGCAAACTGATGCATCGATTAACCAAGGTAACTCAGGCGGCCCTTTATTTAATTTAGACGGCGAAATTATCGGTATTGTAAGTCACATCTTATCAAAATCAGGCGGTAGCAACGGTTTAGGCTTCGTTGTTTCTGTTGATACAATCGTAGATATAATGGAGTCAGAGCCAAGTGCTTTTATCGGTTTTATCCCACACTTGTTGAACGAAGTTCAAGCAAAGGCGATAAACAACCAATATGGTTACGGTATGTTGATTCAGCATGTGGTACCAGCAACTCTTGCCCATAAGCTTGGTTTTAGAGGTGGTTATTTAAATGTCACTGTGGGTCGCACACCAGTGCTACTTGGTGGAGATATCGTAATAGAAGTCGACGGTATTAAATTAAAAACTGTAAAAGAAGCCCTTGAAATTCACCGTAAATTTAGTGATTACAAAAAAGGCGATAAAGTTAAATTCAAGTTTTTACGTGATGGAAAGCTTAAAGAGTTGGTTTGGAACGTAGACTAACAAACACCTAATCCTGACAAATAAAAGCACCAAACTATTCGACTAGCTTGGTGCTTTTTAGTTTGAGCATTCAGAATAACGCCTAAGTCATTGAGCATTAATTGATAGGATTAACCGGCCTATTAACGCTATTTCCATACTTACAACCATGAACCAAATTCATATTTAACAGGATTTTAAGTCATTAGCTTTCATGACGAGTGGTTGCTATTATTATTTCAAGTTTTAGCAAAGAGCTTTTTCTCTGCTTATATAAATAAATTTTAATTTTACTAATCTTTACGATTAAAGGATCTACCATGAAAAAATCAATACTTGCTTTATCAATTGTTTTGGCTTTTACAGTAACTGCTTGCTCAACCACTAAACTTAATACCAGTGAAGAAGCGTCAGCTGAGCCAACGACTATTTCAGTAACAAAAGAAAACTTTTCTCACGCTGAAACATCGCGTATGTACCGTAACTGGATTGCTGGTGGTAAAGCTAATCAGCAATTTGCTATGTTACCGACGTTACCGCCTCGTGGCGATAAAGCGCCAACCGTTCAAATGAATGATGACACTTTATACGGTGTAGCGATTATTAAAGCAGTTGATGGCAAAGTTACTTTCGACATCCCTGAAACAAATAACTATTTCTCAGTTCAAGTTGTGACTGAAAATGGTCATGGTGAATATCTAATTGTTGAAGACGGTGTACATACTTTATCGGTAACAGATACAAAAACAGCATTTTTAATTTACCGCTCAGGTGTGGAAATTGGTTCGAACCCTGAAGAAGGTATTAAAAATGCATTAACACAGTTAAAGAAAGTGGATACATCTAAATTTAACTTCGCAACTAATTACGAGCTACCAAACTACGATTTCACCCAAGTAGATGCTGAAGTTGACAAGCGCAAAAGGGTTGTTGACCAAATAGTAGAGCGTGATGGTGTTTTCACATATACGTTCCCGAGAACTCCTGCTGAAATTACAGATCTACAACAATGGAACTTAGAAAATGCTGCCGGTTGGGGCGGTGCTTCACCTGTAGCTCTTGAAGGTAATAAATATGTGAATTCACCATTCATCGATGGTAGTACATGTAAAACAACAACGTTTGAAGACCCACAAAATAAGTTCTTCACATCTGTAACAGCATATGACTCAGAAAAATATTTAATTGAAGGCGCAGTAGCAATTAATTCGTACTCTTGGGAAGTAAATCCTGACAATAGTGTGACGATATCTTTTAACTGTGGTGACGATGCAATTAATAATATTGATACCTCAGCGTATGGTAAAGACTTTACTATCACAACACGTCACTACGGCGCTACGCAAAAAGTAATTGATAGTAAGTTTGATATCATCATTAAAGGTATTAAATAGTTACTCTCTGATCGAGATATCGAGTATAAAAGCTCACAACCAAATTATTGGTTGTGAGCTTTGTTTTATTGAACTTGAGACATAACCCCTTGTGACTAGATAGGCACGTAACACTAGTTACGAGCGTTCCCCTAATAGCTCCAACACTCGTTTAGTAAATCGATATTCACTCAGGGGAGAGCTAACTAGATCACCCGATTAACTTACCCAATTTTTTCTTCAACTTATCTTCAAGCTCTTTTTTCTTTTTATCTTCAAATTCTTTCTTTTTCTTTTTCACAACGTCAGAGCTTAGTAACTTATTTATGGCTTGATCAGTGTTTTCTAATAACGCTTCCACATCAGCAATTTCTGCGGCGTCATTGTTTGAAATTTTCAACGCTTTAGCAACTTTATCATTCAAGCCTTTCTGTAATCTAGATTGGAACTGATTTAGCTTTTTCTTTAATTGTTGAGCAATTGCTTTATTAATCAAGTTGTCTAAATCAGATGAAATAGACATATTAGGCGATGTCACCTCACCATCAATATTAGCTGCTAATGAAAAACTATCTATTGACGCCATTACATCAACTAAAGAGCGACCGACACTCGAATCCGAGCTACCAACAAACTTAGTTTCTTCAACGCTAAATTCGCTGACACTGATCAGTTCTTGATCTAACGTCGAAAATTGTCCAACGCCCGTTATCGCTGCTGAATCTAGATTCAAAGTTAAATTTGGCTTATTTCTTATTTTGGCATTACTCACAGGTAAACCACTGAACTGCCATTTTCCTTTTGTAGAAAGTTGCTCATTGTTATTGAATATTTCAGAGGTTAACTTGCCACTGCCACCTTTAAGCAGGTTATCGCTGCCGACCTTAACAATAGTAGGCTTGTTTCTATGCCAATGTTCGGCCGTAACTTCACTTAACTGAAATGCAAATGTTCCCGCTTCCAACTCAATATCAAAATTAGCTTGCTTGACTAACCAAGGAGGCAAAGGGTTTTCATCTTTAAAATGAATGAATCTACCATGTGCTTTTGCTTCCGCAACCAATTTACTTTTCTGTTCTTTATCGGCTTTACTACTTTCTATTAAAGGCTTCACTTTTAAGTACAGCTTTTCCGCACTTTGATAATAGCCCCTTGCCTTTTCACCAAATAAGATATGGGCAAAATCGGCATTATCTACCTTGTCTAACTGGTATTTAGTTTTGAGGTTATTCCAATCTTTAGTTGGTGCTTCCTTAGTATCTTTTACCGCTTTAGAGAGAATGTTTTTACTATTTTTCAGTTGTGTCTTAGCCTGTTTAACAATCGCTTTATCTTGCTTAAATTTTTTATTTAGAGCAGATAATTTTTTTTCTAATGCACTGATATCTCCCAAACTTTTAATCTTGGTTTTAGTTAACTTTTTAATCTCTGCTTCATAATTTTTTAGGGTTTGCTTCGACGGTATTTCACTCTTTAATTTTTTTAATTTCGCTTTTTCAGCTTTATAACTTTGCTCAAGTTGCTTGGATGCCTTAACGCTGAGTAAATCACTATCATTTAGGATATCTTCAACATCAGGTAAGCTATTTTCAATCGCCGGCAATTGCTTGCTAATTGACTCGCCAGTTGCTTCAGATAACGAGGTATTTTCGTCGCGATAAACCTCACCTAGACTTTGTCTTTCTCTGTCGAGTTTCACACCAGAGATGGCAAGTTCGTCAATTAACACTTTACCAAATAAGTATTGCCATATATCAACACCTGCTGTTGCACGATCAAATTGGATGACATTGTGGCTTGGCTTGGCATTGTCAGTTGCTTGAAACCCTTCAACCGTAATTGCAAATGGTGAGTATCCAACATCGACATTATCAACATTAACCTCTGCCCCCATATACCATCGCCCACTTTGCTCGATGCCAATTTTAATTAAACTTGGTAATAACAACATAAGTAAAGCTAAAACCAATGCTGTCGTTATCAAGAAACCAGCAATACCTTGCCAACGGAAATATTTTTTCATGGTTATACTCCCGTCCCCGTTAAGCTTTGATATATTTTGTAAAACTTAGAACCTTTTATAAGCTGCACAATTTTAAATTTTTCAATAAAGGTTTTAACGTGATGTCGGTATCGTACGACTAAGACTTGTCCCAATATGGTGACAGGAATAAGCAGCACAAGCGACACAATTAAAGCGCCTAAAGTAAGGGTATTATGGAAATGAGCTAATTTAAGTAAACTCGATTGATAGAGAGATTGCCACAAAGCTTGTAAGCTTTCGTTTGTTAGTAATTGCTCGCCAATGCCAGCAAAAGTAGATGCAAACGGTATTGATAACAGGGAAAATACAGCGAAACCCAAGAAGAATGCGCTTAAGTTTATTCGCAGAATAAATGCGATAAACAACACCAATAAATTATGCAGACTAAAAGTTGGTGTTAATCCTACAATCATGCCTAACGCAATGGCAAAGGCAATTTGTCGTGGTGAACTTTCCGAATTTAACGCTTTAAATAATTTGGCAAGAAGGGTTAACAAAATAACTCCGGTACATACTTAACAATAAATTAACATTATCTATTAAGCATATACCAAAATTTTCTGCTGTAGAACTTTAATCGGCATTAATTGGCCAAGATTAATTATCTTTGATGTTACAGTTGCTTGCGAGTAAATACTGGAACAGCATCCGTTGATAATGCTTCATTATAACTATAGCCATCAACATCAAAGGACTTTAATTGTTCAATGTCATTAATTTGATTTTCAATAATAAAACGCGCCATTAGACCGCGAGCCTTTTTAGCAAAGAAGCTGATCATCTTATATTGATCGTTTTTCCAATCTTTGAATGCCGGTGTAATTACCGTAGCCTTGAGTTCTTTCTTCTTAACTGATTTAAAATACTCGTTCGATGCTAAGTTGATTAAGATATCATCACCTTGCTCTGCAAGCGCTGTATTTACTTTATCAGTAATAATGCTACCCCAGAATTGATAGAGATTAGTGCCTTTATCATTTTCAAGTTTAGTCCCCATTTCTAAACGATAAGCTTGCATCAGATCTAATGGTTTTAATAGTCCATAAAGACCTGACAAAATACGTAAATGTTGTTGAGCGTAATCAAAGTCTTTATCAGTAAAAGAACTAGCATCTAAACCAGTGTATACATCGCCATTAAATGCCAACACCGCTTGTCGAGCGTTTTCATTGTTAAATGGTATTTTCCACTCGGCAAAACGTGCTGCATTTAAGCCCGCTATTTTATCACTAACGCCCATTAACGATGAAATGCCAGCAGGGGTGAGTTTTACACAACGTTTTATCAACTCAGCACTATGTTCAAGTAACTCAGGTTGAGTAAATTTGTCAGTGACTGGCGTTGATTCATAATCTAAATTTTTTGCAGGAGATACGACTATAAGCATAATAATAAACTAAAATAATTGTTTTAAAATAATGAACCTATACTACCTAAAAAAGTGGCTTAAACAATGGCTCTAATGGGAAATTTAAGGATCTAGATGATTTTTTATCAATTATTTGCCATTTTACCGATTAAGCTATTGCTAATTTTCACAGTTTTGTTACTTATAACACTAAATTAATAATACTTTATTCGATATACGTGTTCTGAGGCGCCTATGACTGACCAATTATCCCAATTAAAATCCATGACAACTGTTGTTGCTGATACCGGCGATGTAGATGCAATAGCAAAATATAAGCCCTATGACGCAACAACGAATCCATCGTTATTGTTAAAAGCTGCACAACTAGATAGTTACCAATCATTATTAGCTAAGTCTGTAACTTGGGCAAAGCAACAATCAAATGACAAAAACCAACAAGTTATCGACGCATCAGATATGTTTTCTGTGCTTATTGGTGTTGAGATATTAAAGGTAGTACCTGGACGAATTTCTACAGAAGTAGATTCAAGACTTTCTTTTGACAGCAAAGCTACCATTGAAAAAGCACAAAAACTAATAGATTTATACCAACAACACGGGATCAATAAAGATCAAATTCTAATAAAAATGGCGTCTACTTGGGAAGGTATTAGAGCAGCAGAAGAATTAGAAAAGCAAGGCATTAACTGTAACTTAACTTTACTATTTGGTTTTGCGCAAGCGCAAGCATGTGCTGAAGCTAACGTATTTTTAATTTCACCATTTGTTGGTCGTATTTTAGATTGGTACAAAAAGTCCACAGGCAAAGATAGTTACCTTGCTAATGAAGATCCAGGGGTTCTTTCTGTAACTAAGATATACAACTACTACAAGAGCTTTGATTATAAAACCGTTGTAATGGGTGCAAGTTTCCGTAACGTCGGTGAAATTTTAGAACTAGCCGGTTGTGATCGCTTAACTATTAGCCCGCAACTATTAGCTGAATTAGAAAGCAGCAATGAGCCGGTTGAGCAAAAGCTTACACCTAAAGTATCGAGTCAAGAACGCCCTGCTCCACTCACTGAGAGTGAATTTAGATGGCAAATGAACGAAGATGCTATGGCAACTGAAAAGCTTGCAGAAGGTATTAGAGGATTTACCGCTGATCAAATAAAACTTGAAGACTTACTTGTAAGTTTATTTTAGCAGCTAAGTTTGTTTTTTATTGCTACCAAATCAGCATAATTTTACAACAAAAGATAACAGTTGAACAAAAAGTCGCCGAACGCGACTTTTTTATTGTGTTTTTGTAAATAAATTGTTTATTTTCTGAAATCACTATGATATTAAAAAGATGACGTTGTAAATAGAAGGAGTTTTACTATGGATCCAATTGATAGCTTAGTTGAATTAATTGAAGGTAAGTCGAAAGCCAAAACAAAACAAAAAAGAAAATGGCGAGAAATCGAACAACTCAAAGAAAAGCTTGCATTAGAAAAAGAAATTGAGTTTTTTGATGGCTCTTTTGAACATCTCTTAGAAGATGTTTAAACGCTAATAACATTCACAACGCAAAAGCCGCTTTTATTAGCGGCTTTTTTATCTCATACATCCATGTATTCGGTCCTTCGGACTGCTTCGCAAAGAAAAAATGTTCCAGACATTTTTTTATTTCATACATTCATCTATTCGGTCCTTCGGACTGCTTCGGACTGCTTCGCAAAGAAAAAATGTTCCAGACATTTTTTTATTTCATACATTCATCTATTCGGTCCTTCGGACTGCTTCGCAAAGAAAAAATATTCCAGACATTTTTTTATTTCATACATCCATGTATTCGGTCCTTCGGACTGCTTCGCAAAGAAAAAATATTCCAGACATTTTTTTATTTCATACATCCATGTATTCGGTCCTTCGGACTGCTTCGCAAAGAAAAAATATTCCAGACATTTTTTTATCTCATACATCCATGCACGTCATTCCACACGAGCGTAGCGAGATGTGGAACCTCCTGCAGTATGCTGTTGTTTAATAACAAAACACTCATCAGTACAAAAAACATACATTTTATATTTGTAATTAGCTCTACAACTGGTCATACTAGTTGGCGTTTCAACAAAATAAATTTACCGGCAGCATTATGAGCACAGAATCGATTAAGAACAAAATTTCTCAAGGTTACTCAGTAGCCGAAGAAGTTGTTAATTCCGTTACCCACGGAATTGGTGCGCTACTAAGTGTAGTGGCACTGACATTGATGGTTGTGGTTGCAAATGATGCCTTTGAAATGACTAGCGCTATTATCTATGGCACTAGCATGATCGCGTTATTCTTAGCTTCAACGCTTTACCACAGCTTTACCCATGCCCCTCTTAAGAAAGTATTTAAACTACTTGATCATTGCGCCATATACTTATTGATCGCCGGTACTTATACACCATTCATGTTAATTAGTATCAAAGGGGCTTGGGGTTATTCAATCTTATCCGTAGTATGGACAATGGCTATCGTTGGTATCTATTTTAAATTATTTCATACCAATAAATTTAAAAAAGTGTCACTTATTACCTATTTAGCAATGGGCTGGCTGATCGTAATCGCCGCTCCACAAATGATTGCTAATGTTTCAACCGGTGGTCTAATTTTATTGGCTTCTGGTGGCGCTGCTTATACTTTAGGTGCTGTTTTTTACGCGATTAAAAAAATTCCATTCAATCATGCTATTTGGCATGTCTTTGTATTGGCTGGTAGCATATGTCATTTCCTTGCCATTTACCTTTACGTGATTGACTGATACCTAACTAATTTTTAGGTTTATTTTTGTGCAATCAATAAATTTCTACAATTTACAACGCTACTAAACTAAAGTAGAAGATAGTAATAGAATATAAAAAATAACAAATACATAAGTAGAGCTCGAATAATATGATCTATGCAGACATTACGGGTTGGGGAAAATATATTCCACCAGCTGTATTAACCAATGACGAATTAACTACATTCATGGATACCTCTGATGAATGGATTTCATCACGCTCAGGTATCAGACAGCGTCGTATATCACATATCAATACTGCACAGATGGCTACGCTTGCTAGCAAGCAAGCATTAGCTCGCGCGGGTCTTACAGCAGATGATTTAGATTTAATTATTGTTGCAACGTGCTGCCCTGATACGCTAGTGCCAAATACCGCATCGAAAGTTCAAGAATTACTGGGTACTAACCAAGCTGCTTGTTTCGATTTAAGTTCCGCATGTACCGGTTTTTTGTATGCATTGCAAAACGCAACAGCTCAAATTCGTTCAGGAATGGCGAAGAAGGTACTTGTTGTCGCTGCTGAACGCATGAGCTGGTTTGTTAACTGGAGTGAGCGAAGTTCTGCTGTATTATTTGGTGATGGCGCAGGGGCTGTAATTGTCGAGGCAAGCGACATCGAATGTGGTTTATTAAATGCGAAACTTGGCTGTGATTCTAAAGCTCGTGATATTTTAAGTGTATCGAATTTTGGTACCGATATGGATCGATATGAAAACCCTCCAGGGCCATTAACTCTAGACTTTATTGGTCCTGAAATATTCAAACGTGCTGTGCGTGGTATGGGCGGAGCAACTGAGACAGTAATGTCAGAAGCTAAATTAAATGTCGAAGATATCGATCTATTGATACCACATCAGGCTAATGTACGTATTATCGAAACCATCGCTCAAAAATTGAAGTTAAAGGACGAGCAAGTTATGGTTAATATTCAAAATTACGGTAATACATCTGCAGCTACCGTACCGATTGCCATTTGTGAAGCTCTTGAGAGCGGTAGAGTAAAACCCGGTGATAACATCATCAGCGCCGCTTTTGGTGCGGGTTTAACATGGGGTGCGGGCTTTATTAAATGGGGAAACAGAGTAACCCCAGTAAATGACTATGTTCAACAAGAACAAACGTCAGAAAAAACAGCGCTAGAATTGCTCGCAACGGCAATTAAGCATTGTACCCAAAAACCTGCTTAGTAATCTGCTTAGTAATCTGCTGCTAACGCATTAGCCATAAAGTCGATAAACACCTTAACTTTAGTCGCTAAAAACTGTTTGTGGGGGTATACCGCATATACTCCTATTTCAGCGCTTGGATAATCATCAAAGATCAATTCAAGCTCACCATTATCAATGGCTTGCTGACAGTAAAATAATGGCATTCTAACAATCCCTGCATCCATTTTACTTATCGATAATTGTAAACTCGCATTATTACAAACCACTCTAGGTGTTACTGGTATCGACACCTCTTTACCATTTGCAATTGTGTAACTCCAAACCTTAGGGTTAGGCTGGTAACGGTAACTGATACATTTGTGGTTATTCAACTCGCTGTGCTTTATTGGTTTGCCATAACGTTTTAGGTAACTTGGCGACGCAACCGTCACTAGCCTTGTATCCATTAACTTTTTGGCGATTAAATTTGAATCCTTTAATTTACCAATTCGAATGGCTAAATCGTAAGACTCTTCAACAATATTTACCAATTCATCACTTAGATCGATAACGACATTGATATCTTCATATTGATTAAGAAATTCGCCTATTAAATCGTTTAAGTGACTTTCGGCAATAATCTCAGGTGCATTAATTCGAAGCAAACCTGAAGGCTTGTGTTGAGCTCTGCTCAACGACGCTTGGGCAAGATTCGCATCATCGACTATCTGTCGACAGCGCAAATAATATTGATGGCCTTCTTCGGTTAAACTTATAGATCTTGTGGTGCGATGTAACAATTGAACCGCCATTCGCTGTTCAAGTTGATTCATCTCTTTACTTATATAGGAAGGTGAATGAGAGAGAACTTGAGCGGCTTTAGTAAAACTCAGCGTTTCCGCAACAGTGACGAATACAACCATGCCATCTAACAACTGTGAATTACCACCCATTTGGAAAAAGTCCTATTTTAATTTAACTATTATAATTCAATTGGAATAAATATATACTAATCCCAATTAATCAACAATGACTTAGCGTCTTTAGAACGAATACCTATACAATTAGTGCCTCCAAATAGGGAACTATTGTTTAATGAAAAAGGATATGAACATGAAAATTATCGCATTTGCAGCATCAAGCTCTCGTAAATCAATCAATAAAACGCTAGCAACACATGTTGCTAATATCGCCGCTAACGGCGTTGAAAATGCCAGTGTTGAAATTGTTGATATCAACGATTATGAACTGCCATTATTTAGTGAAGACCGTGAAGCAGAACTCGGTAAGCCAGAATTAGCGCAAGCATTTTACAATAAGCTTGGCGAGGCAGATGCGATTGTTGTGTCTTTTGCTGAACATAATGGTTCATATACTGCGGCCTACAAAAACTTATTTGATTGGACGTCTCGCATTGATATGAAAGTATTTCAGAACAAACCAATGATTATGCTAGCAACATCACCAGGACCTGGTGGCGCTTCAAGCGTATTGGCGGCGGCGACAGGATCAGCGCCATTTTTTGCGGCAGACGTTAAAGCAAGCATCTCAGTACCAAGCTTTTATGATAATTTTGATATGGGATCATCGACAATAAACGATGCCGATATCAACGACAAAATCGAGCAAGCGGTAGCGTTGCTTCGCTAGTTCCTAGCTGTTTTTTAGTTAGTCTAAGATTATTGATAAAAGTACATCATTATAAAGCAGGGATCAGCGCTCGCTATCCCAGCTAAATAATTTCGCACTGATCAATAAAAATACGACAGTCATCGAAACCAACACGGTCAAATGATAACTGATATCAGCAAGCGTTGCCCCTTCGGTAATAATACTTCTCGCCGCAGTTACCAAATGAGTTAACGGGAATATTTCTGCAACAAGTTTGACCATTTCTGGTGCGCCTTCTAACGAAAACCAAATCCCCGATAACAGCATCATTGGCCAAGTTGCCATATTTAATAAGCCGCCTACGAGTTCTTCCGACTTACTCCGCGTTGCAATAAGCAAGCCTAAACTTATCAAACTCATCGCACCGATAATTGTTACTAGAATTAAGTCAACATAACTGCCAAGCATTAAGAAATCGAAAAACATATTACAACCAACGTAAACAACGGTGATCATAAATAAAACAATAAACAGACGAGATAACAGTTGTGCACTGACAAACTCTAGCGCCGATAAAGGTGTTGCTTTTAGTCGCTTTAACACTGAATTTTTACGATAACGAACAATGACATAACCAACACCAAACAAACAACTAAACATCATATTCATGGCAAATATGCCTGGCATTACCCAGTCGATATAACGAATCGATTTACCGGAAGTTTGCTGTCTTTTATAACCATCACTTTGACTTAAAAATACTTGCTCTACCATGTAACTTTTCGGTGATAGTTCATTAACCCAATAATGCTGTTTTTGATCATCAATAATTAAATCAATTTCATGAAGGTTGAGTTTTATTAGTGCCTTATCAATGTCGACATAATTGACGTGGTCGATATATTTAGTTTGCAAAAAAGAGTGTTTCGAATTTTCAAGATCAAGTACACCGATTTTATATACGGCACGACCATCACCAGAAAAGACAAAGGAAAAAATAACCAATAGCAAAACTGGAAAAAGGATATTCCAAGCCAGTGATGATTTGTCCCTAAAAAATTCAATATTTCGAGCTTTGGCAACTGCATAGAAACGCGACAAACTAAACATATATTATCGTTACCCTCTTAAACTATGGCCGGTTAACTTCAAAAATAAATCATCCAAATTAGCCGACTTTATATGTAAACCGGTGAGTGGCAGCGATAAATCTATAAGCTGTTTCATTGTCATTTCGACATTATCAGTTTTAATTTCTACATGCTCCTGACTCGTGTTCCAGTCCTGCTCTATCACTAATTCTTGAGGAATATTAGCTATCGGAAGATAGATGAAAACCTGGCTAAAGTGCTTTGATAGCAATTGCTTAGGTGTTCCCTGCTCTATCACTTTGCCCTTATCCATAATAACTATTTGGTCGCAAAGCTGCTCAGCCTCATCCATATAATGGGTCGTTAAAATAATGGTTTTACCTTGAGCTTTAATATTCTCAATAAGCTGCCAAAAATGACGACGGGATTGTGGATCTAAACCAGTGGTCGGCTCATCAAGAAAAATAATTTCAGGATCATTTATCAGTGCCAACGCCAGCAATAGACGCTGTCTTTGTCCACCTGATAACAAACGGTTATCTCGGTCGGTAAACTCGCCAAGATCACAAAGTTCAATCAATGTATCGATAGCGACTGATTGTTGATAAAAACTGGCAAACAATTGCAGAGTTTCAGTAACGGTTAAATAATCTTGCAGCGCAGTATTTTGAAACTGTATGCCAATTTTTTGGCTGATATCGGCGCCACTTTCGGTTTCATAATTAACCGCGCCAGAAGTCTGTTTGATAATTCCTTCCATTATCTCAATGGTGGTAGTTTTTCCTGCGCCATTGGGACCAAGCAGTCCAAAACATTGACCTTTATTTACAGTAAAGCTAACGCCATCAACGGCTTTTACATCCTTATAATGTTTACAAAGGTCTTCGACTTGTAATATTTGCATTAATGATTTTTGCCCTAATTTATACGTGCTCGCTAACGAATCGTTTCATTGCCGTATGAATGGTCTTTTTACCTGTATAACTATAGTCGTTTGCTAGCGTCTGCCAATCATGTTTTTGTAACAATTTAGCAATCATCATTTCGACAACCTTATTATCAAGCCAATCTGGGCCTTTATTTACTATGGTTGCTAGCAACCAACGCTGTAATGCTGGAGCGCAACTTGAAAACACACGAAATCCCGCTTGAAAACTATGTACAGCCTCAATGTCATTCTCATCTAAGTGTGATGAGCTAGATTGATTTGTTAAAATCAAAGCAACCAAACCTGTGGCCAAATGTTGATATTCATCGGCTAAATAATAAATTAGATCGTTATAAAAGCGCTTGCTGATAACCGCCTGTAACTGCCTAGCTTTATCGGAAATAGCACGTAAAACGATAGCAGAATGTTCGCCACTAGCATTATCTTTGGTAAAGCCAATACGGCAGGTTGAAAATTGATTATCTAACCAAAACTTTAATAGTTGTTTATTGGCACCAAAGCTCGATGCGACAAAATCACAACCTAAACGCTGGCTATAGCTGTGACAATACTCTAATAATTGATGACCCAGTGATTGTCCTTGTAACTGAGGATGAATGGCTATTCTAACAATTCGTTGGTAACTATATTCAAACGCATCCTCAATGCCACTATGAACTAATAAAGATTGTGGAATTAAATGTCCCTTAATGCGTCGAACTGATTGCTTTACTTTGCCAGACAATTCATCGTCTATTTGCCCTTCAGCTAGCAATAATGCAACGCCTACAAGTTGCTGTTCAGTCGATTGCACAATTAAACTCACTTTCGGGTTATCGAGCAACATCATAAGGTCGCTCGGCTTAGTTTGATAGTGAGCGGTAACCAACAAGGCAAAAACCCGTCTCAATAGCGGCTCATCACTAGATAATTGCTGAGCACTAATATACTGGTGATCAATGTCATTTATAGACTGAATGCTTAACTGCGCCTGCTTCGCATCTGCTAACTTGGCATTTAACAACAAAGCGTCAAAACTAAAACGCTCTAGCGGATCATTTTCAGCCCAACGAATTGGTTGTTTAATATGCAGCAAATTAGCATTCGGCCTTGTATGTTTAACTTCATTGACAAACTTAGTACTAAATCCTCGCCCGGCCCCTTCATAGCCATGGACGGTAGAAACAAAAACCTGTCGATGATAGTGGCCCAACAATTGTCTTAACTGCGGCAATGGGATACCGGCCGCTTCATCAATTAATAAAAGATGACAACTTGGTTGATGTTTAACTAAGGCGTCAATGGCAATAAATTCAACGACACTAGAGCCATAAAATACTTGATTGCCTGTGCGTTTAGAGTTTGGCATAAAGTGCTGAATTTGGTTAAAAAACACACTGAGACTATCAGGATGCGGCGCGCTGATGATGATACGCTTGTCCTGCTTTTTTAATAGCTCTACCACGGCTATAGCGAGGGCACTAGATTTACCGCGACCTCGATCAGCGGTGAGTATCAAAGGTCGGTCACGATGGCCTGTCAACACTTGTATTATTTTCTCAACAGCTACGGCTTGTTCAGCAGTAACACAATTTGATTTAAAGTCGTCACTAAACTGGTCTTGGATGACTTGCTTTAATTGATTAATTGCAATTGGTTCATTTTTTTTGGTGTTGGGCAATCGTTGTAAAGATAATGGCGACTGAGGACAAACAAAATCAACGTTGTCGTAAGTTTTCGCGATTTGAATAAAGCGCTGACAAAATAAACTGCTAGAAATCAATGGCTCGGGTAAAACAACAATTGCATGTCCACCAGCAACTAAGGTGCCAGAAAGCGCGGCGAACGCATCGACATTAAAATGCTGCTCTGCTTCAAACACTAATACGTCGTGTTCTTGCCCTAAAAACTGTTTAAAGTTTCGGTTATCAGCCTCAATATTTCCATTACTTTCACTGTTGCTAAAGTGCAATATTGTCCGCGTTTTTAAGGCCAAAAACACTTCGGCAAGTTGCTCCTTTAGCCAAGTTTCGTCGCCTTGTATCAGCAAGGTTCCACGAAGACGCTGGGCGCTAAATTCAACATGGCTTTTAGAAAAATATTCAAGGTAATTATTCAAATCGACACTCACCGCTATATTGACACTAAACAGTTAATTATTATGGATATTTTATAAGTGTACCAGAGTTAACAGTAAATATAACGCCCTTTACATCTGTTCAATTATTGAACAGCCGACAATTTAGATTGACTTTACTTAATCTAGATCAATAATAAACCTATTATTTTTACGAATTAATTCAAATTAACGCCTATAATCTTATATAGTCAATTAACAAAACATTAACAGCAACTTTATATCTTAATAATATTTAAAAACGAGAGATGCCATGACTGAAATAACAAACTCGGGTGAGCAAAAAAAAGATGAACGTAATACCTTTATTTTCCTCGCTGTATTTTTAGGTCCAATATTAGCGGTTGCGATTGTTGCCGCTTATGGATTTACCATTTGGATTAGTCAATTAATAATGGGCCCTCCAGGCGTTTGATAATTCATGGAAGTTGTTATCGATAAATCCAAACGCAATTTTCTACGTGGCCGTAAGCTACCAAAAAAGGTAGAAATACGTTTACCGTGGATAAAATCAGAACAAGCCTTTATTGACGGTTGCACTCAATGTGGCGACTGTATTTCAGACTGCGCACAAAACATTATTATTAAAGCAGACGATGGATTTCCGAAAGTAGATTTCTCAATTGATGAGTGTACTTTTTGTGAAAAATGCATTGATAGCTGTGAGCAAGATTTATTTGTAGAGGCTAAGCAACACTCTGCATGGCCAGCTCATCTCAATATCAAAGACGATTGTTTAGCAAAACAACAAATATATTGCCAAAGTTGTAAAGATGTTTGCGAACCACGTGCAATCGCATTTAAGTTTATCGATAACGCCATACCAAAACCAGTGATAGACCAAGACGCATGTACCAGTTGTGGCGCATGCATCAGTGTTTGTCCGAGCAATTCAACTGAGCTTGTACTGAAGGAAGCATTTAATGGAACAACCAGTAAAAACTAACGAATATCATGTCGCAAGCTTCATTGCACAAATTGATATTTCGCAAAAAAAAGCGGTAGAAGAAAGCATATTATCGACTCCGGGCGCTGAAATTCACGCGACTTCAGATACCGGAAAAATCGTATTTACCATTGAAGCTGACAACCAGAAAAAAATTGGCAAATACGCAGACATTGTTAGGGACCAGGCTGGCATATTCACACTTGCACCTGTCTATCATCAATATTTAGAAGAATAACGGGGAACACTAATGAAATTGAACCGACGTGAATTTATAAAAGCTAATGCTGTCGCGGTAGCGGCAACGGCCGCTGGTGTTGCAGTACCGGCTGCTGCTTCAAATATTATCACTTCAAGTGATATGACAAAATTAAAATGGGACAAAGCGCCTTGTCGTTTTTGTGGCACAGGTTGCAGTGTTAACGTCGCCACCATGGACAATAAAGTTGTGGCTACTCATGGTGATATTAACTCACCAGTAAACAAAGGCCTTAACTGTATCAAAGGTTATTTCCTATCAAAAATTATGTACGGTAAAGACCGATTAACCTCGCCTTTATTGCGCATGAAAGATGGCAAGTTTGATAAAAACGGTGATTTTACACCTATTACTTGGGACCAAGCTTTTGACATTATGGCGGAAAAAGCCAAAGCAACGCTTAAAGAAAAAGGTCCATCTGGTGTCGGTATGTTTGGTTCAGGCCAATGGACAGTTCAAGAAGGTTATGCCGCAGTAAAACTTTATAAAGCTGGTTTCCGCTCTAACAATATTGACCCAAATGCTCGTCACTGCATGGCCTCAGCCGTTGGTGGTTTTATGCGTACCTTTGGTATCGATGAGCCTATGGGTTGTTATGACGATATGGAACATGCCGATGCATTTGTGCTTTGGGGTTCTAATATGGCTGAAATGCATCCAATATTATGGACTCGTATTACTGACCGTCGTTTAAGTAACCCTCACGTTAAAGTTGCGGTACTTTCAACATTTGAACATCGTAGTTTCGACTTAGCTGATAATGGCATGATCTTCACGCCACAAACTGATTTAGCAATTTTAAACTACATTGCTAACTATATTATCCAAACTGATCGTGTAAACAAAGATTTTGTTAACAAGCATACAAATTTCAGACTAGGTAATGCTGATATTGGTTATGGATTGCGTCCAGAGCATCCTCTTGAGAAGAAAGCCAAAAATAGCGATGCAAGCAAAGCCGGTGGTTCAACACCAATGAGCTTTGAAGAATACGCTAAGTTTGTGAGTACATATACAGTTGAGTACACATCAAAACTATCTGGTGTCCCAGAAAATAAACTAAAAGCATTAGCTGAACTTTATGCTGATCCAAAAACTAAAGTTATGTCTCTATGGACCATGGGCTTTAACCAACACACCCGTGGCGTTTGGGCGAATAACTTAGTTTACAACATTCATTTATTAACCGGTAAAATCTCAACACCAGGTAATAGCCCGTTTTCATTAACAGGCCAACCATCTGCTTGTGGTACCGCTCGTGAAGTAGGTACATTCTCACACCGCTTACCTGCAGATATGGTGGTTGATAACCCGGATCACAGAAAGTACGCCGAAAAAATATGGAAACTACCTGATGGCACCATTCCTGCCAAACCTGGTTATCATGCAGTACTGCAAAACCGTAAATTAAAAGACGGTGAATTGAATTTCTACTGGGTGCAATGTAATAACAACATGCAAGCGGCGGCAAACATGAATGAGGAAGGTTACCCTGGTTATCGCAACCCGAAAAACTTCATCGTTGTTTCAGATCCTTACCCAACCGTAACCGCACAAGCAGCCGATCTTATTTTACCTACCGCAATGTGGGTAGAAAAAGAAGGTGTTTACGGTAACGCTGAGCGGAGAACACAATCATGGTATCAACAAGTTAGTGCGCCAGAAGGTGCATTCTCGGATATGTGGCAATTGGTTGAGTTTTCAAAACGCTTCGCCATGGAAGATGTATGGCCAGAAGAGTTGTTAGCTAAGAAGCCCGAGTATCGTGGTAAAACTTTATTTAATGTTCTATACGAAAACGGTAACGTTAATAAATACAAACTCGATGAAATTCCAGATGATCGTTTAAACCAAGAGTCTCGTGACTTTGGTTTCTATATTCAAAAAGGTTTATTCGAAGAGTATGCAACCTTTGGTCGCGGTAAAGCACATGATTTAGCACCATATGACCGTTATCACCAAGAGCGTGGCTTGCGCTGGCCTGTTGTGGATGGCAAAGAAACCTTATGGCGCTTTAAAGAAGGCTCAGATCCATACTGTAAACCAGGTTCAGATTTCGACTTTTATGGTAAGCCTGATGGCAAAGCGGTAATTTTCGCCTTGCCATATGAGCCGGCTGCAGAATTCCCTGATGCTGAATACGATTTATGGTTATCGACGGGGCGTGTGTTAGAGCATTGGCATTCAGGTTCAATGACTGGACGAGTACCAGAAATTCATAAAGCAATGCCGGATGCCGTTGTTTATATGAATCCAGACGATGCTAAGAATCGCGGTTTAAGACGTGGCGATTTGATTAAAATAGTGTCTCGTCGTGGTGAAGTTCAAACTCGAGTTGAAACCAGAGGCCGAAACAAGCCACCACGTGGATTAGTATTTATGCCATGGTTTGATGCGTCTCGCTTAGTAAATAAAGTGACCTTAGATGCTACCGACCCGCTTTCGAAAGAGACGGACTTCAAGAAATGTGCAGTTCGAATTGAGAAAGTGTAAGGAGAATAACAATGAAAAAATCAATAATCACTTTGATCTCAACAGTTGCTCTTTGCTCTGTTGCCTTATTTAGCTTTGCTAATGAAATTGCAACCTTGCGTGACAATACAAGTATTGAAACGCAAAAAACGCCGGATAAGATGCCAGATGTGACAAACACGGATATTAAGAAAAGCCGTGCATATCCAATGCAGCCGCCGTTGATCCCGCATAAAGTGAGAAATTATCAAGTCGACCTAAAAGCTAATACGTGTATGTCTTGTCATTCAAGAAAACGCACTGAAGAGTCTCAAGCACCGATGGTTAGTGTGACTCACTATATGGATAGAGACGGTAATTTTTTAGCTGAAGTATCTCCTAGACGCTACTTCTGTAATCAATGTCATGTTCCTCAACTCGATGCTAAACCGCTGGTTGAGAACACGTTTGTAGACATGGATACAATGATGAAAGAGAAGCAAGCTAACCAAGACGAAAACGAATAAGGCCTCGCTATGAAAAGTTTAATTATTAAATTATGGCAAACCATTCGACGCCCTAGCGTTCATTACAGTTTAGGATTTTTAGTCATTGGAGGCTTTGTCGCAGGTATCATCTTTTGGGGTGGTTTTAACACAGCGTTGGAACTGAGTAACACTGAAGAGTTTTGTATCAGTTGTCACGAGATGGAAAACAATCCATATGAAGAGTTAAAAACAACGATTCATTTCACTAACCGCTCTGGTGTTCGAGCAACATGTCCTGACTGTCATGTGCCTCATAATTGGACCGATAAGATTGCTCGCAAGATGCAAGCTTCTAAGGAAGTTTGGGGCAAGATTTTTGGTACAATTAATACTCCAGAAAAGTTTGAAGCCAAACGCCGACATTTAGCTGAAAACGAATGGACAAGATTAAAAGCTAATGACTCGTTGGAATGTCGTAACTGTCATAACTTTGATTATATGGACTTTACTGCACAAAGTATTCGTGCAGAAGAACAACATTCAACATCATTGGCAAGTGGCGAAAAAACCTGTATCGATTGTCATAAAGGTATCGCTCACCAACTTCCTGATATGGAAGGTGTTGAAGGCTGGTAAATTGGCTTTAATATAGCGCTAAGCTAGATATTAAAATAAAAAACCGAATCTATTATTGATTCGGTTTTTTTACTTAACTTCAATTGAACAACGGTACAATTTTTTATTACATTTCTACTAAATTATCAGCACCAACTTGCTTCACTATCTGGATTTTTAAGTTGCTCCTCAACATTAGCAAGTAATATTCGATACCCTACATTACCGAACAATACCTGACGACCGTTATCGATAATATAAGACGGGCTGCCTTTTAACATATGATCGTTTGCTGCTTTATAATCGTTCATTAATGCCGCCATTGCCTGACCATTATTTATTAGCTGTGAAACAGAATCGTTATCAACATCAAAGGGTTCGATTAGCGAATTTAACACCGAAAAGTTAGATATATCCTGGCAGTCACAATAAAAGGCTTTACGAACTTGGCGAGCTAATTCACCACTTAATTTACTACCAGCAACTAGTTCTATCGCCTTTAAAAACAGATGTGCATTAGCAGAGGTGGATGGCTGGGTCGACTGCCAAATATTATTGTGCACTATTGCATCTTCGTATGGCTCGGCGGAGTGCTTTACGTGTTGTGCAAAACCGGGGAAACCACCGCGCTCTTGCCATTGGGTGTTAATTTTGTGATATACATCGCCGAAAATATTCATATAGCGATAACGAATTTCAATTCTATCGCCAAGTTGTTGATTTAGTTCGTCCAACCGACGTTGCGCAATCCAAGCCCAAATACAAAGAACATCGGAATAATACTCTATGGTGACTTTCTTGTTCATCATTCTCACTTAAACGTTCTTACTTGAACATTTTATTTAGACACTATTATTTAAATACTACAGCCTTATCACTCGCTGTGTAGGTTCTACTTTCAGGCTTAGTCCATTCACCGTTTTTGAAATAAGCGGTGCTTACTTTAATCGTATTGTCTTTATACGTGCTCGTTGATTTAACTTTGGTAATGCCATTCTCATTGCCAACCACATCTTCAAACGCAACAAATTGATTGTCATCGACAACTTCTATATAGCCTGAAGTATAAAAGTCAGCAGTAGTGAAATAATAAAATATAATTTTTTGTTGCGCTTTATCCCAAAATATAAGTGACTCACCGCCGTACATACCTTGATTAATAGAGTGAAGAGTGCGAAGTGCTTTACCATTTAATGCGACTTCATTCTTGCTTACATCAAGTACTTCTGGCTTATCACCATCCCATTCGAAGACAGATTCCCATGTACCGACAAACTTGCTAAACACGGCTAACTTAGGATCAAGCACTGCTTGTTTATCAGAGATATTTATCCGTTCCATTTCGACGCTAGAGTTATTCGATTTAGCCGTGTTACTTGTGTGGTTGCTGCTCGTACAACCAAATAATGAAAATGAAATGACTAACAAGAAAGTTTTTATGTGTACCATATGAAGCCTGTCTAATGTTCTAGATATAAGACATAGTTTGGTAAAGAAAGAGAAAAACTGCAACAGCTTATTTTACAGTTCAGTTTTTATGCAAGTAGCAAATGTAAAGGTACAAAAGATATCGGATCATTTGCTCAACAGAGGCCAGAGCTATCGATTTAAAGATTTACTAACCCATTTTTTGATAATGATTTATAAATCCGTTTGCTTCGGTTTGCAAAATTAGTGAATTCAGCTAAATCTGGCGCATCATCTTGTTCTAAACGACATTGCCAATAGTCGACTTCCATCGACATATATTCCATTAACTTTTTAGGACAACCGATACATTTTCCAGCACAAATTTCCGCTTCGGCCATGCCAAACGGTAATGCTTTATTAATTTGGTTAAGCAATGTTGTCATCGCTTCGGTTGTCGTCGGTTTCATATTGCTCTGTGTTTACAAATGGGCTAATGTTGATTAAAGCATATTTCTGGCAGTTAAATATTAATTTAGATCAATAATGATTAATCTAAAGGAAGTCGATATTAAAGCGGTTTACGAGCAACAATTTGCGCTATTGCCTTTTTGTTTGAGCTGTCTTCTTTATCAACAATTCCTTCAAAATAATGCAATACCTGCCAATCATCAAAATGTTCTAATAGCTCTTTAGGTTTTAATAAAAACTTGGGATTGGTTGGGCGACCAAATTGTGGTTGTTCGGTTGTGAATGTTTCATAAACTATTAAGCCACCCGGCTGGATTGCTTGTTTAATACTCGCCATCAATGGTCTATGCAAATAGTTAAACACAAGAATTGAAGAAAATGATTTACCTGTAAGTGGCGAGGTTGACGGCTGCTCAAAATCGACCTGCCAAAATGTTGCCTTATCTAATGGCAATGGGTCCTCACTAGGCTTGATATCTGCAAACACAACATCAAGCCCTTGGCTAACCAGATAGCGACCATTTCGGCCATTACCACAAGCAAGATCAAGGCTCGGAGCTAACTTTTCAGCAACTGCCAACTCAATTAGATAATCTTTTAATAATGATGAATGAGCCAATATTAGGTTTTCCTTTAAAAGAATAGTAATTGGCTACATTAACAAGTGACTGAATGGTTCTACCCAAACAGACTCACCCGCTTCAACAGTGCCCTGGTCTTTATCTAAGACAATAAAGCTATTGGCTCTACCTAAGCTAGTTAATATGCCAGAACCTTGTGAGCCAGTGCTGGTGACAATTGGCATCCCTTGCTCATCATAGCTAAGCACTGCACGTTGAAAATCCATTCTGCCCGGAGATTTTTTTAGCTTAGTAGTGGTGGCGGCTTTAAAACGCGTTTTCGCTTTTGCATTCAAGCCTTGCATCTTTTCAATGCCTGGCACACCCAGTTGGTAAAAAGTAACAAGTGCTGATACAGGATTTCCTGGTAAACCAAAAAACACACTATTTGATAACTTACCAAACGCAAACGGCTTGCCCGGTTTCATCGCAATTTTCCAAAAGTTAATTTCACCAATTTCTGATAAAACTTCCTTTGTGTAGTCAGCCTCACCAACCGAAACGCCGCCACTTGATATGACCACATCTGCAAGTTGATCCGCTTTTGTAAAAGCTTGTCGAATCGCTTCCTTGTCATCTCTAATGATGCCAAAATCCAATATATTAACGCCAAGTTTTTGCAATAACGGTCGAAGTACGAAGCGATTACTTTCATAGATATCACCTTCCGCTAATTCTTCGCCAGGTAAACGAAGTTCATCGCCAGTTGACAATATGGCTACGTTTATATCGCCAAAAACTTTTACTTTGGCAATGCCTAAAGATGCGATCATTCCAATATCTACCGCAGATAATTTATGGCCCTTTTCAAATACCGTCACGCCTTGGGCTATATCTTCACCTTTATATCTTACATTGCCTTTTTCACTCGGCGATTTGGTAAGTACTACGGTATCTTTATCTACACGTGTATTTTCTTGCATCACTACGGTATCACAGCAATCTGGTAATTTTGCGCCTGTCATGATGCGAATACATTGACCGCTTTGGGTCACACCTGTAAATGGTTCTCCTGCAAAAGAACGACCCGCTAGTTGTAATCCGCCTCCTGCTGCAATTTGTTCTAGCGAACTATACTTAAACGCGTATCCGTCCATCGCAGAGTTATTGTGCGGTGGCACAGACACAGGTGACGTTACGGTATCAGCCAACACTTTACCTAGGGCATTCTCTATTGAAATAGATTTAATACTGTTGGTAGTATAAACGTTATCTAATAATTGGCTTAAAGCTACTTCAAAAGCCATTAGGCCTGGCGCAGAACAACAATCGGACATAACAATCTCTATGGTTTAATTAATTTACGTGACCACACGTAAGGTGAAAAAAATAGCGACATTGGAGTGCTCAGCAACAATCTGCAATGTTCTAAATGAGAATTAATAGCTATTTAGCGGTATTTAGCAAATTTTGTCTAGTATAAGAGTATACAATTAGAAACAATTCGTTAACTTGTTGATGCAAATCAACATCACGTTAACAACTAAGCGCTACTTTAACCATCAAAATCTAGGTAACTCATTTTGTTTGTAAATTTATCAATTTTTGATGTCGCCACAAATAATAATGGTTCAATAATTGCGTAATTGATAATAATAATAAAATATCAACGGAGAAAAAAATGAAAAACAGTAATTTCTTTAAAGCAAGTATTCTTGCACTGGGTGTTGGCGCTGCATTTAACTCTTCTGCTGCAATAACAGATGATATCTCAAAAGCGGTAAAAGATTCGAAAGTCGATGTTTCTTTGCGTTATCGCGCAGAAACAGTGGATCAAGATGGTACAAATGAAGACGCACTAGCTTCGACTTTGAAAAGCCGCATTACAATTAGTACAGGAAAAGTATTTAATTTAAGCGCAAAAGTTGAAGCGGACAATGTCAGCTTTATCGGAAACGACAGTTTCAACTCGACAGTAAACGGCAAAGGCACTTACCCAGTAGTTGCAGATCCTGAAGGTAGCGAAATTAATCAAGCCTACTTGCAATACAGCGGTAACATATTCACTGCAACCGCAGGTCGTCAACGTATTAATTTAGATGATCAACGTTTTATCGGCGGTGTCGCATGGCGTCAAAACGAACAAACGTTTGATGGTTACCGTTTACAAGTTAAGCCATTAGACGCATTAACGTTAGACGCAAGTTATGTTTTCAATGTAAACCGAATTTTTGGCGAAGATAGTGATAAGTCAGACCTAAGCGGCGATTTGATCCTATTAAATGCAAAATATGCGATAAATAAGCAACATTCAGTATCGCTTTATAATTATTCTTTAGAATTTGATGGCGCTGCTGCAGGCACTTCAACGAACACCATGGGGGCTACTTATAACGGTAAGTTCAAGCTAGGAGGCACTGGCCTTGCTGTTAAAGCTGGCTTTGCTAATCAAGAAGATGCCGGTGACAACCCAACAACATTTGAAGCAAGCTATTCAGTATTAGAAGTAATGGCTAACTTTAAACGTTTCAGTGTTGGTGGTGGTATTGAGACACTAGGTAGTGATAATGACGTAGGTTTTAGCACGCCATTAGCGACTTTGCATATGTTCCAAGGTTTTGCCGATATATTCTTAAATACACCTAAGACAGGTATTGTTGATACTTACGTTAAAGGGTCAACAAAAATAGGTGGTGTAGGGTTATCTGCGGCTTACCATATGTATGAAGCGGATGAAGGTAACGCAGAGTATGGTACGGAAGCAAATATTGCCGCAGCATACAAATTTAACAAACAAGTATCTGGTTTAGTGAAAGCCGCCAGCTACTCTGCTGATGACTTTGCCACAGATACAACCAAGCTATGGTTTATGGTTACTGCAAACTTTTAATAAAAGATGACTCCCATTTATTGGTGATATGCTAAATTAGTGGTAGTCTTAATAAACAAACTTATATCGCCGAGCTTAGGTTTCTAAGTATTGTTCAGCTAATCATTAGTCGAATAATTTATGAATACTAAGCCGTGGCAATGACTCCAAATGTGACATTAATGTCAATTGCGGTTATAGCCACCAGGGCTAGCAAGGAAACTTTCTAGCCTCCCGACTTTGGAAAGGTGAACATGCTACAAGATAACTTCGGCCGCAAATTTTATTATTTGCGCCTCTCTATTACTGACGTTTGCAACTTCCGTTGTAATTATTGCTTGCCTGACGGTTACGAGTGCGATCACGATCGTGACTTTCTAAAAGTCAATGAAATAAAACGTATCGCTAATGCCTTTGCCCAAATGGGCACCGAAAAAATTCGTATCACCGGCGGTGAGCCGAGTTTACGTAAAGACCTTCCTGAAATCATCCGTACCGTCAAACAAACAGCGGGTATAAAAACCGTTGCTATGACGAGTAATGGCTTTAAATTAACTGAACACATTGACGATTGGATTGATGCTGGACTCGATTCGTTAAATTTAAGCATTGATAGCTTAGATCCAAGACAATTTCAGGCTATAACCGGAAAAGACAAATTACAAACTATTTTAGATGGTATTGAAAAAGCGCAAAAACGTGGTTTTAACAATATCAAGGTCAATACAGTTTTGATGCGTGAGTACAATCATCATGAAATGAAACAGTTTCTTGATTGGGTCAAACACACGCCAATTAGTTTGCGTTTTATCGAACTCATGCAAACAGGTGACAACCAAGAGTTTTTTGAGAAGCAACATGTCAGCGGTGCCAATATTAAGGCGATGTTACTTGAAAGTGGCTGGATGCCAGTGATCCGCAAGAAAGATGCGGGGCCAGCAGAAGTGTTTTCACACCCAGACTATCAAGGCACGATTGGATTGATCATGCCTTACTCAAAAGATTTTTGCGCTACATGTAACCGATTGCGAGTGAGTTCGTTAGGTAAACTTCATTTATGTTTATTTACCGAAAACGGTTTGTCTCTGCGTGAACATTTACAGACGGATGATAGCCAAGGGCTTAAAGATTGTATCTCTCATATGATGACTGACAAGAAACTAAGTCATTATTTACAAGAAGGTATAACCGGTGGAACCAAACACTTAGCGATGCTTGGCGGATAACAAAGGCAGTAATGATGAACACAGCACCAATAGATTGCTTAGGCATTATACTTGCCGGCGGCCAATCATCACGAATGGGTGAAAATAAAGCGCAACTTACCTTCAACGACAGCACTATGTTGGAACATTGTCAGCAACTTCTAAAACACTGCCACCTACAACGCGTCGTCATTTCAGGCGAAAATAACGGCGGTGTCGCTGATTTAGTTAACGAAGGTGGCCCGTTAGCAGGCATCTATTCCATCATTAAAAAATACAATCCGAAATCGATTTTAGTACTACCGATAGATATGCCTTTTATTCACCACAAGCACTTGCTGGAACTAAAATTAAAAGGCTCTTTATCAGCGCGCAGTGCGCACTACAATGACAGTTCATTACCCGCATTTATCCCTGTAAACGCATTTTTGACTGACTTTTTACAACAACAATTTACCAGCGACAATTTTGTCGCGACCAATCGAGGTCCATCGTTTAAGCAAGTGTTTAAAATGACCAATGCTTTAACCTTAACGATTGACAACAAGCAAGCTCTGTTTAACACCAATACTCCTGAACAGTGGCAACAAGCGATTAAGTTAACTCAACAAAATTTTAAAAAAGGCAATTTATAGTATGTCCAAGGTTTCTTCTCATTTAAGCGGTGCTGAATTCGTACCATTAAACATTGCTGTTCTTACCGTAAGCGATACCCGAACCGAAGAAAATGATACCTCCGGTAAAGCGTTGGTCGAACGATTAGTTGAAAGCGGTCACAACTTAGCTGACAAAGCCATCGTCATCGATGATGTTTATCAACTTAGAGCAATTATGTCGAAGTGGATAGCAGACAACAATATTGATGCTGTTATCTCAACCGGTGGCACAGGCTTTACTGCGAGAGACAATACCCCTGAAGCAATATTGCCATTGTTCGACAAACAAGTTGAAGGCTTTGGGGAAGTATTTAGAGCAATTTCTTATGATGAAATTGGCACCTCAACTATGCAATCAAGAGCATTTGCAGGAATGGCAAATCAAACCGTTATATTTTGTGTTCCAGGTTCTACCAATGCCTGTAAAACTGCATGGGATAAGGCCATCAAAGAACAATTAGATGCCAGTCATCGACCGTGTAATTTTGTGCCTCATTTAGGCCTAGCAGAAAAATGTAACAGTCGCGGCTAATAGGATTTGTAAGATGAATGATTTAACCCATTTAAATGCCAAAGGCGAAGCAAACATGGTTGATGTCAGTGCCAAAGAAATCACTGCACGCACGGCATGGGCTGAAGCCTTTATTACAATGAGCGAAAAAACACTGTCACTCATTAAAAGTGGTGAACACGCGAAAGGCGATGTCTTCGCGGTTGCTCGTATTGCTGGTATTCAGGCCGCTAAAAAATGTAGTGACCTTATCCCATTATGCCACCCTTTAATGCTTTCAAAAGTGCAAGTAGATTTTGAGATCGACAGTGAAAACAATCGAGTACGTATCATCACCATGTGCCGTCTCGCCGGTCAAACTGGCGTGGAAATGGAAGCTTTGACGGCAGCATCCGTTACTGCGTTAACATTATTTGATATGTGTAAGGCAGTCGATCCAGCAATGGAAATTGGTGGTATAAAAGTATTAGAAAAGCAAGGTGGTAAATCTGGCCATTGGACTAGAGGCTAAGCAGGTATGATTAATGTATTATTTTTCGCTGCCATTAGAGAACAACTGGATTGCGAACAGTTAGAAATCAAAAGTGAACATATAGAGACCATCGCTGACCTAAAGCAACAGTTGGCGACTAAAGGCAAGGATTGGCAGCAAGTTTTTCAAGACAGCACCCTACTTGCCGCATTAAATCAAGATATGGCAGAAGACACCGCGCCATTGTCAGCCAATGATACGGTCGCCTTCTTTCCTCCAGTAACTGGCGGCTAAACAATGATTAACAGTATTAAAGTTCAACTTGAAGACTTTGATTTTGCAAAGGAAGTTGATACCTTAGAAAAAGAAAACATCAGTGATGGCGCATTGGTGACTTTTGTTGGCCGTGTGCGCAACCAAAATGATGGGTGCCAAGTAGAACATTTACATCTTGAACACTATGCTGGGATGACTGAAAAATGTTTAACCAAGATAACCGAGCAAGCACGAGAAAAGTGGCAATTAGGCAACATCAGTGTTATTCATCGCTTTGGCACTCTAACTCTCGGTGAAAAAATTGTGTTTGTGGGTGTTACCAGTAAACATCGACAAGATGCGTTTCAAGCTGCAGAATTCATTATGGATTATTTGAAAGTGCAAGCGCCATTTTGGAAAAAAGAACTTACAGAACACGGAGAACGTTGGGTAAGCGCTAAAGAAAAAGATAATAAAGAGGCTAGTAAGTGGTAGCAGTAACGCCCTTCTCATTTCATTTTGGCAATAAACAAAGCAATATTATCAATATTGCTTTTATTCTATTTGTAACTCTCATAAGTGCAACGGCTCAAGCAGAAACATTGCGCGTCGCTGTTGCATCGAATTTTGCAAAACCGATTGAACGTTTATCGGCGGAGTTTAATAAAACTCATCCTCATAAAATTCAAATTTCATCAGCATCTAGTGGTGTTCTTTATCAGCAAATTCGCCATGGTGCCCCATTTGATCTTTTCTTATCCGCGGATTTACGTCGACCGCAATTACTAGAAGAACAAGGTTTGATCCTCGAAAACTATCGCAATACCTATGCGATAGGCCAAATTGCAATTTGGTCAGCAATTGCGGAAGAACCAGTTTCTTTAGAAAACTTAAAACACTATGACGGCAGAATCGCTTTAGCTGCTCCACATATTGCTCCTTATGGTCTAGCTGCGAAGCAATCATTGATTAAAATGGATTTATGGAGCAAATTTCATCGCCAACTCATTACTGGCAACAACATTAATCAGACCTATCAGCAAATTTTAACTGGGGCCGTTCGCTATGGATTTATTTCTCACAGTCAACTGCTTGATTCAAAACATGGTTTTGGGACAGTTATTGATAGCAAATTGCACAAACCATTAGAACAGCAAATGGTGGTATTAAAGAACGCCGAGAACATCGAATTAGCGACGAGCTTTTTTAATTATTTACTGACCGATGAGGCACAACATCTAATTTCAACGCAAGGCTATGAACGAGCACCTAATATACCTAGAGCAACAGAACAAAGTATCGATAGAGAAGAACTAAAAAAACAAAAAGAAAAAGCGCCAATGGACGTAGCCAATGGAAAATTATAATGAATGGCTAGCCTTAGCAACAACACTAAAACTTGCTGCAATTACCACCATTATCTTACTCATTATCGGTACGCCCCTAGCATGGTACTTAAGCCGATTAGAGAGCCGTTTCAAGGTGTTAATTGAAGCATTAGTTGCATTACCATTAGTACTGCCGCCAACGGTATTAGGTTTTTACTTGCTTTTATTGTTTTCACCAATGAATGGTCCAGGAAAATTATTCCAAGATGCATTCGGCTCATCTTTGGCGTTTAGTTTTACCGGTATTTTAATTGGCTCGGTTATTTATTCCTTACCCTTTGTTGTGCAGCCTCTACAAAAAGCTTTTGAGCAATTAGGCAATCAATACAATGAAGCTGGAGCGATGCTCAGCGCCGGGCCCTTAGACCGCTTCTTTAATATCACTATGCCATTAACAAAAGCTAGTTTTATCACCGCAGCAAGTCTTGGCTTTGCTCATACGGTGGGTGAGTTTGGCGTGGTCTTAATGATCGGTGGCAATATCCCTGGTGAGACCAGAGTGTTATCCATTGCCCTATTCGACCATGTTGAAGCATTGAATTATGAAACCGCGCACTATCTTGCTGGCAGTTTACTCGTTGGTTCAATATTATTGTTAGCACTGATATATTTAATGAATTTTAAGTCTGAAAAAGCGATTAAGGTGAGAGAGCACTAATGAACCTGCACCTTAATATCCATCTCGATTATGGTAGCTTTAAGCTCTCTTGTTTAAATAACATTGAGCTTAACGGTATTACCGGTATTTTAGGCCATTCTGGCTCTGGAAAAACCAGTCTATTACGCATCATTGCTGGTTTAAACGATAAAGCAAATGGTCAAGTTGAACTTGCAGGGTATAAATTGCAGGACAGCGATGAAAGCCAATTTATACTGCCGGCTAAACGTAATATCGGCTTTGTCTTTCAAGACGCTCGATTATTCCCACACCTTGGTGTTAGAGGCAATTTAGAGTTCGCTAGCTCTCGTTGCCTTCAAAGTAAATTAACCATCGATGAAGTCATTGAACTCACACGGATGGAGCATCTGCTTGATCGCAAAGTTACCGACTTATCAGCAGGTGAAAAGCAGCGAGTAGCACTGGCAAGATCATTGCTTGCAGAGCCAGGTTTATTGCTCCTCGACGAACCTTTGAGTGCTTTAGATAATAAAGCCCGCGGCGAGATGGTACTGATATTAAGACAGATACATCAACGATTAAATCTACCGATGATTTATGTAAGTCATTCAGTGACAGAAATCCAACAATTAGCAGATCAAGTGCTTGTGATGAAAGACGGTAGCATCATTCAGCAAGGTCACGTGCATCAAGTTATTAATCATTTAGATAGCAGTATTAGCAATGAATACATCGCGCAAACCTCATTGACGTTAAAGGTAAAACAACAGTTAGTTAATTTTGGCTTAACGCAACTTGGATTTGTTGGCCAAAAACAGCACAAACTAAGCTTGTTTTCTAACCTTATTCAGCGAAAAATTAACGAAGACGTCCGCTGTTATATCCTAGCCAGCGATATAGGTATCTCGCTAAATAAAGCTGAAGATACCTCGGTAAACAATATTTTGCCGGGCAAGATCACTGAAATAAGACGTTTAAATAGAAACTTAGCGCAAGTGTGTGTACAAGTTTTCGACCATACATTTATGGTAAACATTACTCGTTATTCTGTAGAGCGCTTACGACTGACTCTTGAACAGCCAGTATATTTACAATTTAAAGCGAGTGCTATTCGCACATACTAAAGCCTAGCCATTATCAACTATAATTAAATAAAACAATATGTTAAGTGATAAAGAACAAATTCGTTACTCACGACAAATGCTGGTAAAAGGTTTTAGTGAAGAACAACAGTTAATGCTTAAAAACGCAACCGTGTTAATTGTCGGTTGTGGTGGTTTAGGCAATCCAGCCAGTCTCTATTTAGCATCATCAGGGATCGGCCGCCTAATTATTGCCGATGGCGATCACGTAGAGCTATCAAACCTGCAACGACAAGTAGTATTTACTGAACAGAGCATCAACCAAAGTAAAGCTGAAGTAATGGCTGCGCACTTAACCAGCCTTAACAGTGATATCGACGTTGAAGCCGTTGATGATATGGTCGATGCTGAATTTTTGGACTACTACTTACCTATGGTCGATGTTGTCTTAGATTGTACAGATAACTTAAATACGCGCTATTTACTCAATGATTATTGTATTGCCCATTCTACGGTATTGATAAGCGGCGCGGCTATTCGAGCGGAAGGTCAGGTCATGATGGTAAATCCAAACCTCGATAACTTTAGTTGTTACCAATGCTTTTATCCTAAGTCTAAAGGCGAACCAAGTTTAAATTGCTCAACAGCAGGGGTAATTGCACCTGTTCTTGGCATCATAGGTAGTATGCAAGCACTGCTAGCAATAAAGCATTTAACCGCTAAACGGACACTCGATAATAAGGTGATGATATTTGACGGTATGACGATGCAATGGCAACGATTTAATATCACAAAAAAGCAAAATTGCGTTTGTTCAAACAATAATTAGCAAGAAACGTGAGTGAATAATTATTCACTTTATATGCAACCTCAGTGATAGACCATTTAAAAAATCACAAAAAAAACGCCCGATTTATCGGGCGTTCTCATTATACAAATTCACTAATTAATTATTTAAATAATCCCATGTTCCTGGCGTCCATGGCTTCTCGCCAACCACCAAGCCACTCTGACTTTGCGTCTAAATTTTGATACGGACAATTTTCTTTATGTTTTCCACTAAGACCAGCTTGATAGCCGTTAGAATGTGCTCTGCCTAAACGATCGCGTTTTTGTCTCTTCATTGAAGACTCCTCTATATTGTTAGATGTGTAAGTCAAAAACTTACCATGTGAGGTGGTCGAAAAATCTTAAGTCGACAATTTATTTAAGATCAATTTTCTCAGGGATGCAAATGATTTTTTGTAACTAAGTTGCACAATTTTTCAATTTTCTTAGGGAAATATTTTTATGCATATATTTTCTTAGGAAAGTGAATGATTGTACGAAAAACACTCAACGTTTGAACCGCTATTTTTATTGTAATAAAAACATCATCTTAAAATTATCCCTTGTTTATATTTAGATTACTGTTTGCGGAATATAGGTATTTAAGTTGATTTATTTTTTAGATTAATATATTCATTATCAATCTAAAAATAAATTCCAATTTTTAGCCTACTTTTTGGGGCTTTGTTGACTGTCGATTTTTATTTTTCATCTATAACTAAGGGTAACAGCATTTTTTCTAAACCATTGAGTTTTACTTCGTAGATGAGCGCTAATTGCTCGCCGAGCTTCCCTTTCGGAAAACCAGTTTTGTTAAACCATACTAAATATGGCTCCGGTAAAAAGATGAGTTTTCTGCCAGCATATTTACCAAATGGCATCACCTGATTTACTGCAATTATTAGTTGTTGTTGATCCATAAGTCCAAAAAAATAATATTTAAATATATAAAGAACGATTTAGTTTTATACTAAACCTATGTTTTAACGATTAATAGCTATAGAGGCGATATTTTTGAATTCAAGCAAACTTGCACAGGCAGTCATCGCTGGAGGTTGTTTTTGGTGTTTAGACGCTCCGTTTAGGCAAATAAATGGTGTACACGATGTGGTTAGCGGTTACATGGGTGGAGATGTAGATAACCCAAGCTACCAGCAAATTTGTAGTGGTTTAACTGGCCATGCCGAAGTCGTGGTCATCACTTATGATGCAGAGATTGTTAGTTACCTTCAAATATTGGAAGTATTCTTCTTATTGCACAACCCAACTCAATTAAACCAACAAGGCTATGACAAAGGTACGCAATATCGCTCAGCGATTTTTTACGCCAACAATGAAGAGAAACAACTCGCCGAACAGGCAATAAAAAACGCTCAGCAGTATTTCACCGACAAAATAGTCACTAGCTTAGAAGCTGTTCAAAGATTTTATCTTGCCGATGAACATCACCAAAATTATTACCAAAAAAATCCTTATCAACCATATTGCCAAATTATCATTGAACCAAAACTTCAAGCTTTACGTGAAAAGTATGTCGCATTACTAAAGTATTGACACACTGAAACGATTAATTGACAGGATTAAGATCTGACTTAGATTAGTACATCAATGAAAAAAGCTTGCGGCGATACGTACTCGCCAGTTTATCGCCGTCTGGCAATGCCGAAAGTACGTCTAGCAATAACTTTTTACTGTCACTATCACCACTGTTTTCAAGCAGCAGTTGATAAAATAGCGCCAACGCTTCTTCTTGACGATTTACTTGTGAATATTGAACTGCAAGGTTACGGCGCAGTTCAACATCATTGGGATTTTCACTAAGTTGTCGCTCTAATGCTTGTATTTCAGGTGAATTGCTTGCTTGCTCTGCAAGTTCAACTTTAGCCATAAGTGAATGATAGTTTGAATCTTGATCGACCATTAATATCGTTGCTAAAAGTTGTTTGGCATTTTCAACTTTACCAAGCTCAATATATACATCTGCCAGCATCAATTTAATATCGGCACGTTCAATATCTATTTGATGCGCCTGTTCTAGCAGTGGAAATGCGTTAGCGAATTGTTTTTCAACAACGAGTTGCTGTGCTTGCGCTAACAAAGTGTCTTCAGCTTTTGGTAAATATTTCGATAGAAATTCATCGATTGCTTGATCGGTTTGCGGCCCAGCTAAACCGTCTATTGGTTGACCATCTTTGACTATAACCGCTGTTGGTAATGATTGAATGCCAAACTGTTGAGCTATAGCATTTTGTGTCATGCAATCAACAGTCGCTAAGATGATGAAATCTTGCGCCCCTTGTAACCTTAGTGCCAACTTATCGCGTAACTCGACACTTTCACTCATTTGTTCAGCCCAAAAATCCACTAATACTAATTTAGTCTTTGATTGTTCTAAGATGATTTGTTGAAAGTTTTCTGGGGTAATGGCGATAATATTATCTGACATTTAAATTTCCGAATAAGGTATGAGGTTGCTTACTTGTATATGGTATATGGGCATAAAGATGAATAAACAAGGGGTAGCTATAATTAAATAGACCCAATGAAGGTTATGTATACAATGTGATAGCGATTGATAATAGTGATTACTGATTATCACCACTGCCGTGATGAATAGCATCAATAACAATTAACGTACACAATGCCAGTTCGCTAAAATCAGCGTCTGCAACCTCCAAGCCATAAGTATCCGTTAATGAAAACCACTGTTTACTTACTGTGGCAGTTACAGCATTGCCTTCATTAAATTCAAATTCATGTGACAGAAAATTGCCGCTAACGGTAATTTTTCTGCCCGATGAAGTTAGAATAAAACGGCTACTAAACAAAGGTAAAAAAGTTTTAACCACCTTCGCCTTGGTGCCATTAGTAAAAGTGATATGAAATGTTGGCCTTAAGGTAAAAAGCTTCTGTTTAATCGTTGCTAGTTGTTCGCCAACGTGATCAAACAAATGAAATGTTTTGCCAATGCTGAAGAATTTACCATCTACTTGATAAACAATTTCATCATGATCATTTTTTATTTCAAATTTTTCAGTTAAAGATAAAAACCGCTGCTTTAATTTATATCGTTGCATTTAATCTTCCAACTACTCTTATGGTTATGCTTAGGATTATGCTTAGGGTTATGGTTTAGATTTTGATTTAATTTGATTATCAATATAGCTACACCAAGCCTTGCTATTTCGACTTGGAACTTCTTTATTACCACGAACATCGAGTTTAAATTCTATTACCGACTTCCACTCATCTGAGCCAATATCAGGTCCGTGACCTTGGTCATCGCCTGAAGTCAAGATATCCTCGACATAGCTATTCCATGCTGGAGAACATGGCTCAAGAGCCAACTCGACTTGCTCCGCTAACTGCACTTGCTGATTAGCTGTGGCGTTTGCACAGCCGAGTTGCGTAGTTAACAAAAACGCTGAGAATACTAAGAACTGCTTACTCATTTAATTGCACTCATTAATCTAAATCTCTATATAACTAACTCTAGCAACAATTTCTTCTTCAACAAGTAAATTTGTGATTTTGTATCAAGGATTTAACCAGTAGTTAATGCAAAATAGACAAGAACAAACTATAGTATCAGCATTATTATTGAATACCCCATTTAGGAAATTTTATGTCTAATTTAGCACAACAATACGCTTCGTATATCGACACGATTAATGAAGAAGAAACACTCTATGCGTTACAAAATTCTGACGGTGAATGGGTAGTATGTGATTCAGCCGATTTTGAAGAAGCCGATGTTTTTCCGCTTTGGGCAAATAAGCAAGATGCACAAGCATTTTGTATTGATGAATGGCAAGAGTACAAAGTCGCAAGCATTCAATTAGATGATCTTTTAGAAGAGTGGATTTCTGATTTTCATAGTGATGGTGTGCTTATTGGTATCGACTGGCAATTAGATCAAGATGGCGTTGAAATGGATGCCATTGAATACGCAAAACTATTAGTTAAAGCCTTGTAATTAAAGATTTAAAAATTAAAGTATTACGATTTCTCGCTAAACAAATAGTTACCTCAAAATAACGATTCGAAACGGTTTTGCCGCCCTAATGACGATAAAATAAATTAATTTATTTTTAAATTTCAAATTAGGCGGCAAAATGACTCTACAACAAATAAACACATCCTCTACAATCGCCGAAGTCAATTTGAGTAACTATATAATCAATGCTTCTGGACCACGCTGCACAACTGAAGACGAACTGATCAATTTAGCACAATCAGATTCTGCTGCAATCATGACTAAATCATGCACCTTGTTACCGCGTTCTGGTAATCCTGAGCCAAGATATCAAACATTAGAGCATGGTTCAGTTCAATCTATGGGATTACCCAACTTAGGCTATCAAGCCTATTTAGATATGCTGCCTCGACTTAAACAATACAACAAACCGGTAATCGTCAGTATTTCAGGATTGAGCATCAGTGATAACGTAGAAATGGTAAGTAAATTTCAGCAATCTGAAGCAGACTTATTAGAGGTGAATTTTTCATGTCCAAACGTGCCGGGTAAACCGCAGTTAGGCTATGATTTTGAACAAACAGAAAAAGCATTAGCGGCGATCACCAAATTAGGCGATAAGCCGCTTGGTATTAAACTGCCCGCCTATTTTGATATGAATCACTTTGAAACAGTGGCCAATATATTGAAAAAATTCCCAATAAAGTTCATTAGTTCAATAAATTCAATTGGTAATACCTTAGTCATTGATGCCGATACAGAATCAACAATTATTAAGCCAAACTCAGGATTAGGTGGCTTATGTGGTAGTTATATCAAGCCTATTGGTTTAGCCAATGTGCGAACCTTTAGATCTCTGTTGCCGAAAGAAATTTGTATTTTTGGTGTCGGCGGCGTATACACAGGTATCGATGCTTTCGAGTATTTATTAGCTGGTGCTGATGCGGTGCAAGTAGCTACCTGTTATCAAGAACAAGGTAGCGAATGCTTTACTCGCCTTAATAACGAATTAAGTACAATACTTGCCAGTAAAGGCTACAAAGACATCAATGAAGTGAAAGGAAAATTACAAACAATTTAGTCGACTTTTCTAATCAATAATTATGCGCAGGTATAGATTATCACCTTTACTAGCGCATTTTTTGTTAGTGTTTTCTCAAAACAGATATAAGTCTTAAAAGGCATATACCTTAACAATATGAATTTTCAGAATGTATAATTTTGTTTCGCTAAATATTGCTTAGATTGGTCAATTTGTTTTGTCGAAGAAAGTTTTTTGGTATTTAGCGAAGTAACCGTTTCTAAAAGTAAAATAGGTTGTTCGCTATTGCTCGCAAGTTCAAAAGCTTTACTCTGATATTCAACAGGTAGCTTTTTCTCATTACCTGACCACATGATCGGTTTTTCTTTATCAGCAATACTAACGCTACCACTGTGTTTATAATAAAGATAAGCACCAATACTGCCTCCTATGAGTATTACGCTTAATACCAACAAAATAGCGACAAAATGTGTTCTTTTTAATACTCCCATGACTCGCTTTTCAACTTTGAACGTGTCGTTATAATTACGAATGTCAACGATGGGTATGTAATCCAACTTAGTATTCTTAACGATATTAACCATCTCTATTATCCTTCTTGTTAGCATCAGCTTCGGTTTGGATAAGTTGCTGATATTGCTTTCTCGTATGGATGGCAAGCCCCCATAAGCCAAGTATTAACAATGCAACAATACCGACCTTCACTTGTTCACTATTAAACGCACGTGAAAGCGCAGTTGATTGATAATTTGTTTCGGTCAATTGCGGCGTATCCAATATACCTTCATGCTTTTCAAGGCTTTGATATTCGATTGCTTTAATCGGTGCTTGCTCAAACAATATGCCGGCATTAGCGACAAATGAATTGACCAAAAAACTACCGCAACACAGATATAACAGCCAACACAATGTGGTCGATATTGTAGATTTAGGAAATGGTTTATTATTTTGATTGGGTAAAGTCATAACAAGTCTCCAAAAGTTATGAGTTCATTACACAATAAATAAATGACAAAAAGCCCGACAGAAGCGGGCTTTAACAAGATAAAAAGTGATGAATTATGATTGGCTTTTATATTTCATCTTTAAAAATAAATACCAACATTGCTGCTAACATCAACTGACTGATAATAAGCATTACGCTGTTTACTTGATTGAAATTAATTTCGTAAATATCAAACACATTAAAACTAAACAGCTCAAGCACAACTTCCTTACCTGGAATAAAGAAAGCCAAGACTAATGTCGCTAATACTATCGTTGTTTGTAAAACTTTCTTGCGCCAAGCGTCAATCTTATTCAAACGCTCAACGGTGTGTTGGGTAAACTCTTCAGCCGAAAGTTTCGGCATTGATTTTGCCAACATCTGATCTAATTGTTGTTCATCAAAAGGACACATTACGCTGCTCCTAACTGTAATTTTTGACCAATACCAATCAATTTATCTTTACCACGTTTGCAATGAGATTTAACCGTGCCGATTGGCATATTCAATATATTTGAAATCTCTTCATGGTTATAGCCTAAGGTGATATGCAAAGATAGCACGGCTCGCTGTTGTTCATTTAAAAAAGCCATTAATTGAATAATGAACTCTTCATTATCATCAGCTTGAACGGTTTGTAATTCGACAATATGGTCTTCGCCAAGTTCTTTTACTTTTGAAATTTGTTTTAAAAAGTTGCGATAAGCGATGCGATATAACCAGCCTTTAAAAGCATCAATATTCTCAAGCTTACCTAGTTGCTGATAGGCAGTTATTAAACTCTCTTGCGCAACATCATCAGCTAAAGCGTAGTCACCGGCGGTTAGACGACGGCAATAGCCCCGTAAATCTGACTGACAGGCTTTAACGATGTCATTAAAGCCTTTGCTGTCAGGGTTTTGTTTAAACGCTGAGATTAGCTTGTTTAGCATAAATAGTCTGACTATTTTACTGGGTTATATTTATGAACAATAAAGTAGCCAATGCCAATCACTAATGGGAAAACCGATAAGCCCATTAAATCAGGGTCGCTATCGTGCGCAATCCAAGCGTATAAGGCAACAGCAATTGCTAAACCAGTAAAGATAACCGCTTTTGGAAAGTCATTACGTACAGGACGTTGTGACAGCATTAATTGCTCAATAGTTTCCGGGTTAATTGATTGGCCTTTTTCAATAGCCAATTGAATTGTACGTTGTAATTCTGCTTTGTTCTTATTTGAAAAGTGAAGGTACGCAAAACCTACAAATCCGATCATAATAAACATAACAATTGGGATCATTTCGCCATCCATAATAAATTCCTTAAATAATATTGATTAATAATTTTTTGCTTTCATTATGTAAGAGCGCCTCTAAACCAATTTTAGATGCAGTAAATAAAAATAAATTTTAACTTTTATCTAATATTTGCATTTCAACTTTGTTGCGTCCCGAGTTTTTAGCGATATATAAACAGTCATCGGCAACTTTAATCCAATCATTTACATCGCCACTATATGACGCGCAACTATGCAATACTCCCATACTAACAGTAATTTTATAGGTCTCTTTATTTTCACTATTGAAGCTTAGTTGCTCAATATTTTGTCTTAGCTTTTCGAGTTTGTGAGCTAAATTGGTCTCCGAAATATCATGGATTAGAATTATAAATTCTTCACCGCCAAATCGAGCGATTAAATCGGTAGAACGAGAAAATTCTCGCCTTAATGTACGACTAAAAACCTTTAAACATCTATCTCCTGTTAAATGACCGTATGTGTCATTCACTTCTTTAAAGTGGTCTAAGTCTAGTAAAACCACTGCCAAATTACTGTTATTTCTAAACGCCAATTTTTGAAAAAGCTTAAATTGTTCATCAAAATAATGGCGATTATACAAACCGGTGAGTTTGTCTTTTTGCGCCAACTTGGTTAATTTTTCATTAGCCAGCTTTAACTCTTCGGTGCGTGTAGCAACTTCAGATTCTAGGTTCACATAATATTTGTTTAACTCATTTTTTCGTTGTTGAAGTTGTTCGTATAGAGCTGAAATCTCAGTAGCTGAATTTTCGTATAATGGTGGAAAATTAAACTTACGATCACCTTCAGAGCGATCCAGTTGTTTCAAAATAAAGCGCAATGGTTTAGTGATTTGCAAACCAACACGCTCTGTTAAGGCTATGGTAATTAAAAATGCCAAGCCCAGCATTGCAAATAAATATATATACTCCTGTTCCAATATCTCGGTTGCTTCATCAGCGTTAAGCAGCACATATAAATCCCAGTCATTGCTGAGCTTACTTTTTTCATAGTAATATTTTTGTTCATTCATTCTGTCGTTTTGACCCAAACGAACTAAATGGTTTAAGTCGGGATTGTTGACAATACGTAAATCATTATTCAATTCCAACTCTAAGCTAGGAGTTGCAATAACAACCTGCCCTGCGTTTAAAATCACTGCTTCGATATTTTGCCAATTATTATGAGGAATAAAGCGTAACAAAGAGTCAAGTTTAATATTAGCTTGTAATAATTGCGGTTGAGCGAGTTTCCCTGTTAATGGCACTGTTAATGTAACCGTTGAAGAGCCATCAGCGATGACAACAGTCCCTTTTCTATAATCAGTTTCCGGCGAGCTAATCCAAATTTGGTAAAAATCCTTATAGTTTTCTTTATAAGTTAGTATTACTTGCTCTACATCGTTTTTATCTTCAAGCAAAGAAATCGTTTCCGCAGCATTACTCAGCGCTTTTTTGTATGTGCTTGTGTATTGCTCTATTGCCTGAGTTATATATTGGTTTTGTTCAACAATCGTATGCTCTATTTGCAACTGTTGATTGTTAATTAGACTTCTTCCAAGCAACAACGTTATCGTCATAACTGAAAACAAAATGATCAATGAAGTAGCGTAAACCAATTGCACCTTAAACGGACGCAAAAATCTAGGTTGTTGGCGAAACTTAAAGGCAAATGTTTTAGGGAAAAAATAAAGAATCATTCCAGCAAAACAAGAATAAAGTAAGCCATTTATTGCCTGTTTAATGATGGCCAAGGTATATAGCTGATGCGAGTCAACCATAAAGTACACGACTAAAGCAGTGATCGGCATGCCGATAAGTACCCAAAAAATCATATCTGCATACAATACATACCAACCACGCTGACGCAATAAAGCGATAAAAACAGCTTCTGCACCGTAAAGGATATAGCCAAATGGATGACCAAATGAAATAACAAAAGAAGAGGCAATAATCATTGCCGACAATAACGAGTACAATACGCCAAATCGCATTGCAACAATTACAAACGCGAAGTTACCTATAATCAGATGCATCTCTGAAAATAACGGAATTGGGTATAAATTCAGTAAATACCCTAATGTAGAAAGCAACAGCACAACAAACAGTGCTTTTAATTGCTCAGTATACTTTTTAGCGATATTAAATGTCATAAAGCGCTTATTTTTCTTATATTTAAACTTCAGTCTATCACCATGTTGATCGAATATTAAGCCTTGGCTAAAATCCGAGTTTTGTTGAAATAAACGGCAAAAAAACTCTGGTTACATTAAATCGCTTCCTTTCATCAAACTGACATATTAAGCTGACATCATATTGAGTCGAAAATTAATTATTTAAGGATAGAAAAATGCAACTTAAAGAATGGGTAGATGAGCTATTTGAGATATTTGATGAAAACAAAGACGGTGTACTAAATCGCAGTGAATTTGTTGAATTAATCGATTGTTTGTTACGCGAACGCGGAATAAAAATGTGTGAAAGTATTTTTCATCAATTTGATAAAAATCATGACAATGGTATTTCTAAAGAAGAACTGACTGAAATGATGATAGAGCTAGCTCTTTAACTGCAAATCTCGACGTAATTATTTTTAATGCCAGCCACTTAGAAACTGGCATTTAAGTATTACAAAAATAGTACCATGTATAAAAATATCCTCTTCCCGCTAAGCAATTTGCTGTTTCGGCAAGTGCTGCCCACGTGTAAACACCCAGTACAATCAACACCAATAAAAAAATCCAATCAGTAAAATTATGGCTTTGTTTAGATAATCCTGGTATCGGAACTATTAATGTTTTGCGAACGAGTAAGCGCGATACCAAATTCAAAACAAGATAATAAACCTGATAACAAAAAGGCGTAGCTAGCAAAATAAATACAGGGTGAAAGATAGCAAAGTACCCGCCAGCTAGCGCCAACAGAAATAAACCAAAGACAATAAGCGTAGACCGCAAACTAGAACCTTATTAAATAAACCTAATACATTTAATTTAGGCAAAATTCTCCTATAAGTAAACAATAAACGCATTAACAACAAAGCACCGAGACCACACTATACTTTGGGCAGCGTCCTACATCTATTACGGGGCGGATCGAATGTCGCTTTTGTGCCATTAACTGCCGTTGATAGACTTGTTATGTAATAACTCTGTTGAACTTTTTTCTAGCCTTATAGATTCCGCTTATCCCTTTAAGAAGTAATACAATAGATATTAAGACGTGAAATTCAATTAGCCGTAAAGCATGGCTGACTGCATATATTGATTGCGTTCGGTTTGGGTAATTACCATATAACCTGAAAGTGTATTCTTTTCCAATATCAAGTTTACCGTTCAGGTGTATAGGATACTTACCTCCTACATCAACAACAGAAACTTCTCTCCATCCTCTTTGGGATATTTTCTTTCGGACTGGAGCGACTTTTTTGACCTCAATAACCGTACCAGTATAGATAGCCCCTTTATTATATAGGTTGTACAAATCTGGTGCCGTCAAAAACAAGAAAACGCCTCCAAAAAACAAGTATGCTAGGTAGCTTTTTACATGGTCGACAAAATCATTTACTTTCATATTCTTATTATTGTTTATGTCCCTTAATCGCTCTTTATAGACCTTAATTTACTTTATCAATTGGGTCAAAACTTCAGATAAGCTAAGCGTCCAACAGGTCTAACATTTTAGCTGCTTTAGCGATGGTTATTTCATCATCTAAATATGGATTTGCAAGAGCATAAATATATCCTTCGATAGCTTCATAATTCAAGTCATCTCTACACTCTATGAAGTTAGCCCATTCTTCGAGTTCATCATTGGATAACTTTTCACAAAGGTACAGTTTTAACACTGTGGCTAAATCCGATTTGGTTACCTCATATAATTCTACATCACTGTCATAACCAAGTTTCAACAGTTCCATGTATGCGGTATCACGGTTTGGACCAAACTGTATGATTTGAATAAGTGCTTCAATTCGAGTCATGCTCATAAGATAAACCTACTACAAACAATTTTCGAAGTCTGTTTATGACTCATTATTATTGGTTGTAGGTAATCCATCACAATACACCTGAGCAAGTATTCCATATTCTAGGTTCCCTAAAGTCTTATCTAAATAACAATTCTTAAGCTCATCAGGAAAACTAACGATATTATCAGACATTAATTTGAATGCAGCTTCTTTTAAAGTGACATCTTCTTCAGCAATTAATTTTCTTAACTTAAATAAGTTAACTCTAGATTCTACAAAGACCCTATCTTCATCTGGATAAAATACAGTCCATTCATTATGCAAAGAGCTATAACTGGTATATTTATCGACGGCCAAATAGGTAACAACAATACCAAGTGATAAAGTAAAAATCCTATGCAACCGGTGCTTCATTTAGTACGTTCTTCCTTGCAAGTTTATCGTCAAGTTAGGGCTTATATAGACCTTAACCTTTTCAAGTGGTTAGGGTCAAATTTACGCTAATTTACGGCAGTAGTGTTGCAAGAGTATAAAGTCAGGAGGGTTTTCATTCATCGAACTTGTTCGATGGAGGGGCATTTAATTATCTAGAAAGCAAAAAGCCTGTAGCTACTTTAATAACTACAGGCTTTCATAATATGGTGCCTCGACCCGAACAATTTTTTCAGGAAAAAAATTGAAGCGCGCAGCGACTCGAAGGGTGAAAACCAAGGATGGTTTTCATTCATCGAACTTGTTCGATGGAGGGGGAGGCACAAAAAAGCCCGCTATTAATAGCGGGCTTTCGAAATATGGTGCCTCGACCCGGAATCGAACCAGGGACACGGGGATTTTCAATCCCCTGCTCTACCGACTGAGCTATCGAGGCTTACAACGAAATTCGTTGAAGTGGCGTAATAATATAGTGCATTAACTAGCGACGCAAGCAAAATATAGTATAAAAAACACACCTGCTTATTAAAGCGACAATTAGTCTTTTATTTAGCTTAGATTGCTTGAATTAACTGCAATTACAACTCAAAGTCGTCAAAATCTGTATGACATAGATCAGTATCTATAATTTGATCTGCTGGCTTTGGATCAAGCAATGATGGTTGTATTGCTTTAATATCCAGTTCTTCCTTCTTTGGTTTGGGTTGTGCAAGCTTACGCTTTTCTCTTTGCAGACAGAGCTTGATGACTTTTTGCTTTTCTTGATTATTGAGTTCTTTCCAATTAAAGCGCTCATCGCGGGTACGAAAACATCCCTGACAATAACCACGATTGTCAGATTTGCACACCCCTCTGCATGGGCTTGGAACATCAAAAAAATCAAGCTGAAAGTCTTGCATCACTACCTTAGTCTGTAGAACATTGTACTTATAATAAAATACATTGAAGTCAATTCTTATACCATTAAATTCTAATCAAGTAAAAATGTTCAGAGCGTAACTAAAAACAAAAAGAGGGCTTACTAGCCCTCTTTAATTATAGATAACTATACCTAATTGATGAAATTGGAATTTTAATCTAATTTATCTGATGCAACATGGTATTGTGGATCTTCATAATAATTTACTTCAACCAAATCGCCTGCCTTGGTTAATAACACCTGACAATCTGGTGATAAGTGGCGTAAGTGTAATTTCTTGCCGCGACTCTTATAACGTTCTGCTAGCGTATCAATTGCTTCGATAGCCGAGTGATCTACTACTCGAGAATTCTTGAATTCAACAACAACATCTTTGCTATCACCGTTCATATCGAATTGCTCTAAGAAGCTGCTGACTGCGCCAAAGAATAATGGGCCGTTAACTTCGTATACAGTCCAACCATTCTCATCGGTTGAGCGGGTAACAATAACGTGTTTTGCATGCTGCCAAGCAAATACTAATGCCGAAACAATAACACCCACGATTACAGCAACCGCTAAATCAGAAATAACGGTAACGCCTGAAACTAATACAATAACGAACGCATCCGCTTTCGGTATCTTTCTAAAGATACGTAAACTTGACCATTCGAAGGTACCAATAACAACGATAAACATAACACCAACAAGCGCTGCTAATGGGATGATTTCAATTAAACCTGAGGCGAATAAGATAAAACCAAGTAATGCTAATGCGGCAGTAATACCAGACGCACGGCCGCGACCACCAGAGTTAACGTTAATCATTGATTGTCCAATCATCGCACAACCACCCATACCACCAAAGAAACCGTTAACTGTGTTGGCTGCACCTTGTGCGACACACTCACGGTTTGCTTGGCCATGAGTCTCTGTAAGCTCATCAATAAGACTTAACGTTAGTAATGATTCAATTAAACCAATCGCAGCTAGTACTAAAGCGTACGGTAAAATAACCATTAATGTATCTAAGTTAAATGGTACTTGTGGAATGTTAAACGTTGGTAAGCCACCTTCTAATGTGCGTGATGCATCACCAGTCATATCACGCACGTAATCGATTACCGTACGAGCGTCTAAGTCCATAAACATTACAATTAACGTAACGGTAATGATCGCCACAAGCGATGATGGCACCGCTTTGGTTAATTTAGGTAAGAAATGAATGATTGCCATGGTTAAGATAATCAAACCAGCCATCGTATACATTGCACTGCCAGTCATCCATTCAAGCTCGCCTTCAGAGTTTAATACTTTAAACTGACCAAGCTGAGCAAGGAAAATTACAATCGCTAAGCCATTAACAAAACCAAGCATTACTGGATGTGGTACTAAACGGATAAACTTACCCAGTTTAAATATACCGGCGAGTACTTGTATCAAGCCGGTTAAGAGCACCGCGGCAAACAAATATTGCACACCATGGGAAGCAACTAAAGCCACCATTACAACTGCCATTGCACCGGTTGCACCAGAAATCATTCCAGGGCGGCCACCAAATGCAGATGTAATTAAACCAACCATGAAGGCTGCATATAAACCAACGAGTGGGTCAACACCTGCAACAAAGGCAAATGCTACCGCTTCAGGCACTAAAGCTAATGCAACAGTTAAACCAGAAAGAACATCATTCTTTAGGCTAGTTACTTTACTTGCGTGTAATTCGAACATCTATTTAACTCACGTTTGTGATAAAGGTTGTATTAAGGCTCAAAGAATACCTTAAAAAATATTTGCATCACCAGAGACTGAAACCGTATTAATGGCAATTCACCAGTGACAAAAAATGAGGGGGCGAATGTTAAAGATAAATGTCTATTTTGTCAACGAAACTCTACATTTAGCCAAGTTTCGATGACGAATTAAGCCGAGGGCTTAAGGATATAAAATTGGCTATTTAAAGAGTAAATTCAGACAATTAAATATGAGGCTTCAATAAAGACATGATCATTTCAATATGGTCGTCATTGTCATTTAACGCAGGAATGTAATGGAACGTTTCGCCGCCGTTAGACATAAATACTTTGCGACTTTCCACTTCTAACTCTTCAAGGGTTTCTAAACAATCCACACTAAAAGCTGGACTGATCACTGCAACATGCTTTAAACCTTGTTTAGCGTAATCTTCCAGACAGCTGTCTGTATAAGGTTTTAACCATTCAGCTTTACCGAATCTCGATTGAAAAGAAATTTGAAAATCGTCCTTTTCAAAAGCAAGTTTTTCAATAACTAAACGTGTGGTTTTATGACAAAAACAAAAATATGGATCGCCGGCAGTGTGAAACAATTTCGGCATACCATGATATGAAAGCAATAGTTTATCTGGCTTACCATATTGTTCAATATGTTGTTTTATGCTGTTCGCTAGTGCAGTAATGTAATTATCATTGTCATGATAGCTCGAAATAAAATGTAATGACGGAACCCAACGCCAGCTTTGCAATTCTTTGCTTACCGCATCAAATGTTGAACCTGTTGTCGGACCCGCATATTGTGGGTATAAAGGTAAAACAATAATCTTGTTTACGCCTTTATGTTGCAGTTGCTTTAATGCTTGCTTCAGATTTGGATTTCCATATCGCATCGCAATTGCTACTTCAACATTATCACCATATTGCTGCGCCAGCTGAGCCGCAACTTTAGCTTGCTGTTTTTTAGCGTAAGCCAATAACGGCGAGCCTTCTTCAGTCCAGATGCTTTGATATAGCTTGGCCGATTTCTTTGGACGCACACGCAAAATAATGCCGTGTAAAATAATCATCCAAACGAGTCTAGGAATTTCAACAACACGCGGATCGCTTAAAAACTCACGTAAATAGGTTCTCAATGCCGCCGCGTTAGGCTCATCAGGTGTGCCTAGGTTGGTCAGCAAAATACCTGTTTTAACCTTGCCAGTATTCGCAGGACCTTGTTGTAAGTTTTCTGCGTGAAGATTCTTATTGTTAGCGATAAAACGTGACATTAAATTATTCAGCCCCTTTCACAGTGCTTTTCTCTTCGACATTAACAGCACCTGAAGACTTGGCTAGCTGTTTTTCTATTGCGCTGGTCAATTCTGCAGATTGTGGCTCTACTTTTGAAGAAAATCGTTGAATGCGCGAACCGTCGGCGCTCACTAGGTATTTATAAAAATTCCAATACGGCGACGCTGTTTGTTCATTTAAATAAGCAAATACAGGATTTACATCAGATCCGCGAACCGCACTTGTCGCAAATACATCAAAGGTCACACCATAGTTAACAAAACATATGTCAGCGGCATCTTTTTCTTCATCTTCTTCTTGAAAGAAATCATCCGATGGAAAACCTAGTACCACCAAGCCTTGCTTTTGATATTTCTTATGTAGCGCTTCCAAACCTTTGAATTGCGGTGTGTAGCCACAATGGCTGGCGGTATTTACAATCAAGAATGTTTTACCTGCGTACTGCTCACAAATATCAACGCTCTTGCTCGAGTTTAATTTTCGCAAATTATGCTTTAGAAATGCAGGGCAAGTCACTTCATCCTTTACCCTAGCTTCAGATTGTACATCAACCGCTACCGCTTCGTTTGCCATGCTAGTGTTGGCAAATGCTAAAAGCATTATTGTCAAACAAATCTTAATCTTATTTTTATCTAACGATCTAGCTGCGCTAGTTAATGTGTTAAACATGGTTTCACCCTTTTTAATATTCGCTTATTTCTACAGATAGAAATTAATTACTATTATTCTACGAGTGTATCGATTACTAAGTTCACTGTTTGTTGATTATTTTTTACTTTAATATTATTGACTTGCGCTTTATAGTCACCCGCTTTTTGGCCAGGCGTTCCCGCTTGAGATAGCACAGCCTGCAAACTCACCGTTTCAACTGAGGAAATAGTACGCTGAGGCATCATTGCATTGCTGTCATCTAAGGTGATAACGGTAGGCAGATCACTTGCCATTAATTTAACAGCAGCAAGCGGCGCTCTAACGCCATCGTTGGCAAGTGCATAGATAAACACAACCTTATCATCGGTTAAGGTTGCGATGACATCTTCTGACAATGATACTTCAATAGTAATTGTTTCTGCTGATCTCTGCGGCTGTTGCGTTGATAATGACTCCATATTAGCTTGAGACCGAGCGGTATTTATAGCATCAAGTAATGCAGCAGAATTTTCACTATTAGGATTATTATCTAAAATAATTTGCCATGACTCTGCTGCCTGGGCAAAGCGCTGATTTTGGTAATGATCCATACCGACAAGCATTAACGTTGCTGCGTCTTTTTCATCAATAGCCAACGCACGTTCAATTAACGAGTCAATTTCAGCATTACGTTGTTGATTGTTTTTGTAATAGAGTGCTTGCGCTTGCATCGCATAGATATCTGCTTGCTCACCTTCAACTTCCATTACTTTATCAAACGCTATTACTGCGCTATCAAATTCACCAACATTGGTTAATATCTGTCCTAAACGAAACCAAGCATCTGAATTTTTAGGGTTTTTCTTAACTTCTTCATGTAATAGTTTTAACTGTGCGATGATCTTTCCCGATTCAGACATATCACCTTGCACAGCATCTGAGTGGTGCATTTGAGCTAATTCTAATTCCCCATAAGCACCGCTTTGGTAATAAAAAACCGCACTAAAAATAATGATAAACGCAGACATAGCTGCCGGCCAGATAAGTGACGTTTTCTTATCTTTCGCCTGTTGCTCTTTGTTTGATGCCTGCATGTCTAGCAACAAACTATGATCTAGCTCTTCTTTTAAATATTCAAAGTTTTCTTTATCAATACCACCTTCAGCATAATCCTTTTCAAGCTCGCGCAGATGTTCATAATAAAGATCTTTGTTAGTTTGGCCACGCATATTCGCCTGATTCGCTTGGTACAAGGATGTTTTTAAAAAGTGTCGCCAAATAAATACTAAAGCGAGCAAACCTAATAAAGCGCTAAAAATCCAAAGTGTTGTCATGTTAATCGTTCCTAGAAAACTAGCATCTGCTAGTCATCCTTTAAAATGTCTTTAAGTTGTTGCTGCTGCTCAGAGTTTAATGCTTGTGGCTTTTCTTTCTTTTTACGAACAAACAAAAACACCACAAAACCACCAATAATAATGAAGGCAATCGGCCCATACCAAAGTACATAGGTCATTTCACTTACTCTTGGTCGATATAACACAAACTCTCCATAACGCTCGACCATAAAGTTCATAATTTCGGTATCTGTTCGACCTTCAAGCAGCATATCGTAAACTTCTTTACGCAAATCGACGGCGATTTGTGAGTTAGAATCGGCCAAATTTTGATTCTGACACTTTGGACAACGAAGCTCATAGGTGAGTGATGCGAACCGCTTCTTGGTTACTTCATCTGGAAATTCATAGGTATCAATTGGACTAGCATTAGCAAAAAACATGACGCTCCAAAGAATTGATAATGAACAAAGTTGGGTTAATCGTTTTAACATAATTTTTCCCTATTGCCCTGCAGCTGACTCAGCAGCCATTTCTTCTTCAATTTTTATAATCAATGGTAAAAACTGACGTTGCCATACGGCTTTATCTAAAATACCAGCAAAACGTTTGCGAATAACATTGTTGTGATCAACAACAAACGTTTCAGGGGCACCAAATACCCCAAGATCCATGGCTAATTTACCCTTATCATCAAATGCCGACCAAACATAGGGGTCTTTATATTGTTGCAACCACAAGTTAGCAGCTGCGCGGTCATCTTGATAATTAACGCCATACAATGTAAAGCGTTTGTCTGTACTTAGCTCCACTAGAAACGGATGTTCGTACTTACAACCAGGGCACCAAGTTGCCCAAACGTTGAATAATTTAATTCCCGATTTAACGTCATTGTTGGTCAGTATTTGTTGCTCATTAGACAGTTTGGTTAAGCTAAACGCAGGGAATTGTTTACCCTCTAGAGCCGAAGGCATTTTTTGTGGATCTAACGATAAACCGCGATACAACAACACCCCCAGCAACACAAAAAGAATAAGTGGAATTAGTCGAATGATAACTTTCATGGCTTTACCTTAGCTTAACGATGGCGCACGTTCGCCGTCACTATCTGTTAATTTAGAGGTTGAGTGAGTTTGCTCTGCTATAGACTGCTTAGCCGTTTTACGGCGGCGATAACGTTTATCAAGCATCGCAAAAATAGCGCCTATTGCCATAAAGATAGCGCCTAACCAGATCCATCTTACAAATGGTTTATAATGCACACGAATTGCCCAGGCACCATCTTCTAATGGGTCACCTAATGCGACGTAAACATCTCTGAATAAGCCAGGATCAATTGCCGCTTCGGTCATGCCCATCGTTTGTACCAGATAACTTCGACGCTCAGGCTGCAAGTTGGTAATAAACTCATCACCATCGTAAAGAGCAAGTTGGCCTTGTTCGGCACTGTAGTTTGGTCCTTCAACAGCTTTAATACCATTGAACTCTATTTGAAATCCAGCAACTTCAACGCGTGAACCAACATCCATACGGATATTGGTTTCTGATTCATAAGTTGAAACTAGAGTGACGCCAACGATGGTCACCGCGATACCAGTATGAGCAACTGCCATTCCAAGGTGACTTAAGCTTAATTTAGCGAAACCTACTGCAGGCCCATTACTTGGTTTTATCTGGTTTCTAACATCTTTAGCTGCAACGAGTGCCACCCAACAGGCAAGCCCCATACCAAAAGCAACTAACCAATCGAAACTACCAGCGTATAAAAGCGGAAAAACCAAACCAAATACAATTGATACCACAGTGATTACAGACAACTGCCTAGACAACTCGCCTTTTTTGGCTTTTTTCCAACGGATCAACGGCCCAATACCCATAAATACAAACAAAATACTCATAATTGGTACGAATACCGCATTAAAATACGGAGGCCCTACAGATATTTTGCCCATGTTGAGCGCATCAACCACTAACGGATATAACGTACCGAGTAATACAGTAACCGCCGCAGCTACTAATACCACATTACAAATTAAAATCGCGGTTTCTCTCGACACTAAATTAAAGCGTGAAAAGCTACCTACGTTTGAACCACGAATCGCATAAAGCAATAATGAACAACCTACGGCAATGGCCAGTAGCATTAAAATAAATGCACCACGAGTTGGATCAGCGGCAAATGAATGAACTGACGTTAATACGCCTGAACGAACAATAAAAGTGCCGAGTAAACTTAAACTAAAGGTAAATATGGCTAACAATACAGTCCAATTTCGAAACGCTCCGCGTTTTTCAGTAACCGCCAATGAATGAATTAGTGCAGTTCCAACTAGCCATGGCATAAAGGAAGCATTTTCTACTGGGTCCCAAAACCACCAGCCGCCCCAGCCTAATTCGTAGTATGCCCACCAACTGCCGAGTGCGATACCAACGGTCAAAAACATCCATGCAGCTAAAGTCCAAGGGCGAGACCAACGTGCCCAAGCAGCGTCCATTTTGCCACATAATAATGCCGCAATTGCAAAAGCAAACGCTACCGAAAATCCAACATAGCCCATGTACAGCATAGGGGGATGAATAATTAATCCAACATCTTGTAATAGAGGATTTAAATCGCGTCCTTCAATCGGCGTATTTAATAGTAAACGGTCGAATGGATTAGACGTTAGCAAGGTAAAAGCCATAAAACCAACAGCTATCATGCCCATTACCGCTAATACTCGAGCAACAAAGGCTTGATCAACATGTTTTGAGAACATCGCAACAGCCATAGTCCACGCTGTTAAAGAAAAGACCCAGAGCAGTAACGAACCTTCATGACCGCCCCAAACGGCGCTGATTTTAAAATACCAAGGCAAATGTGAGTTAGAGTGACCGGCGATATAAGACACTGAAAAATCATCAACGACAAAGCTATAAGCCAGTATTAAAAGGCTAATACTGGTGAATACAAACATGCCAGAAGTCAGCGGCTTGGCAAAACCGATTAACCTTTGGTTTTGGCTATAAACACCCACTAGTGGTATAACCGACAAACATACAGAAAATGCCATGGCTATGATTAGTGCCAGATGTCCTAACTCAGGGATCATTAAACGCTCCGAGGCCAATTTATATTAATAAAAACTGGCAAATAATAGTCTACTTTTAATGGCACATAGTATACCCAGATACCACAGATAACAGAAACAAAAATTTTTACATTTCATTCATCTATCTTCATTTAATTTAGCCAAAGAGCCGAAAATATTAATTCTGTTGAAAAAGCAGTTAAAATATTTCAGAAAAATAACGCTTTTACTTTTTATTAACCAAACAAACAAGTAGAATCGACATCAATTATCATCCTAATATAGGCAAAAGATTGGCTACAGATAGCACTGCATTATTATCGGCACAGCAACTCACGTGTATTCGAGAAGACAGGTTATTGTTTGATGATTTGTCGTTTTCAATTAGCGCCGGTGACATATTACAAATTGAAGGTGCAAATGGCAGTGGTAAAACGAGTTTATTACGTATTTTAGCGGGTTTAACTCAGCCATACAGTGGCGATATTCACTATAACGGCATTGCTATCAATAAATGCAGCGAAGAATTTCACAGTGATTTACTTTTTCTCGGTCATTTACCTGGCGTTAAAGGTGAAATGACCAGTAGCGAGAATTTAGATTTCTATTTTAAACTGCATGGCTTAAATATTGATGACTGCGAAAAGACATTATCTGAAGTTGACCTATACGGTTTTGAAGACGCTATGGCAGGTCACTTAAGTGCAGGTCAACATCGTCGCATCGCTCTTGCTCGGTTATTTGAGTCGAAGGCAAAAATTTGGATCCTTGATGAGCCATTTACTGCTATTGATAAAACTGGTGTAAAAAAGCTTGAACAATTGTTTTTAAGGCATGTAAAAAACGGTGGCGCCATAATTCTTACAACCCACCAAGATCTTTCACTAAACAGTACTGATTTCGAAAAAATCGTACTTGAACACCAGTTTGTTTAGGGTCTGTTATGGCTATTTCTTACCGACAAGCATTTCTAACCATACTTAAACGCGATTTAACCATCGCCATTCGCCACCGCGACGACATCGTTAATCCTTTGCTATTTTTTATTATCGTTGTGTCATTATTTCCTTTAGGTATAGGTCCAGCATCAAACACATTGATGAAAATCGCACCAGGGGTTATTTGGGTAGCCGCACTATTATCAACATTATTGTCGCTTGAGCGATTGTTTAAGAATGACCATCAGGATGGCTCTTTAGAGCAAATGTTGTTGAGTCCATGCCCGACCTTTATTTTAGTGCTAGCTAAGATTTTCGCACACTGGCTAATTACTGGGTTACCATTAATTATTATTGCCCCGCTGTTAGGTGTATTACTTAATCTACATCAAGACAGTTATTTAGCCTTAATGTTAACTTTATTATTGGGCACACCAATATTAAGTCTGTTAGGTGCAATTGGCGTGGCATTAACTGTTGGCTTGAAAAAAGGTGGCGTGCTATTGAGTTTACTCGTACTGCCTTTATATATACCAGTATTAATATTTGCGACCAGCGCCGTGGATTCAGCAAGTATGAATATGCCTTACAATGGTCAACTTGCTATAATCGCAGCATTGTTTTTTGGTTCATTAACTTTGGCACCTTTTGCCGTTAGTTCAGCTTTAAAAGTGAGTACAAATTAATATGTGGAAATGGCTTCATCCATACGCAAACCCAGAAGTGTCTTATCACTTTAGCGGTAAATTGATCCCTTGGTTTAATGTCATTAGTGCTTTATTACTAATCACTGGGTTGTTTTTTGCTCTTGCCTATTCGCCATCGGATTACCAACAAGGCGAAAGTGTTCGAATATTTTATCTACACGTCCCTGCGGCCATGCTTAGCATGGGTATTTATTTAGGTATGGCTATTGCTGCACTATCTGCTTTAGTTTGGCAATTAAAACTGGCAGAAGCCTCAATTTCGGCGTTAGCACCAATTGGCGCAGTATTTACTGCCATTGCATTATTTACAGGTGCTGCCTGGGGTAAACCTATGTGGGGAACCTGGTGGATTTGGGATGCTCGTCTTACCTCTGAATTAATTTTATTGTTTTTATATTTAGGCGTAATTGCATTGCAAAATGCATTTGAAGACAAAGCCTTAGCCGGAAAAGCCGCAAGTGTTTTAGCTCTAGTCGGTGTAGTCAACTTACCAATTATTCATTACAGCGTAGAATGGTGGAATACTCTGCATCAGGGTGCGACCATTTCAAAGTTTGAAAAGCCGTCAATGTCTACCGATATGTTGATCCCTTTTGTTATTTGCTTTTTTGGTTTTGCGTTTATGGTTGCTTCTTTATTCTGTTATCGCTTCAAAGCTGAGATATTAGCAAGAAATTCGATGCGACCTTGGGTTAAAGCAATCGCCAATAAACAAGGAGCTAAGTAATGGCATTTTCATCATTCGCAGAATTTATCGCCATGGGCGGTTACGGTTTTTTTGTTTGGTTATCCTATGGCTTTACCGCCACTTTATTGATTGTCTTGACGATAAACTCACTATCCATGGAAGCCAAAGTATTAAAGAAAGTTAGAAAGCGTTCACAACGCGAAGAGAAGTTAAAACAAGCTGCTCTTAAACGTAAAGAAGGAAAGTAGTATGAATCCTCGTCGTAAAAAACGATTAACCGTTGTTATTTCAATTTTAACTGGTGTCGTTGCTGTTATTGGCATGACCCTATATGCATTAGAACAAACAGTAGATGTATTTTATACGCCAACTGAAATTGTTGAAGGTCATGAAAAAACGGGTCTTAAACCGCAAGTAGGTCAGCGCATTCGTGTCGGTGGTCTTGTCGTTACAGGTACTGTAAAACGAGATCAAGAAAGCTTAAAGGTAGCATTTAAGTTAGTCGATACTGGGCCATTAGTAACGGTTAAATATGATGGCATATTGCCGGATCTATTTCGTGAAGGGCAAGGGATTGTTGCGCAAGGTATTCTAATTGACCCAACAACAATTGAAGCCACCGAAGTATTGGCAAAACATGATGAAGAATACATGCCAAAAGAAGTCGCTGAGAAAGTTGGTAAACACCACACTAAACCAACTTATGATAAAAAAGATTCTAAATATTAATTAGTCTCTATTACTCTTACCTACATAAAAAGCCCGATTTTTCGGGCTTTTTAATACCACTAAGAAGCCCAAAACAATGCTTAAAGCACATTTATAGCAGTGAATTAGCCATTCAATTAATCAAAAAGATGTAACATTCTGTATTCGTTTTAACCATTCCCTTAATTTACTCAAAAATCTTAGTTTAATTGCTAAAAAAGCCTGCCAAAACGCTAAACCTCTGATTTAAATAAGTTTTACTAAAGCATTTTTTTAGTGGCTCGCAACAACAAGATTTTCAACCGCATTAAGGTATTAATCTACCATTAACACCATCCTCATCATTAACCTTATAAATCAACAACTTATAACTAAATAAAAGGTTAGCTCACATACAATTAACACCGGTATCGCAATTGTTACCTATTGTTCCATCACATTACATTCTTTCCTTAAGATGAACCCAAGTTAGCAATAACTAAAACAACACAAAAAGTTACTTGGGAATAAAATTATGTTTAAGAAAAATACAATCGCAATCGCAATCGTTATGGCAACAACAACGACTTCTCCTTTAGCCCTTGCCGCTGACTCAATAGCTGATTCTGATGTAGAACGCATCGAAGTTACAGGCTCTCGTATTAACCGCACAGATATGGAAACCGCATCTCCAGTAACTGTTATTTCTGCAGATGATATTAAACGTGGCGGCTTTCAGTCGGTACAAGAAATTTTAAATGTACAACCAACAGCGGCAGGAATGAGCTTAGGTGCTACCTCAAATAATGGTTCAGGTGGTAAAGCAACAGTGAACCTTCGTGGTATGGGTGTGCAAAGAACCTTAGTTTTATTAAACGGTCGCCGTATGGTTGCCTCAGGAACAGGTGCAGACTCTTCAGTTGACTTAAACACTATTCCTGTTTCAATGATTAAAAACATTGAAATCCTTAAAGACGGTGCTTCGGCAGTTTATGGCTCAGATGCCATTGCCGGTGTTGTAAATATTATAACTAAAACAGATTATGAAGGTACTGAACTAACACTTGATGCCGGTATCACAGGTGAAGGTGACGGTGAGACAGCCGGCGTAAGTATTTTGCATGGCCGTGAAGTAGCCGGTGGTAATTTGGTAGTTGGCTTACAATTTTCAACTCGTGGGGATGTAATTCAATCAGATCGTGATTTTGTACCTGCAGGTCAGTCGTCATATATTCCAGGTGGAACATTAGGAAATCGAGCTCCTGATGCCGATGGTAATTTCGGTGATAAATATGACTTTAACGGCTATGACTACACCAAAGACAGTTATGCCCAAACACCAAATGACTTATACAGCCTATTCACATCTTTCAATAAAGAGGTTGCAGACGATACAGAATTGAGTGTTGATGCGATGTACACACGCCGTGAATCAGATCAACAAATGGCACCACAACCTGCAAATGTTTGGATTGAAGGCGATGCCTTAGACTCATCAATAACAGATCAATTTGAAGAAAAAGAATATACCAACGGCAAGCTACAATATAAACGTCGAATGACTGGTGCAGGGCCGCGCGTATATAGCCAAGAAACAGACACTTTACGTGTTTCTGCGGCGCTATCTGGTTACTTAGAAAACGATGACTCTTGGGACATCTCAGCAACTTACGGTCGTAATGAGTCTAAAGACGAAGTTGCAAATTCTGTTCACGGCACAAACATGACCAATAGTATTTCGGACATGGCGAATAAAGATATTTGGTTTTCTCCAGAAGAAGTGGACCAAGCCTTTTTACAAGCAAATGATATTTTATATACCGAGAAAAACAAAGGAGGTAATGAACAACTTACATTAACTGCTGGTTATTCAGGTATTGCAGAAAACGATATTGGTTACGCTTTCGGTGTTGAATCTCGATATGAAAGCGGCTACTACACACCAGATTTGGTTACTCAACAAGGTGACAGTACAGCAGCGCAACAAGATAAAACAGACGGCGACTACACAGTAAACTCTGTATACTCTGAAATATCTGTTCCGGTGACTGAACAGCTTGCTGTTGAAGCAGCTCTTCGTTACGACGACTACTCTACATTTGGTGGCGCAACGACATGGAAATTGGGTGCAACATACAGCTTTACCGATACATTTATGCTTCGAAGTGTGGCTGCTACTGGTTTCAGAGCGCCAAGTGTTAGTGAGTTATACGGCGGTAACACAGGCTCATATGATTATCTAACGTCGCCATGGTTAGATATTAGCGAGCAAGATCAACAAAAACTTGTAAATTACACCAGTGATGAAGACTTACAACCTGAAGAAAGTGAATCATTTACATTTGGTGCTGTATGGGAAGTAACTGAAGGGCTATCAACAACGGTAGACTACTGGAAGTTTAATATCGACGATGCTATCTCACGTGTCGACGTGCAAGCTAACATGGATAATTGTCATGCTGGCGATATCGAAGCATGTAACGTGATTAATATCACTCCAGAAGGCGACTTATCTAATATGACTGCTGCACTAACCAATATTGGTGAGCAAAAGACCAGTGGCATAGATTGGAATATTAGTTATAGTTTCGATATTTTCAAAGTTATGTTAGATACAACCTACTTATTAGAGTTTGAACAAGACGGTATTGATTATACGGGTAAAATTGACGGTAATATTGGCGGCTACTCAGAACTTAAATCGATGTTAACTGTAAACGCAGCGCTTAGCGATGATTTGAATTTACAATACAGTGCCCAATTTATCCAAGGTATGGAAGGTAATGCATGGGGTACACCATTTAAAACTGACGACGTGGTTTATCACAATGTTTCAGCATCTTATTTCTTAAGTGACAATTGGTCAGTAAATGGTGGCGTGAAAAATCTACTAGACCAAGAGCCTGAAGAAGTTCCGAATGGTAATGATATGAATACCGTACCAAGTGTCTATGACGTTATCGGCAGATCATTCTTTGTAAGCACTTCTTACCAATTCTAGAACGACTGATATAAACAACAAAGCTAGCTACCTAGGTAGCTAGCTTTTTAGTTGAAGTCTTCGATACAAATTTTTAACAGCCCTTGCTTGAATGTTACAAACACTCTGATTAGTTACAATTTTACAGTAATATGTATCCAACTCGTACAGAGCAACGTCAATTTGTAATTTACTGGCAATATCTAAATTAAAGCAATAAATCTAATCGAAATATAAT